>JBBIKM010000012.1:19729-60233 GCA_037445455.1 bacterium | reverse complement strand
AAGATGAACGCCGGTTGCTGAGGCATTGCTCTCCTCTCTGCCTGGCCGGCTTGACTTTCCCAAATGAAATCTCTATTCGGCATTGGCTTTAGGAAAAAGAAACGCTGTCGCGAAAGCAAGCGCAAAGTCCCGCCCTCTGTAATGTCTCAATGACGGCGGGGGATGATCCGCCACGGCTGTGCCGTGGCGTCCCGACGCGTGGCGCCAAAAGCAACGGTGCAACCGTTGCTGATCAAGATGAACGCCGGTTGCTGAGGCATTGCTCTCCTCTCTGCCTGGCCGGCTTGACATTCCCAAAAGAAATCTCTATCGTTGCGGGTGCATTTTCGAAACGCCGGCATTGCCGATCAAACCAGCCGACCAGGAAACCTGTTCATGGCCAAGCCCTTCCCCCCGAGTGACTGGAAAAAACCTGCTTCCCTTTCGCAACTATTAATGTCTCTGCTCGTGCCCGCGTGCCTGCATGCCGGCGTGGGCAACGTTACCGAAGTTCAATTGCAGGAGGATATTCTCACCCTGCGTGCCGGTGCCGGGACCGTCGTGTTTCAAGTGTGCCGGCCCAATATTCTCAGGATCAGCTTTCGCCCGCCGGGGGCGACAGAGCCGGATACGCTGATCGTGCCGCGGAAAAATTGGCCCAAAGTGAGCGTGCAAATCGACACCACCGGAGATCCCCTGGTGATCACCACCGCGGCATTGCGCGTGGCCATTGCGCGCCGGCCGCTGCGCTTCACGCTCTATGACGCCAACGGCCGGCAACTGCTGCAGGAAACGCCTGCCGTGGGTTGGCATGAAAACGGGATTCGTTTGCGCGTGACCGGTGAGCACTTTTATGGCATTCACAACAATTTCACCGGCAAATTGAGCAAGAATCACGGCGGCACGATCAGCGCCGGCATGCAGGGCCACGCCGGCGCGCCGTTCGTGTGGACCACGGCGGGCTACGGCGTGCTGATGAACAGCGACAGCGGCCATATCAAAATCGCCGACGGCCAGTTGGATTTCACGGTGGCACGCGCACGGCGATTCCGCGGGGCGGCGCAGGAGAGCGCGCCTGCACCCGCCAGGACTGCGCTCGAGCTTTACCTTTTGCTCGGAACGCCGCGCGAGATTTTCACCGGCATGACCGCGATTTCCGGAGCCGCGCCGCTCTTTCCCAAATTCACCTTCGGCTTCATGAACACCGAGTGGGGCCTGGATCAGACCGAGCTGTTGGGCGATATCAAAACCTACCGCGCCAGGGGCATTCCGCTGGATGCCTACATTCTCGACTTTGATTGGATGGCCTACGGCGAGGACAACTATGGTGAATTCCGCTGGGGGCCCAAATTCCCCGATGGCCCGAGCGGCCGCCTCAAACAGATCACCGATTCGCTGGGCGTGAAGCTGTTCGGCATTCGCAAACCGCGCGTGCATGTCAACACCGAGCAGGGCCGTTTCTGCCAGCGCGAGGGGTATTTCCTGGACAGCGAGAAGGATTATTTCAGCAAGCAGCAAGTGGGCCGGTTGAATTTTCATTTGCCGGCGGTGCGGCAGTGGTACTTCGATTCGTTCTACGAGCGCCAGCGCAGTTTTGCGACCGGCATCATTGGTTACTGGAATGACGAAGCGGACAGCTACGGCGGCAATTTGATGTTTCTGCAAATGCAGCGGGCGAATTATGAAGGCCAGCGCCGTCGCAATAATCTGCGCGTGTGGTCGATCAACCGCAATTTCTTTCTCGGTGCGCAACGCTATGCCTACGGCCACTGGTCGGGCGACATTCCCACGGGTTTTGAATCCATGGCGCGCCAGCGGCTCTTCATGCTGAGCAGCGTCGCTTTGGGATCGGCATGGTGGGGAATGGACATCGGCGGCTTTAACGGCCGGCCCGAGCCGGAGAATTACATTCGCTGGCTGCAATTCGGCGCGTTTGTGCCGATCTTTCGCGTGCACGGCTCATTTGACCAGGAGCGTGAGCCGTGGCAATACGGCCCCGAAGCCGAGGCCATTGCGAAGAAGTACATTCGCCTGCGCTATGCCCTGCTGCCGTACATTTACTCCCATGCCTTGGAGAATCATTTGACCGGCCTCTCCCTGGTGCGGCCGTTGGTGTGGGAATATCCCAATGATCCCCAAGTCGCGGAGCTGTATTCGCAATGGCTGTTTGGAGAGTATCTGCTGGTTACACCCGTGGTGCAGCCGCAGGCTGACACCGTTTCTGTTTATCTGCCGGCGGGCACTTGGTTCGATTTTTGGACCGGGCAGATGCGAACGGGCGGCCGGCGCGTGACCGTGCCGGTAACCTTGCGGGATATTCCCATCTTCGTCAAGGCCGGCGCGATTGTGCCGATGGCTCCGGTGGGGCGATTCGTGGATGATCCAGAGACGCCGTCGAGCCCGCTCACGCTGCATTGCTATCCCCAGGGCGCAGGCGCATTCACGCTCTATGAAGACGATGGACTGACCTATGACTACGAGCAGGGCCTCTATGCGCTCACGGCCATGACTTTCGCGGATCATGGTGATCAATTGCTTTTGCAACTCGACGCCCGCAAGGGCAAGTTTCAACCGCCGGCACGCGAGTTCGTGGTAGTGATTCATGCGCTGCCCAAGGCGCCGGCGGTGGTTGAGCGCGACGGTGAGCGTTGGCGCAAGGAAAAATTGGAAAACCTCCTGGCCGGCGCTGCCCTGGGCTGGGCCTATGATGCCCGCAATCAGATGCTTCATATTCGTTTGCAGGACCACGGCGGGCCGCAATCGCTGCGGGTGGTGCGCTGACCACGCCGCCCTCCTGCAAGGACTTTGTGAAGACTCAGGCACAACCGTGGTTGCAAGAGCTTGCCTCAATCTATTGCGCCGGCCTCGCCTGGTGTAATGTTTCGTTACAGCCTTCATTTCCCTCCTGATCTCACCTCTCTCATTTTTCACTGCACGCTTCAAAGTTTCCTGTACTTGTGCCCTGAGCTGACACGCTCAGGCGCCGCCGGGGTTTGGCATGGCCGTTGCGCGAACCAGAATTGTCGATTCATCTTGATCGCAACGTATGTTGACTGACCTGCAGCGGCAGAGAAAATTGAAATTGCCGGGGAGGCACAAGTGGTGCGGCACCAAACCAACACGCTCCGCAACCGGTTGGCGAGGAGGATCGCGGAAATCAAGAGGCGGGCGCGCACTTCATGCGTGCAGAGTTTGAAGACACTGCGCGCGTGTGCGAGGGCGGGTCTCTCATTTCGGCCAGCAGCCTGTCATGCCGTTCCCGGCAGGCTGTGGCTGGGAATTGCGCTGGGTGTTCTCGCACGCGTGTTGCGGGAGAGCTGGACGCGGCAGGCATTTTTTGCGAGCCGTGAATACGGCACGCCGGCTGCGCTCTGCTCCGCTCTTGAAACGACCTGCCGCGACATGCCCGAGGTCTTCATTGCGGGCGGTACCTGTCTGCTGCTGGCGTTTTCGTCTTTTGGTGCAGGATTCTGGTTACGGCACCGCCGGCGCACTTCGCTGGCGCATGCCCGGGTGTTGCGACGAAACAACTTTTTGGCGGGTGAATCGCATGTGGCGTGATGACGGCCTGCAGCCGGAGCCTGCGACAGCAGAGCTGTGAGTCCGCCGTAAACCTTCCGCCCGAAGGCGGAAGGTTGGATTATCACGGCGGTATCATGGGCGCAGCTTATTGCCGTAGTCAGGTTTGCCAGTGGTTGCCATTGGGAGGCCGAACTCTCCAGCAGCAAGCGTGCGGGCGCTCGCCGAGCACTGCAGGCGGCAGCCTCGGCGAGCTCCACGCTTGTGAGGAACAACTCCCACCGCATCACATCAGCCCGGAATGCAAAGCTTGCAGGGGAACAGCCAGTTTGCAACCGGCGCTGCTGTGTTCATGGAATGCAGCCGTCGCAGTGGCGCCTTTCAGCCACCAGTGCGGCCAGACTGCGTGCTCACCCAAGCCCAAGAGGCAGGGAGAATGGCTTGAGGTGGTCGGAAAGTTCTGCGCGACGCCGTCACAAACAAAAAGGCGCCGGCAAGTCCGCTTGGGGAAGAAGTGGACTTGCGGGCGCCTTCGACTTACAAGCCCGGAGCTTGTCTGGCAAGGCTGGCGACAGTCTCATTTGAGCGCTGGCCCGGCTGAGCCTGCTCGCACCTGTCGCTCAATCGGCTCGCTTTGGCCGCCTGCGAGGAGAAGTTCAGAAACTCGCATTAAAGTACGCCAGTTCGACCGGCTTGCGGAAAATTCGGTGGTGAAATTCTGCGGGCGCTGCTGCTTCATGCGCCGCTGGCACCGCCGCCAAGTGGCTGTTGATTGGCCGCGAGCAGTTTTTCCAACCGGTGACGCAACGCCGCCAATTCCTTCGATTTGAAGGATCCCTTGGTGCGCTCCAGCACGGTTACCGCCTGCGCAATGGCCTGGGATAACTCGGCATGGCGCGGGCAATTGATGATGTGGCAGGCGTGTGCTTGCGGCTGGCTGCTGCTCAGGGAATGCGCCAGGTTTTTCAAATCGGCGACGCTCGCCAGGATGTTGCGAATGGCATAGTGCAGGAAAATGTCCACGCTGGAGGCGGGCGAGCCCAGCGGCAGGCCGGCCTGCGCCACCAGGGCGCTCATCTCCTGTTGCACCTCCTGCATTTGAGCACGCGCGTGTTCGAACATTCGCATGGTTTGTGAGCGAAGGACGGCGTCCCGCACCAGGCGCAGAAAATCTTCGATGGGCGTGGGTTTGACCAGGTAGCCGACCACCGACAACCGCGTCGATTTGATGGCGGTCTCCAACGAAGGGTAGCCGGTGACGAGAATGACCGGCAGGCCCGCGGCGAGGGTGGGCAGCATTTCGATGAATTCCAGATCATCATTGCCGGGCATTTTGATATCCGCCACCAGCAAATCATAGCGTTGCCCGGCGAGCAGGCGGCGTGCGTCATGGGCATCGACCGCGCAGTCGCAAACGTAGCCCTCATCACGCAGCAAATCTGCGGTCACTTCCGCGAAACCGACTTCATCATCGGCAATCAGTACCCGGCCCAATTCGTTCATGTGTTTCTCCACGGGAAATAAGCGGCACGGAGACCCTGAAGGTCGTGCCTTGTCCACTGCGGCTGTCGAATGCAATCACACCGTTCATGCTCTCCACCAAACTCTTGCAGATTGCCAGGCCCAGCCCCAGTCCGCCGGTCGCGGACTTGTTCTTGGTTGTGAAAAACGGCTCGAACACGCGCGAGCCGATCTCCTCGGGAATGCCGGCACCCTGATCTCTCACCGCGAGCAGCATGCTGTCTGCAGCGATTTCCACCCGCACGTGCACTTCGCCTCCGGCTGGCGAGGCCTCGACGGCATTCAACAGGAGGTTGTACAACACCTGACGCAACTGGTTCTCCGGCAGAATAACCGGCACGCCGGCGTGTACCACGTCAAGCTGGAGTTGAACGCGGCTTTCCTGGGCCCTGGGTTTCATGAGCGCGACGATTTCTCCGATGGTTTCTGCCACGTGAAAGGCGCGCGGCGCTTCGCGATGCGGCCGGTGCAAGTCGAGCATCTGGCGCACGATTTGGGCAATCCGGTCGATTTCCTTGTGGATGGTGCCGAGATGATGATAATGGCGGTGGCCCGGCGGCACCGCGCGGCTCACCAGTTGGCAGGCCGTTTGAATGATGCCGAGTGGATTGTTGATCTCGTGCGCGATGCGCGCCGCCATGCGGCCGGTGGCGGCGAGCTTTTCGGTTTCGATGCGCTGCCGTTCAAGCTCTTTAATGCGGGCCGTGCGCTGCTCGACCAGCCGCTCCAAATCCTGCATGTAATCCTGCAATTGTTCTTCCAGGCGTTTGCGGTCGGTGATGTCCAGCGCTGTGCCCAGCACCGCGGCCTCGCCTTGATAGTCGATCGGACTGGTGGTAAAATCAATCCACTTCGCGAGGCCGTCTTTGGCGAGGATTCGCAGCTCATGGCGTGCCTGCGGCAACTCGCCGTTGCCGTGGGCCGGGCGCTCGACTTGAAAATCAGGATGCAGGAGGTGCCGGAAATTCATTTGCAGCAGTTCCTCGTGCGAATAGCCGGTGATTCTTTCCGCCGCCGGGTTGACATAGCGCACCTGCTCACCGCGGAAGATGAAAATGCCCGCGGTCGCCATTTCAGCGAGTGTGCGGAATTTGGTCTCGCTCTCCTGCAAGGCCCGCGTGCGTGCCGCCACGCGTTGCTCCAATTCTTCGTTGAGGCGGCGAATCTCGCGCTCCGCCTGTTTGCGGCCGGTGATGTCTTCACACACAATCAGAATCAACCATTCGCCGGCGGGACTCTGCAGCGCACGCGCGAATTCTCCCACCCAAAGCAGGCTGCCGTCCTTGCGAATCTTGCGCAGCTCCCAATAGTTCGTGCGCGGTGAGGTCTGCAGACAGAGCTGCACCTGCTGGAGCACTGCCTGCCGGTCCTCGGGATGAAAGACCTGCAGCACCGAGCTGCCCACCAATTCCTCCGGCCGGTATCCCAGTTCTTCCGCGCCGTAGCGGTTGACCGACAGCACCGTGCCCTGTGCATCGATGGTAAAATACATGGCAGGATTGTCGTCGAACAGCGCGCGGTAGCGTTCCTCCGAGGCCAGCACCTGCCGGTGGAGACGGGCGTTGTCGAGGGCGAGTGCCGCCTGGCCGGCAAAGGCCGCCAACAGCTCCAAATCATTCTCATGAAACACCGCCGGCTGTGTCGCCTCCAGGCTGAGCACGCCCAGCACCTCTTCGCGCAGAATCAGCGGCGCCACCACGGCACTGCGCAGCGCGCGAATTTCTGCGATTTCGCCCGCCTCGCGCCAGGCGCCCTCGGCATGCGCATCCGCAATGATCATCGGCTGCCGTGTTCTGGCCGCGTGCGCGGCGTGGCCTTCCGCCGCGGTGAAAGTCAATTGTGCGACGCCCGGATCCTGGTAGCCAAACGTGCTGCACACCTTTAACCTTTGGCGGTCGGCTTCCCACAGCAGGATGGCGCCTTTTTCCGCGGCAGGCAGCGCCTCTTGCGCCGCACGCAGAATCTCGCCCAACAGCCCGTCCAAATCGAGTGTGCGCAACAAGGCCTGATTGGCCAGCACCAGCGCAGTCTGGTTGCGGGCGTAGCGCTCCAGCAGCTCTTCCGCCTGCTTGCGCGCCGAGATGTCATAATACCCGCTCAGCAGGGCCGGTTCGCCATTGAATTCGAGGCGCTGGCAGGAAGCCAGCACCCACAAGGAAGTGCCGTCAGGCCTGCGCAGCTTCACTTCCTGATTGTGAATGCTGCCGGCACGGGCGAGGATTTCAAGAAGCCTGGTGCGTTCCTGCGGGTCGTCATACCAACTCAGGCTGCGCATCGCCGTCATCTTCTCGCGCGGGACAGCCAGCAGGCGGGCAGCGTGTTGATTGGCGAAGAGAATGGCCCCGTCCGACCAGCGCGTCATCGTCATGGCGATGGGGGAGGCCTCGGCAATCAGGCGGAAGACCTCGAATTCGCGCATGGTCTTTTCCGCCAGTTTGCGCGCGGTGATGTCACGCACGATGGCCAGGGTTTCTTCATTTTCGCTGCTCACCAGGTAGGCTTCAAAATGGAGAACCTGGCCGGCGGTGGGCAGCTCATAATTCAGCACCTGCTTTTGCCCGGTTTGGCGGGCGCGGTCGATGGCCCGGGTGATCATGCGCGCAATCGGCGCGGGGAGAACCTCCGAGATTTCCTTGCCGAGAAATTCCTGCGGCGGAGCGTAGGTCTTGAAATGCGGCGCGGCGAAGACCTCGAGAAAGGTCCGCTGGCGGCTAAGGCGAAAAATGGCATCGGGCAGCGCCTGCAGGATGGCCTTGTTCTTGGCGTCACTGGCGCGCAGTTGTTCCGTACGCTCGCTGATCAGTTGCTCCAGCCTCGTTTGTTTGAGTTCGAGGTGATGCAGGCGCCAGCGATAGCCGCCATAAACCGTCAGGCTCAGCAGCAGGACGACGAGCAGCGAGAACCAGCCGGTTTGATAAAAGTGCGGCGCAATCGCGAAACGCAGGCTCGCACCGGCATCATTCCACACGTTGTTTTCATTGCAAGCGATCACGCGGAAGCGATAATCGCCGGGGGCGAGATTGGTGTAGTAGGCCGTCCGCCGCGTGCCGGCTTCAATCCAACCGGCATCGTAGCCCTCCAGCCGGTAGCGGAATTGCACTTGCTGTGGCTGGCGCAGACTGGTGGCGGTATAGGTGATCGCGACATTCTTGCTGCTCGGCGACAAGCGCAGGTGTTCCCGCCAGGCCACCGCCACCGTATCGACCACCACTTCCTCGATGTGCACCGGCGGCGGCAAGGTGTTGATGATCTGTTGCCGCGGATCAACGATGGCCACGCCGTTTGTGGTGGGAAACCACAAGCGCCCGGCGCGGTCTTTCCAGCCTTTGGGAAACCCCATGGCATTGCCCTCCTTGACGCGCAGGCCCTCACTCTGGCCATAAGCCACACATGGCAGTTTGACGATCCGGCCGGCTTCCAAATCCGCGAAATCGTTCTTGTGCACCTGCCAAATGCCGCGGTCGCTGCTCATCCAAAGATAGCCTGCGTCATCTTCCAGGATGGCCCAGACATAGTTGTCGAACAACCCCTGCTTGGTCGTGAAATTGCGGGAAACGCCCTCCTTGCGGCGAATGACACCGTTGCCCAGCGTGCCCAGCCAGAGCGTGCCGTCAGCCTCTTCGTAGCAGCAGCGCGTCTCGAGGCTTTCGCATTCTACCGGCCCGGTGTGCAGCGGAGTGCCGGACTTTACGCGCAGCACGCTTCCCCATTTGCCGATCCAAAAGTCCCCGGCGCGATCGCGATGAAACCAATAGATGCAGTCGCCTTCATTCAAATCCGGACGCCACTGGCGCAAGACGCCGTTCGCATGGATGGAAACATCACCGTCACGCGTGCCGGCCCACAGGTGGCCGGCGGCATCGTTATAGAGGACGCGGATTTTGCTGCGCGCCGGCGCAGCGGGCAGGGAATGGAAGCGGCTGCCGTCGAAGTGGGCAAGGCCAACTTCCGTGCCCACCCAGAGCGTCCCGCGCTCGTCCGCGCCGACTGCAAAAACATCGTTGCTGGGCAGCCCGTCTGCGGTTGTGAAGGTGGTGATGTTCTCATGCTGCAATCGGTTCAACCCGGAGTTGCAGCCGATCCAGATGCTGCCGGCGGAATCCTGGAACACACAACGCGCCGGTCCGGGAGACAACCCTTCTGATTCGCCCAGCATTGTCACCCGGCCGGCTTTGAAGCGGTAAAGCCGGCTGTAGCTGCCCACCCACAAGCAGCCTTCGCGATCTTGAAAGAGCGAACGGCAGCGGCCATCCGGCAGGCCCTGCGACACGGTGAAGCTGTCGAAACGGCCATGACGCCAGCGGCTCAAGCCCCCTTCCGTTGCGGCCCAAATGGTGCCGGCGCGATCTTCGTATACCCGCCAAACGCGGCTGTGCGCCAGACCGTCGGCAGTGGTGTAGGTGCTAATCCGGCCCTCGTGATAGCGCAACAAACCGGCATCGTGGGTGCCGATCCAGACGGCGCCGGTGCGATCGGCCAGGAGGCAGAGTACCCGGCTGCCGTTCTCGCCCAGGAAGGGCGCGACGGGTTGCTGCTCCGCCGGCCGCCAGCGAAACACTTTCTGATTGATCGCCAACCAAACGTATCCGGCCTGGTCAACCCAAAGCGCCTGCGAGCGGATTTTGGCGAGGCTGTCGGGCAGGGAAAAGGACTCGAGTTTTCCGGCCTGCCAGCGATGCAGTCCCTGCGTGGCGTGAATCCAGATGGCGCCGTCGGCCGCTGCGCAGACGGACCAGACGGAGTTGCTGGCCAGGCCCTCGGCGGTGGTCAGGGCGGTGAACTGTCCGTTCTTCCAGCGCACCAGGCCGCTTTGACCGGTGGCGATCCACAGGCTACTGTCGGCAGCGGTGAGCAGTGCGCGCAGGACGTTGTTCTGGAAAACCGGTGTGTTTTCGAAATTGTAGACCACGAAGCGCACGCCGTCAAAGCGCACCAGGCCGCCCGCGGTGGCCAGCCAGAGATAGCCGTCCGGTGTTTGCGTGATGCTGGTGATATTGCCATGCGGCAGGCCGTTCTCATCACCCCAGGCATCGAGCACGAATTGCGTCAGCGGTGTGTTCGGGTCCAGCGAGGGCAAAGCCGGCACTTGTGCCAGCGCGGCCACCGGTAGCCAGAGGAGAGTACAAAGGAGCATGTGGCAGGCGACGCCCGGTGCCGAGGCGGAATGAGACAGCGGATGGGATTGATGCTGCGCGGGCATAGCTGTGAGAACAGGTAAAGTATGTGAATCGGCATTCAAGCCGGCGGTCCGGTCGCAATTTCCTGCAGCCGAAACGGTTGGCTTGCGCGGTGGTCTTGCGGGCGCGCACTTGCCGCGCAGTCTTGTGCTTTGGAAAATCCGACGGCGGGCCTGTAATCGCCGAAAGCCATGTAGCGCGCGAGCGGTTGTCCACTCCAAGCTGCAGTGATACCAGCAAAGCGGCGGAATCGCAGACCAGGGGCGGCGTGCCGGCGAACTGGTCAGGCAGCAAGACAGCGGTTTTTTTCGTGGAAGTTGGAATGCAGTGGGATGGGCAGGGGAGGACGCTTCAGGCAGCCTAATGCGGCCACCACGTGGTTTTGCGCGGGCGTTGCGGCAGAAGTTCGGGCGGGCCAGCGGTTCTATCGCTGTGCAACGCGATAGAGCCCCGGCCGGCGCTGCTCGAGCAATGGCAGGTCTTGCCGGCGTGCGGCAATCGCGGCGGTATCGATGTCCGCGATGATCAAGTTTTCTTCGCTATAGTTCGCCTGCACCATGATTTCACCGGCCGGCCCGACGATCAGGCTGCCACCGGCGCACTTGAAATGATCGGCGTCGAGAATGGCATCGCAGCCGGCGACGAAGATGCCATTGTCAAGCGCGCGGGCGCGGGCACAAAGGCGCCATTCTTCCACGTGACTGGCGCGCCACGCGCTCGCCACCAACAGGACTTCCGCGCCGCGCAGCGCCAAAACGCGGCTCACCTCGGGGAAGCGAGTGTCATAGCAAAGCATGAAGCCAAAGTGCGCCAGTTCGGTCTGGCAGGTCACCAGGCGGTTGCCGGGCCTGGCCCACTTGCTCTCGGCGGCCCACAGATGCGTTTTGCGATAGCGCGCCACTTCATGGCCTTGCGGACCCACAGCGATCAGCGAATTGTAGACTTCGTTGCCGTCGCGTTCCGGCATGCCAAAGGCGAGCAGGACCCGGTTGGCGGTTGCGATCTCGGCCACGCGCTCGGCCAGCGCGCCGGCAAACGGCAGGGCGGCTTGCCTCATTTCGCGCGGCCGGCAATAGCCGGTCAGACACGCTTCCGGAAAAAGCACAACCGCGGCGCCCAAGTCAGCGGCCCATTCACACCAGGCCGCCATTTCCTCCAGATTGTGATCGACTTCTCCCAGCCGGGAGCAAAATTGCACGCAGGCTAATCGGAATTTCATGGCTTCATCCCAGACAACAAGCGCAATCGTGAAATCTGCCGGGGCAGAACGAGGGCGAGGCCACAGCCATTTGCCGCTGGTCCCGCCGTTTCATTCCGCCGGTTCCTTGGCGGCCGGAAAGAGCGCGGCAATCACCTGCTGCAGGTCGGTGACCTGAATGGGTTTGGTCAAATAACCTGCCATGCCTGCTTGCATGCAGCGCTCGCGTTCACCCGGCGTGGGGTGCGCGCTCATTGCGATGACGGGCGTGGAGACGCCGGTCTCGCTCTGCCGCCGGTAAAGCTGCTCCACCAACTCCAGCGCATTCATCTCCGGAAGATGCACTTCGAGCAGGGCCAGATCGAAGCGTTCGCCCGCCAGTACGGAGAGCGCATCTTTGCCGGATCCTGAAACCACCACGCGATGGCCCAGTTTGCGCAGCAGCCGGGCCGTGTTCTCCTGCGCGGTGGGGTCGTCATCGGCAAGCAGGAGGCGCAGCGGCTGGGCCGTGGGGCTGACCGTCCAGCTCGCCTCGGCAAGAATCAACTCGTCTTCCGCCTCGGCAACCGCGGGTTCCGTGGCAAGAACAAGCGGCCGCAGACCCGCCTGCTCCGGCACGCCGAAGCTGGCAGTGAAGTGAAATGAACTGCCTTTGCCGGGCACGCTTTCCACCCACATCCGGCCGCGCATCAACTCCACCAACTGTGCGGCAATGCTGAGGCCCAGGCCGATGCCGCCATACTTGCGTGCGGGTGAGCTGTCCACCTGCGCAAAGGGGGCGAAGATGATGCTCTGCTTCTCGAGCGGAATGCCGATGCCGGTATCCGCCACGGTGAAATGCAGACGAATTTCACCGGGAGCATCGGGCCGAGGGGTCAGGTCGCGGCGGGCTTCCACCACCACTTCGCCGCGCTCGGTGAACTTGACGGCATTGTCGACCAGGATGCGCAACACCTGTTTCAGTCGCGCCTCATCGCCGACCAGATCATCCGGTGTGCCCGGCGCGATGCGAAAGGTGAACTGCAGACCCTGCTCGAGTGCACGCCGTTCGTAAGCCTGCAGCGCCGCCGCCAGGCACGGCCGCAGTTGGAAGTTGGCCGGCTCCAGAGCCAGCCGGCCCGATTGAATATTGGAAAAGTCGAGCACTTCATTGATCACGCCGAGCAGGTCTTCCGCGGATTTTTCCACCACCTGGAGATATTTGCGCTGTTGCGCGGTGAGGTCGGTATCGAGCACAAGCTCGGTCATTCCCAGAATGCTGCTCATCGGCGTGCGAATCTCATGGCTGATGTTGGCGAGAAATTCGCTCTTGGCCACGTTGGCCGCCTCGGCAGCAACCGCCATCTGCCGGGCGTGCTCGCTCGATTGCTGGAGCTGTTGATTCGCTTTCTTAAGCTCAAGCAGGACCGCCTCGGAGGCCTCTTTGGCTTTTTGCAGGTCCGCCTCGGCGCGCTTCAAGTCGGTGATGTCCACGGCGACCGCAATCACGCCGGCAATCTCGCGATTGGCATGCCGCAGCGGCGCATACCAAAATTCAAAGAAGACCTGGTTGATCTGCGTGACCGCCGAGCAGGCTCTGCCGGCCAGCGCTTGTTTGACGTGGTCCACCAGCTCGGGAATCTCGGGAAAGAGATCAAACACACGGCGGCCCACCATTTCTCCCGGCCGGAAGCCCAAGGCCGCCAGGCCGCGGCCCTCGGCGAGCGTCACCACGCCGTCCGGGTTCATCGCGAGCAGGGCAATCGGCGTGTTCGCCACCACGGTGCGCAGCCGCTCTTCACTTTCCCGCAAGGCGCGTTCCGCCTGCGTGCGTTCTCGAATGGCAACCCGCAGATTCGCGAGAAACGCCACCACCACCGAAAAAGTGAGAACGTAAATCAGGAATGCCCACCAGGAGAGATAGCGCGGCGGTTGAATCACAAATCGAAAAGAAAGCGGCGCGCTCCACAAATAGCCGCTTTGCTGCGCGCGCACTTCGAGCGTGTATTCGCCCTGGCCGATCTTGGGGATGATGATCTTGCCCTCCGGCGTGGGCGGCGACCAGATTTCCTGCCGGCCGAGCAGGCGGGTTTGGTATTGGATTTTTTCAGCGGGATAAAAGAGCGAGGCGAACGCCGCTTCCAGATAGGAATTGTGCGGGAAGGTCAGCCCGCCGGGCGCCTCATCCAGCACGTTTTTTTCATTGAGGCGCAAGGCCAGGAAGATCGGTGCCGGTGTCGGCATCTGCCGGTGCACCGCGCCCTGCCAGTAGCTCAGACCCAATGACGAACCGATCCACAACCGCTGCTCGCGGTCAATCACGGCGGCGCGAAAGCTCATGGTCAGGCTGGGAAAGCCATCCGTGCGGTCGAAGCGCGTCACCTGGTTGCGGGTGTAGAGCGTCAGGCCGTGGTTGGTGCCGGCCCAGACTCTGCCGGAGTCGTCAACCGCGAGGGACTTGATCGTGTTGTCGCGGAAACTCTGCCAGCCCGCCGCCGGCTGGAGCGCGCCGTTGCGATATTGCCACAAGCCCTGGTTGCTTCCCAAAAAGATGGTGCTGTCGGCCGCGAACGCGAGATCATTGACGGCAAACCCCGGCGCCAGGCCGGTCGCGGCCACGCTGAGATTGACAAAGCGATCGCTCCCCGGGTCATACCGAAACAGATAACTCTCCGCGCCCGCACCGCCGCCATACACTTCGCCCTGCGGGCTGAGCTTGACCACCAGCAGCGGCGCGCTCAAGCCCTGGGTGACGCCATAGTGCTTCACCCGGCGCTCGTGATCCACCCGCAGCACGCCCGCCGTTGGATCCTGACAAACCCAGAGATTTTGCCGGGCATCTGCCATCAAATACGAAATGATGTGGTTGCCATTGTGCGGCAGCACGACTTTTTCAACCCGGCCGTTGTCATGCCGGGTCAGAAAGCCGTCGCGGTAGCCCGCCCAAATCGTCCGGCCTTCGCAGGCGAGCGCCAGAATCCAACTCGCTGGCTCTTGAAAAATTTTTTTGCTGGTGAAACCGCTGGCGCCGGGACTGATGCGGAAAATGGCATCGCCGTTGGTGGTCAGCACGTTGCCGTCACAGTCAATTGTGACCGCGTGAATGTAAGGGCTCTCGGCCTCCAGCTCGAACTCGGCGAAAAACGTTTCGTGCATCACCGCCATGCCGTCGTCAGCGCTGACCCACAGCCGGCCCTCCGGTCCGGCAAAAATGTTGTTGATGACGACCAGCGGCAGTTTGGTGACCGGCTGCGGCCTGCTGTCACCGTTTGCCAGGCGCCAGCGATAGAGGCCTTCACGCCACGTGCCGATATAGAGGTTGCCGTCGGCATGCTCGGCAAAGGAGGAAACCCCTGCACTGACGAATGCCAGCGGCTGCCAGGAGAGCCCCTTTGCTTCGGGCGTGAGAGCCAGCTCAAACAGGCCATTGTTACTGCCGATCCACAGCCGGTTGCCGGGCCGCTTCATCATGGCGTCGATGGAAAAGCTGGCTTCCGGCCGGCGGTCGGCGATCTTGTGAAAGGTTTCCGTGACGGCGTCATAGCGGAACAAATAGCCGCGCTGGGAGGAGACCAGCAGGCGGCCCTGGTCGTCTTCCACAAAGATGAACGAGCGCGAGTAGCTGCCCGCGCGATAGGCTTCATCAAAGAGAAAGCGTTTGAACCTGCCGTTTTGAAAACGCACCACGGCGTTCGGCTCGCTGATCCACAAGGTGCCGTTGCGGTCTTCGAACATGGCTTTGGGATAATGCAGGGTGGAATCCGTGCGCGTCCGGCTGCCGGCCAGGAATGGCTTGAACAAAGTCGTGTCGCCGCGGGAGTCGATCTGGCTGATCCCCAAATCGGTAATCACAAACGCGCGACCGTCGCGCGTTTTCGTGAAGCCCTTGATGAAAAGGTCGGGCAGATTCTCGGTGTAAGTTTTGAAGATTCGCCCATCGAAGCGCACCAGGCCGGCATCGGTGGCGATCCACATGAAGCCCAACTCATCTTGAAAAATCGCTTTGGTGAGATTGGTGGGCAGGCCCTGCTCGATGCTGTACGTCACGGCATTCAGATGTTGCGCGGGGAGTGCGAGGGGCGAGGCAAGCGCAATCGGCAACAGCAGGCCGGTCAGCCACGGCCGCCGGCGGGAGTGGCGTGCGTTGATGGCGGTCTGTGAATTCATGCGGGCATGGATTGGTCTTGCGGTTCGCGGATATGGCAGCGTTACGATGGCTCTCCCTCATCCGGCCGCAAGATTGGCAAAATGGCTTTGAAATGCAATGCCATTTTTTTCGCGGCAACGGTGTGGTGGCGGTCCGCCTCTCCCGATAATCTGCTTGCATTTGGCAGGATTCCAGGCTACTTTAAAGCGCCAGTTAGTGGCCAGAAAAGTGAGTGAGGGATGGCAGACCAGAAGTTATTTGGCATGGATGGCAAGCAAGCAGATCAGCTCGACGCCATTCGCGAGATCGTGCTGGGACCGCCGCTGCGTGATCTCGATCGCCGGCTGCAAAAATTGGCGCGCGCGCTCGAGCGCCTGAGCGAGCAACAAGAGCAGTGGCGGGCGGAATATGAAATGAAACTCGCGCAGGTGCAGGCGCATGCCGACGCGCGCCTCGACCGCATGGCGCGCCGCCTGTTGCGGCATCGCAAGCAACTGCAGCGTATGCTGGCGGCAATCGAGGCGGAATGGCAACGCGTACAGGGACGCGTGAAGCGGGAGCGCAGCAGCCGCCTCAAACTCGCCGAGCTTCTCACCCGGCTGGCGCAGCAAGTGCGCACCGGGCGGGCCCCCGCCAATGGCAAAAAGAACTCTCACCCCGCTGCAACGCGCCCCCGCCGCCCGACCACCAGCCGCCGTCGCAAAATCCCGTCTGCCCAAAGGCGCGAGCGCAAATCACCATGAACGCGGAATCAGAAAAAACCGCCGAAGTCGAGCGTTTGCGCGAGCTGTTGTTGGGCAATGACCGTGCGCGCGTGCGACACCTCGAAAGCGAGGTGAGTGAGCTGCGCCGCCAGCTCGCGGATCGTGAGTCGCTGATCGCCACGCTCAATCCCATCATCGGCGATTTGCTCGAGCGCAAGATTGCCGGCTCCGGCCCGGAGATGGCGGAAATCGTGGCCCCGTTGATGGGGCCGGCGATCAAGCAGCAGGTGGCGGAATCCAAAGACGAGATGGTCGAGGCGCTCTATCCGGTGATCGGCCAGACCGTGCGCCGCGCCGTTGCCGAGGCGATGCGCAAACTCGTCGCCCAGATCAACCAGCGGCTGGACAAGGCCTTCAACCTGCAGGCCACCTGGGCGCGCATGAAAGCGCGCGTGCTGGGCCTGCCGGAGCCGCTCGCCGTCATTCCGCAAGTCTTCCCCTTCACCATCGAACAGCTTTTTCTCATCGATCAACGCTCGGGCTTGTTGATTGTGCACGTGCCCGCCGAAATCGGCGCGCAGGGCAACGGCAAGCTGCAGATGGTGAGCGGCATGCTCACGGCGATTCAAGATTTCACCAAAGACGCTTTTGGCCCGGATCACGAGGGCGACCTGCATGAGGTCCGTTACGGCGACAAAACCATTTTCGTCGTCGCCAATCCGCCGGCGTTTCTGGCGGCCGTGACTGCCGGAACGCCGCCGATGCAATTTGCCGACAAGCTGCGCGGCTTGCTGCGCCGGATTCACAACACCTGGCACCGCGAGCTGCGCGAGTTTTCCGGCGACGCCTCCGCGTTGTTGGCGGCGCGCCAGCCCATGCACAAGTTCATCACCGCCTTCTCGCTGCCGGCGCCGCCCAAACCGGCACGGGTGGCGGCCGGGCGCCTGCCGTGGTATCGCACCACTCCAGCAAGAGCGGCTCTTGCTGCGGCAGCAGGGTTGGCATTGCTCGCGGCGGTGTGGCTCACCCGGCAACCGGCTGGTACGTCCGCCGCGCCGCCCACGCAGAGCACGGCGCAGATCGCGGCGCCGGAGATTTTGCCGCTCCCGCCACCGCTGCGCCTGGAAGCGCGGCTGCATGGCCGCGTGTGGATGAAGGTGATTGCCGACGGCCGTGACTCAACGGATTTCATTTTTCGGCGCGGAGAAACCTATGCCTGGCATGGTGAGCAGCACTTTCGCGTGCAAGTCGGCAACGCCGGGCAGACCGAACTTTTTTTGAACGGCAGCCACCTCGGCAATTTGGGAGAGGTGCAGCAGGCCGTCACGCTGCAGATCAGCCAGCAGGGCATCATCGCGCGAGAGTGAAGGCCGCGCGCAGCAGGTTGGTGAAATCCCCCACTTTGCCGGCACAATCGGGGCAATTGCCCCATGCGCCGGCAGCCCCGCGAGATGGCATGTGCCGAATGACCAATTTTCAATGAGTCGCCTCCGTGTTTGCTTGAGAAATGTTCGACCGGGGTTAAGCAGCGGCGTGAGCCGGATTCTTCTAACTCTATCTTCGACATCCGGATAGCCCATGGCGCAGCAGTGAGGGGAGTTGGCTCGGTAAGTATCCAGGTTTCGGAAAGACATTAATCAGGAGACCACCACACCGTCAGTCAGAGTGAGAAGCATTGGCACGAGGGTTGTAAGTGAAACAGGGACGAGTCGTGCAATACTGTCAGAGCCCGGCGCACAGGCGCCGACTTTACTTCACTGCTTCTCTCATGCTCCGTGAGCTGCAGTATTGATGGGATGTCGTCTTGCACGGGAGGCTCACGACTGGCTGTGCATTTGGCTGGCGGTCAAGCGGAATCGCATCTTCTGATTTGCATCCGACCGCCGGCCTTATTGTTTGGATGAGACCGAAGCGAGTCAGGCGAATAAATGGAAAGAGGGTGTGAACCAAGAGAGGAGTTGATGATGTCCAAAAAAATTCTATCGGGTTTCCTGGCGGTGCTGGTGCTCAGCTCGTTCGCGATCGGCCAGGATCGTGCGGGTTCTGTCGCCTTTGGCGTGCGGGGTGGCATCACAAACTACCAGGGCGATGACTATGATTCCGCCAAGCAGCGTCCCTATGGCAGCGTGCTGGCGGAGTACTACCTCACCAATCGTTTCTCCCAAGAGACGGCGTTGAACATCGGAGAACTGGCCGGCGAAACCGGTGCGAACGATTTCAAGTCGGTGGCGAGCAGCTTGAGCCTGCTGGGCCGTTTGGCGCTGCTCGGCGGCGGTTTTCGCCCCTATCTGGCAGCGGGCGCAGAATTGGTTGGCATTGATCCCGAAGGCGAGAACAATGACAATCACGATCGCACCTCGTTTGCCTTTCCGGTGGGCGGCGGTGTGAGCCTGGGGCTCGGAGAGAATGTGACGTTCGACGTGCGCGGCTTGTATCATTACTCCCTTGACGATCGCTACGACGGCCTCGATACCGAAAGCGCCAACGACGCTTTTCTCACCGGCACGGCCGGCCTCACCTGGATCACCGGCGGCAACCCCGACAAAGACGGTGACGGCCTGACCAAGAAGGAGGAAAAAGCACGCGGTACCAATCCCAATCTCGCCGATACCGACGGCGACGGCTTGAGCGACGGCGAGGAAGTCAATCTTTACAAGACGGATCCCCTCAAGGCCGACTCGGACGGCGATGGCTTGAGCGACAGCGATGAGCTCAAGAAGTACAATACCAACGCCAACAAAGCCGACAGTGATGGCGACGGCCTGAGCGACGGCGACGAAGTGTTGAAACATCGCACCAACGCCAGCAACGCCGACAGTGACGGCGACGGCCTCAACGACGGCGCGGAGATCAACACGCACAAAACCGATGCCCTGAAAGCAGACACCGACGGTGACGGCCTGAGCGATGGCCGGGAAGTGACGCAAACCAGGAGCGACCCGCTCAAGGCGGACACCGACGGCGGCAGCGTGAACGACGGCGCGGAGGTGACGCGCGGCAGCGATCCCCTGAATGCCGAAGATGACGTGCCGAAAGTCGCCAAAGTCGAAGAGACCTTGCAGGTGGAAGTCGGCAAAGCCATCGTGCTGGAAGGCGTGGTGTTCAAGAGCGGCAGCGCCGAGATTTCGCCGGAATCTGAGGCGATTTTGGTGAAGGCGTTCAACACGCTCAATGAGAATCCCGAGATCGCCGTGGAGATTCAGGGTCATACCGACAATCGCGGCGGCCGTGCGCTGAACACCAGACTGTCACTGGCGCGCGCCGAGGCCGTGAAAGCCTACCTGGTGAGAAAGGGCGTCGCGGCCAATCGCATCACCACCAAGGGCTTTGGCCCGGACAAGCCGGTGGCCTCCAACGACACCGCCGAGGGACGCCAGCAAAACCGGCGCATCGAGTTCTTCCGCGTGAAGTAACCCGCAAAGGCTCCGTGTAATCCCAGCCGCGAAAGCGCTGCGCCTGACCAACCGGCAGGACTGTCGACGCCGTTGGTGCGCCTGGCGCCTTCGCGGCTTTGTTGTGAACTTGCCAGTGAGGGAGAAATCATGCTGTACACGATCTTGATTGGCCTGGTGGTTGGCGCGGTCGCAAAGCTCATCATGCCGGGCAAAGACCCAGGCGGCATTATCGTGACGATCCTGTTGGGCATCGGCGGGTCGATGTTGGCGACTTACCTCGGACAGTGGCTCGGCATCTACACCCCAGACCAGAGTGCACGGTTTCTCGGCTCGGTTGTTGGGGCCATCCTGATTCTGTTCGTGTATCGTCTGCTCACCAAGAAACGGAGTTGAGCGGTACCACGACCGGCGTGCATGATTCCCTGCGCCTGACCTGGCGAATCACCGCCCTGAGGCTACTTGTGCGCTGAAGTCTTGACCTCCCCGCAGCCGGCTGCGGGGCATTTTTTTTGGTTGAAGATTGTTGCGCTGGTCATCGAGGAAAAGCTGCATGAACAAAACCGAATTCGGCTGGGGCGGCTTTCTGCTGCGTCTTGTGATCGCATTTGTCCTGGTGTATGCCACCTACAATCCCGAAGGATTCTCTTACTTTCACTGGGCAATTCAGCCGGTCACCAAAGTGCCGGTAACTACCTTGAGCGCCATCAACCCGCTCAAGGTGTTGGCGGGCCTCGGCCTGTTCGTTCTGTGGGTGATCTACTTGCAGGCCACGAATCGCGCCCTGGGCTTCAAAGGCGCCGTGCTGGCTGCCGCGCTGTTGGGCTGCCTCATTTGGGTGTTGATCTACTGGGATGTGATCACGCCACGCGGCACGCGCGCCATTTCCCATCTGGTGCTGGTCGTGCTGGCGCTGGTGCTGGCCATCGGCGTGTCCTGGTCGCATCTCACGCGGCGCTTTACCGGCCAGGTTGACATTGATGAAGTCGGCGAGAAGTGAATCTGCTCCGGCACGCAGAGAGAGATCCTTGCCGGAGCCACCTGTTGCCCGGCGCATGCCGCAAAAATGAAAAATCCCAATCACCTTCCCGGTGATTGGGATTTTTTGTTGGCAGAAGCAGGAATGCGCTAACGCCGGCCGCCGCCCAGCACGGCGCCCAGCAGATCGCCCAGGCCACCGCCGCCGCCCTGGTTGCCTTGTCCGCCGCCCAAGCCACGCATGAAGAAATCGGCAACGTCATCGAGAATGTTGCCGTCACCGTCTTGATCGAGCAGCGCCGCCAGACCCTGCGAGCCGGCACCGCCGGCATCGCGCTTTTGCGTGAGCAGGCCCAAAACCAGCGGCGCCAGCATGGGGATGATTTTCATCGCGGTTTCCATGTTCAAGCCAAAGCGCTGGGCAATCTGGCCGGCTGCCTGCACGCCGGATTCGCCGAGCAAGCCGCCCAGCCGCGGGTCGGCGTTTTGATTGCGCACTTGCATGCCGAACAGCCCGCCGATGTCATTGAGCACATCCGGGTTGCCATACTTGTTGAGAATGTGATCCACCCGCGGTGCGCCGCCGCGTTGCTCCATCTGGCGCTTCAATCCACCCAAAACCAGCGGCACCACTTGCGGCAGAATTTGCGCGGCGGTGTTGCGATCAATGCCGAGATGCGATGACATCTGCTGCGCCACCTGTGGACCCAGCGCTCCAACGATCTCTTCGACCAAATTTGGCATGTCCATTCCTTTCAATTCAGATGATCAGATAACGACGGGGATTATGCAGCTTCCTCGAGACGCTGATGGGTCAACGGGGACGACAAGAACCTGAATTCGCAGCGACTCTGCAAATTCTGCATGCAAATCACATTCCATGAGGCCCTCGCCCTCCTGCCTGCCATTGGCTTTCAAAACACTCAGGAGGGCAAAGGCACTACGCTACGCCTGATTCCGGCTTAGTGAGCTGCCGCA
Source organism: bacterium (assembly GCA_037445455.1). Taxonomy (GTDB): domain Bacteria; phylum Zhuqueibacterota; class Zhuqueibacteria; order Zhuqueibacterales; family Zhuqueibacteraceae; genus Coneutiohabitans. Next base: position 38,661 of record JBBIKM010000012.1, on the reverse strand, counting down.
GCCGCGGATTTCTTGGCATAGGCGGAGTACAGGCCCCAAGCGCCGACAATCAGGTTGATGATGATGGCACCCCAACCATTTGTCAATTGCAGGCTGCCCAGGTTCTTCAGGCCAAAGGCGCCCAGCACGCCAACCAGGCCGTTCAAACCGCCGAGAACTTGAGCGCCGGTCCGCTGTGCGCTCTCCGAGCCCTTGAAGCCGAGATAGCTCAAGGCCACGCCAGAAATCACGTTAAAAAGATTGCCTCCTCCGAGGATGTCGCCAGCTCCTGCTGTTGCCCCCAAGAGTGATCCGACGCCCGGAACAAACTGGCCGAGCAAACCGATGGCCGTTTGCACCAGACCGGCATACTTCGTGAAGTTTTGAAGCATGACTGCACCTCCTCGTTAGATCAAAGAACAGAGTAGACTGCGCCTGAGATCTTGCAGGCTTGGCATTCCCGCGGCAGGGACAGGAAGGCAAGATGGGGCAGAATCAGGCTGCCAGAAAATACCAAAATAGGTGAGATTGTCAAGACGCCAATTTGCCGGCGTTGGCCGCACCGTGGCTGGACGGCAACGAACATACCCTTGTTCCGCAAAACGGACCTTGCTTTTGGAACGGGAATTTGATATGAACTCGTGGCTGCCCGCTATCATGATCGATCATCACACTCCAGCTACTGCCCTTTGAATTCACGTACTGGCTGCGCAGCCGCAAGCAGGGCGGCAGCACAGAATCGCGGCCGCCAGCCGCCGGCGCCGCTCGAGGGAAGTGAACTCCGCAGGGACCGGGCTGTGAATTTCGCAACCGCATCTTTGCTCAGCAACATCCGGCGACGTTGGCGCCGTTCGCCGTGGCTGCCGTTGGCGGCGGCGGTGGTAATTTGGCTGTCGCATGCTTTTTATCACACCGCTGCTTCTCCTTTCCCCCTGCAGCGCGAGGGCGTCGTTGCCTTGCTCAGCAAAACCCCCTTCGATTCCTACCAAATGGATTTGCAGCGACGCCTGGCGGCCTGCGGCGCGCAGGGGCGGGTCGATTCCATTCGCCAGGTCGTGCAGCAACATCCCTATCATGCCGGCGTCATCTTTCACAACTTCCTGGAACGCAGCCTGTTTCTCACGTTCAATCTGCAGCCGGATTCTGCGCGCTTGTTGGAAACCGTTGCCCACGCTCTCGCCCGGGATTTGGCGCAGGTCCAAAGCGACAGCTTCTTCCTGCGGCGCTTCGGCCGGCTGACAGCTCTGAAGTTCTCCCGCCCCGAGGCTCTGCCCGCCTGGATTGCGGCGCAAGCCGTGTTCATGCGCGGCATCCGCCTGGATTCTGCCAACGTCCCGTTCATTCTGCAGTGCCTGGATTATGCCCGCAGCCGTTTCCAGCGCCTCGAGGATCACAAGCAGGTGGCAGACAACCTGTGGTGGCTCTGCACCTACTATTTTCGCGTCATTCATGATAACGACAAAGCTCTGGCAATTGCACACCAATGGCTGGCGCTGAGCCGCGCCATCGGCTATCGCGACGGTGAACTGCAGGCGGCCATGCTGCTGGCGGAGATCCATGACGCCCGCCAGGCAGCGGATTCCGCCAACGCCTGCTTCAATCTTGCGGCCGAACGTGCGCAGCGGCTCGGCAATCCCTATGCGCTGGCGCGCCTGCTGGATATTCGCGTTTTGCAGGCCATCCAGCGCAATGATTTTCCCGAGGCCCTCGCGCTGCTGCAGCGCCTGCTGCAGTTCTCGCGGGAGATCAACTTCCGTGCGCTGGAGAGCATCACCCATGCCTCGGCTGCCCGCGTGTACCACCTTCTCGCGGATTATGACCAGGCGCTGGCGCATCTCGATTCCAGCATCGTGCGCGTGCGGCAATTGAATCATCGCGTGGATTTGCCGCCCCTGCTGCTGCACCAGGCGGACATTCTTTTGGAGCTGGGTGAGTGGCAGCGCGCGCTCGCGCTGGCCGACTCGGCGCTGCGCCTGTATCAGGCGCAAGACCACACCTATGAAGTGGCCAGAACCCACGGCTTGATCGGCTTGATTCATCTGAGCAAGCGGGATTTCAAGCGCGCCCGCGCCGCGCAAGAGCGCGGACTGAGCCTGCTGGCGGAGGGGAAGGCGGCCGAAGTGAAGATGGAGCTGTGGAACAATCTCGGTGAGATTGCCCTGCAGCAGGAGAGAGCCGCGCAGGCTAAGCATGCTTTTGCCGAGGCGGAAGGAAGTTGGGAATCTCCGCGTGGCGATCGCGAATTGTCGCGCGCGCGGCTGGGGCTGGGCCAGGCTGCGCTGGCCATGCGTGAATATGGCCAGGCCCGGCAGCTTTTCGAACAGGAACTCGCCCGCAGCGAGGCCGACCAGCAGCGCGAATTGGTGTGGAAATGTCACCTCGGGCTGGCGCGGGCATACGAAGGTCTGCAGGAAGTCGAGGCGGCGCAGAATCATTACAGCCAGGCCAGCACCGCGCTCGAAAACATCCGTGACACCGTCGGCCGCATGGATTTCAACATGAGCTATTTCAGCACGGTTCAGGAAGTATTCGACTCCGCCATTTTCTTTGCCTTGACGGTTGCGGAGAATCGCGGTTTGGCGCTGGCGTTCATGGAAAAAGCGCGCGCCCGCAACATTGTCGATTTGCTGCGCCGGCAGCAGGTGCAGACCACCATGCCCGCCGGCGTCACCTTTGCGCCACGTGATTCCGCACTCGTCGTTCTGCAGCCAGATCCCGCGGCGTTGCAGCAGTTGCTTGATGATTCGACGGTGGCGGTGGCATATCGCGTAATGCGTCACCACTTGATCATCGCTGCGCTGGACCGAACCGGTTATGACATCAAATCTCTGCCGCTGGATCAAACCGCGTTGCGCGAGGCCGTCCAACGTTTCCGCCACCTGGTTGGCGTTGACGATCTGAAGGAATTTCGCCGGCGCCGGCAGCGGGAGCCGCACGCTCTCTGGCAGGAGACGCAGCAGGCGGGTGCCGCCTTGTACCGCCAGCTTGTTGCTCCCGTTGCCGGCCGCCTCACCAATGCGCGCACCATTTATTTCATGCCTGATGAGGTGCTGTACTATCTGCCTTTTGCTGCGCTGCCGGAGGGGCAGGAGGGACGTTTCCTGATTGAGAAGCATGCCCTCGCCTATGCGCCGAGTTTCACCGCCCTGCAGCTTATCTTGCAGCGCACTCAGCCGTTCGCCTTGCAGGCAACGGATTCGCTGCTGGCGTTCGCGTTGCGCTCGCGCACCATCCCCTTTGCGGCACAGGAAGTCGACACGGTGGCGAGCTTCTTCCCAAGCGCCCGTTCCGAAGTCCGCGAACACTGGACGCGGTCTGCGCTGGCCTCGCGCCTGCACGGCTTTCGCGGGATTGCGCATCTGGCCATGCATGCCGACGTGGATGACAGCCAGCCGCTGCAATCCTACCTGCTGCTGGATGAACGCCACCGCAGCCTCGTCGCCGCGCGTCGCGGTGCAGGCGAGGAATCGGCGTGGACCTTCCGCCGCGACCGCCGTTTCCCAATCGCTGATGGTGATACGCTCCACGTCCTGCGCGCGGCTGAGGTACTCAACCTCGACGGTGCCGGCCTCAAGTTGGTGGTGCTTTCCGCCTGCAACACGGCACTGGGGCGGCACCTCAGCGGCGAAGGCATGATGGGATTGACGCAGGCATTTCTCTGCGCCGGCACGCAGCGGCTGCTGACCACGCTGTGGCAGGTTGATGATCAAAGCACCTATGAAGTGATGCCGCGATTCTACCGGCCGCTGGCGCGCGGCGTAACCCCGGCGCGGGCGCTGCAGTCCGCCCAGATTGAAACCATTCGCAGGTTGGAAAAAGAGACCGGCTATGCTTTGCCGTACTTTTGGGCCGCCTTTGTTTTGACCGGCCGCGCGGATTGACCTGCGCGGCAGCCGGCATCATGGGAACGCCGCTTTTGCTGCAGGGCTTGGCGCCTGCCGTCACCTGCGCAGCAGGTTCGAGCTGAATCTTGCGGTGGTGTCACCTGCCGGGCAAGAAGTAGCGCTGAGCCAATATGAGTTGCTGTTCAAACCGTAATCCCAATAACCTCACTCAGGGGAGCCACTATGAATCAGGGAAAGAAGCAAGAGCACATCGGCTATTGGATTCGCATGCAATCCAAGCCGGCCGGCGCGCAGGCAGAAGAGCAGCGCAAGCTGAACTTCACCAATTATGTCATTCATTTCTTCGACAATCGTTGGCCGTGTCCGCCCTACTGTCTGGATGCCAGTGGCGTAGGCCAGGCATTCACCCTGATCACACCGCTGCTCACGCTTTTCTTCGTGCTGGTGGGATGGCTGGTCCTGGCGAATCAAGCCGAGGTCAACTGGCTGAAGCTGATCATTTGGTCGCTGGCAGGCGGCGCGGTGGCGGGCTTTCTCATCGGTTACGTTTTCGCCTGGAAATTCAATCGAACGATTCGCGGTCATCACATTGCTATCGACCGCGAGGAACTCAAGGCGCTCATCCGCGAGGTGCAATCTGAATCACGGTGAGCGATGTGCCGGCTGGTAACAGAAATGCCCCGGAATTCCGGGGCATTTCTGTCTCGCCCGCGCCGCGTGCGTTTATCAGCCCTGCAGCTTGCGAACCTCAGTTCTCAACATAACCAGTGTCCCAATGCCGGTGGCGATCGTGGGCTCGCAAATCCACCCCAAAATCCACCGCAGCTTTCAAGGCCATCAGGACGGAAACCCAGCCTGCGATGACCTCCTCCCGATCTTCAGCGCGTACGCCAGTATCGGTCAGAGTCAAATCTGTTCCGCCCTGGCCATCTTCTGCCAAGGTGAAGGTGGCGACTGATCCGCCGTAATAATGCACCGAGTAGCGCGAACCGGGAATGGCTTCCAGGATGCGAGCGTCCCACCGGGTGTTGTTGGGAAATACGAAGTGAATGACGCCTGCCTGTTCCACGGCCGACTCCGCCCAAAAACTCGCCCGCCCAACGTCAGTGGACAACGTTTGATAGACTTTGGCGATCGGCGATCGCAAATGCAGCCGCCAGCAAATACGAGCGGGATCGTCTTGAAAGCTCATTGGGAGGCAGGCCCGGGAAGTGAAAATTCATGGTTCGTTTGCCTGCGCCTGGAACTCGCGCGTGGGATGCCCCAGAGGGGCGACTGCATCAATCACCCCGCCGCCGATGACTATATCGCCATCATAAAACACGGCAGACTGGCCGGGTGTGATCGCGCGCTGCGGCGAGACAAAGCGGACTCGCACGGCATGCTCGGCCGCATCGAACAGCAGCGCCGCCGCACCGGGATCGCGATAGCGGATCTTGCACACCACCTCGCGGCCGTCGCGCGGGCAAAGCTCAGCGATCCAGTTCACAGAGGTGACGGTGAATTCATCCTGCAGCAAATCTTCCTCATCACTGATCGTGATTGCGTTGGTTTGGGCATCAATCCGGCTGATAAAGACCGGCCGTCCCAATGCCAAACCCAGGCCTTTGCGCTGGCCGATCGTGTAGAACGGCACGCCCTCGTGTGTGCCGAGGGGATTGCCAGCGGCATCGCGGAACATGCCCGGGCTCGCCTGCCGGCCTTCTGCCACTGCACTTTCGCGCAAAAACCGGCGGTAGTCATTGTCAGGAATGAAGCAGATTTCCTGGCTTTCCTTCTTCTGGGCCGTTTTCAAACCCAGGCCGTGCGCGATGCTTCTAACTTCCGGCTTGGCGAGTTCACCCAGCGGAAAAATGGTCCGGCTGAGCGCATATTGGCGCACGCCCCACAGCGCGTAGCTTTGGTCCTTGTTTCGATCCACCGCCCGCCGCAACTCCCATCTGTTGGTGGAGGAGTTGCAGGTGATGCGGGCATAGTGGCCAGTGGCGAGCAGGTCAGCGCCGATGACTTCCGCCTGCTGCAGCAGCGCGCCCCACTTGATGTAGGTATTGCAGCGCACGCAGGGATTGGGTGTCCGCCCGGAGAAGTATTCGGCGATGAAGTTCTGCTGCACGCTGCGCTGAAACACTTCTTTGAAATCCAGCACGTAATGCGGCACGCCCAGCTTGTGGCAGACCGCGCGCGCATCAGCCATCGTGTCAATCGAGCAGCAACCGCTCTCGAGATTGACGTTGCCGCCGCTGGCATGATAGTCCCACAGATTCAGGGTAATGCCGATCACACGATAACCATGCTCGTGCAAGAGCGCGGCCGCCACCGAGCTGTCGACGCCGCCACTCATGGCAACAACGACGGTGGCGCCGTTGCCGGGCGCAATTGCGGCCTTGGTATGAAGATCGATTTGTGTATTCACCATGTGACTGCGTTTGGTCGTTTTTTGTTGAAGTAAGCGCGAACAGTGATGGGAGACCGTCGCTTTATGATGGCATTGCCGGATCGCTCCCGCTGGGACGCGCGGCCTCGGGGCGAGGAAGCGGGCGCTCGCGCAGGCGGCGCTGCAGAATTTGCTGCAATGCTTCCAGCGTGCGGTCAAGCTCTGCTTCCGTCGTCATTCGCCCCAGGCTGAACCGAATCGCCGAATGAACGCGCTCCGGACTCAGCTTCAGCGCGCGCAACACGTGGCTGGGCTCTACGCTGCCGGAGCTGCAGGCGGAACCGTTGCTCACGGCGATGCCCTGCAGATCCAGGCTCATGACCATCGCCAGACTGTCCATGCCGGGAAATGATATGTTCAGGATGCCGGGCAGCCGGTCTTGCGCAGGGCTGTTGCGCACGGCCTTGGGATAGATCGTTTGCAGCCTTTGCCAGAAAGTCTCTGCCAGCGTCTGCAGCCGTTGCTGCTCTTGTTGCCGCGCGGCCAACATGATCTCGGTGGCCTTGCCGAAGCCGACAATGGCGGCGACATTTTCCGTCCCGGCTCGGCGTTCGCGCTCCTGCTTGCCGCCGTGGAGCAGCGGCGCCAGCTTCACTCCCCGACGGATGAACAGCGCGCCGACACCTTTGGGGCCGTAGATCTTGTGGGCGGAAATGCTCAACAGCGTCACCGGCGTGGTGCGTAGATCGATCGGCAGTTTGCCAAATGTTTGCACGGCATCTGAATGGAATGCCAGCCGGCGTTCTGCTGCCAGCTCCGCGATCTCTTGAATCGGGTTGATCGTCCCGATTTCGTTGTTCGCATGCATGACGGCAAGCAGCACCGTCTCCGGCCGCAGCGCGCGCCGCACCGTGTCCGCGGTGATGCGACCATCGGCGTCCGGTTCGAGGTAGGAGATTTTCCACCCTCGCCGCTCCAACTCGCGGAATACCATCAACACGCTGGGATGTTCGACGCGGCTGGTCACAATATGTTGTGGGGCAGCGCAGGTTTGCACGATTCCCAAAATGGCCATATTGTTGGATTCCGTTCCACCACTGGTGAAGACGATCTCCTGGGGCTGGGCGCCCAGACCCGCTGCAATTTTTTCCCGCGCCTCATCGATCGCCACTTTGGCATCCCGGCCAAAACCGTGAATGCTCGAAGGGTTGCCGAAATGGGCGGTAAGATAGGGCTGCATTTCAGCCAGCACTTCCGCGGCCAGGGGCGTGGTTGCGCTATAATCCAAATAGATGCGATTCATAATTCGTTTGGCACTTTCTTTTGCGAAAAAAATATAGGGTGAGCCTTCCTTATTATCAAGCCTTTTCCCGATTCCCATGGATACAAACTCGAGAATTTTTTTTTCTGCCCCGGGAACAAAACTGAGGGCTTCTGCGTTAATGCTCATGAAAACTGCTCGGCACATCCTTTGGATGTCGCCTTGAGCGGTGCGGCTATCAGCGTAGTACTGGCGGCGCTCGCTGATAGCCTTTTTTATTTTATGACATGGCCCAACCTCGCATTTTCGCCCCTGCCAAGATGCCGGACGACTTCCCGAAAAATCTTTTCACCTCCCCACTTGACAATGCTCTTCTCTCTTTCTATCTTTCTCGCCCAATTTTAGCAGAAGCGATCGTCTCACCCTGCCGCGACCGGCCTGGTCTTCAAGTGGCTGGTCAGGCGGGTGGACGCTGGTCCCAAGCACGCGACTAAACCAAAGGAAAAGGCATGCTGCCCGCAGAGAAAGACACCGAGCTGCGCCAGAAGATTGCCAATGGCTTCATCGTCGAGACTGAAGATGATATGACGCCCGGTTACAAAGCCGCGCTCGAAGTGATTCTGACCGTGCAGGGTGACACCGAGTTGCTCAGCGCGCCCGCCTACTACTTTGCCTCCAAGGATGCCCCGACCATCAACAGCCGTTTGGCGGTGTACGCCATCATTCAGGACGAACTGGGGCATGCCAATATCGCCTATCGCCTGCTCGAAGACCTGGGTGTTTCCAAGCAATGGTTGATGTATGGCCGCCAGCCCCATGAATTCAAGCATCCCTATGGCTTCGATCAACCCCTGGAAAACTGGGCGGAAATGGTGGTGGCCAATGGCTTCTTCGATCGCGCCGGCATCACCCTGCTCGCCGATGTGCACAAGAACTGCAGCTACGGCCCCTGGCAGCGCGCGCTCACCAAAGTTGACCGCGAAGAAGTGCTGCACTTGCGCCATGGCGAAAGCTGGATGAAGCGCCTGGCGAAGGCCGGTGGGGAAGCCCGGCAGGCGCTGCAACGCGCCGTGGATTGGATGTTTCCCATGACGCTGGAGTGGTTCGGTTTGCCGGACCATCTCAAGAAGCACAATGACCAGCTCGATTACCGCTTGAAGGGCCTGACCAACGATCAGCTTCGCCAGGTCTGGATGAGTGCCACGGTGCCGTTGTGTGAAAGCATCGGCATCAAGGTTCCGGCGCATTACGATGAAGCCCGCCAGGAGTACATCATCGATTACGAGTTTCCGGTCGAATATGATCCCGCCACCAAACGCTGGCTGTTCGACCAACCCATTACCTGGCAACAGGTCTTTCAACGCTGGAAAAAGCGCGGCCCGATGAACCTCACCTACGTCGAGATGATTCAGGGCAACAAGCACGGCACTTTTGGCGGGCTGCAGTGGAATTGAACCCCGGGACAGGCGCGAAATCCGATTGAATCCCTTGAATCAACAAACCGTCTGGCGTGCGCTGGCGGAGGTGATGGACCCCGAGCTCCCGATCAGCGTCGTGGATATGGGGCTGATCTACGACGTGCGCCTGAACGGCGGCGCAGTCGATATTGACATGACCTTCACGGCCATGGCCTGTCCGGCGATGACAATGATGATCGACGACATTTGCGCCAAAATCAATGCGCTGGCGCACTGTTCCGGCACGCGCGTTCACGTCGTCTGGAATCCGCCGTGGACGAAGGCACGCTTGAGCGAGCGCGGCCGGGCCGTGCTGCAGAGCATGGGCATCGCGGTGTGATGCGGGTGTCCGCCGGTTGCGGGGCGGGGGCGAGCATCATACCTGGTCAAATCGAACAAGATGGCAGCGAAGGGAGTAAGGGCTTGACCCATGGCAACTGAACAAATCTACGAAGTCTTTGCGCGCAAGAATCACGAAGAGGCGTTGCTGCACGTGGGCAGCGTCAATGCGCCCAACGACGAACTGGCCCGTGTCTACGCCTGGACCACTTATGATGAAGAAAGCTGGGTCGAAATGTGCGTTGTGCGCCGCGCGCAAATCATCCCGGTGTTGAATCCCGAAACCAGGCCGATTTGGGGAAATTGAAAGTCGTCCCCCCACCGCCGGTCTGGATTGATCAGCCGGTCTGGATTGATCAGCCTTTGCCTCTGGCTTTGCTCATTTCTTCAAGCCATCATTGTGAGGATCGCGTGTCAACCTTCAAATCCGCTGCCGAACTTTCTCCCAAAAGCCGCGACTATTTGCGCGCGCTATTGATCGCGCTGTCGGACACCAAGATGCTGCTGGGCTTTCACTATGGTGAATGGACCTTCGGCACGCCGGCCTTGGAAGCTTGCATCGCCGCCTGCAGCATGTCGCAGGATGAATTCGGCCATTTGCGCCTGTTTCATGCTTGCCTCAACACGCAGTTTCAAGAGGACCCCAAGCAGCTCATCGAACGCCGGCCGCTCGCCCAGTTCGCCAACGTGCCTTCGCTCGATCATCCCCTGCCGCAATGGTCGGATTTCGTGGCCGTCAATCTGCTCACGGACGGTGCCCTCACCGCGTTGTTGACCGCGCTGCAACGCTCCGCGTTCGAGCCGGTGGCTAACTTCATCGACAAAATGGTGGAGGAGGAAAAACATCATCTGCGCAATGCCCAGGGCTGGTTTCGCACTTTGGCGACCCGCAACGCCGAAACCAAAGCCGCGCTGGAAGCCTCCTGCCGCGCGGTGCTGGCGAAAACCCTGGAATGGCTTGGCCCTGCCGACCACGAAATGATGAAGACGCTGGCGCAGGAACGCATCATCAACCTGCCGTGGGAAGATCTGCTGCACCAGTTTCTGGATTGGATCGGGCCGCTGGCGCAGGAACAAAGCATCGCTCTCGGTCTGGCCAGGAATGGCCGGCACTGGCATCCGGTGGACGCCCCGGAATACCGCAATTGGAACTATCAGACACGACGCAGCAGCGCCACCCAGCCGGATGAGAAACTCGTCTATCATCTCAAAGGCAGCAAGAACGACATTTTCAAGTTGGGTGAATGATGGCCTCCCCAGATTCCCCACCACGACTGGCGCACGAGCCGGCCGCGGGTTCTCTGGTACGTTGCCCGTTTTGCGGCTCCCGGCAGACGCAGTTGGAGGCGGCTTTCGGCACGACGCATGCCTATTCACAGTTTTTCTGCCAGACCTGCCGCACGCCTTTTGAATGGATCAAATGGGAGGAGAAGGCAGCCATTCACGATCTCCCGGCATTTCTGCAAAAATGAGGCGCTGTCGCGGCCAGCCTTTGCGGCCGCAGCGCGTGCCCTTTGCAACCATCCCGTCCTGTGGCCATCTGCCCGTCCCACAATGCCTTTTGCCTGATCATTCCCTCTTGATTTCACATGAAACTGAGCTTTGCTTCCGCGCGCAAGAAATCCCCTCTCCCGACCAGCCGGCTGGTGCTGCATTCCCAATTTGAATCGAAGATCCTGGGCAACCAGCGCGATTTGATCGTGTGGCTGCCGCCCGGTTACGATCGGCAACGCTTGAAACGTTATCCCGTGCTTTATGCGCACGACGGGCAAAATCTGTTTGATCCTGCCACCGCCTACATTGGCGTGGATTGGCAGTTGGGCACGACCGCGGAATCCCTGATCCAGCAGCGGCGGGTGCGCCCCTTTCTCATCGTCGGCATCTACAACACGCCGGCACGGCAGGAGGAATACACGCCGATCCGCGGCCGCGCCTACGCCCAGTTTCTTCTGCGCGAGGTCATGCCGTTCATCAACCAACAGTATCGCACTGCCTCCGGCCGCCGCGCCACCGGTTTGTTGGGTTCTTCGCTCGGTGGGTTGATTTCATTTTATCTGGCCTGGTGGCATCCGCAGGTGTTCGGCATGGCGGCCTGCCTTTCCGCCTCCTGGATGTGGCAGGGCGCGCGGGTGTTCAAGGATCTGGTCGCGCTGCCCACACCGCGCCCGCGGCCGAAGCTCTATCTTGATCACGGCAGCGAGGGTGTGGAGGGCGACAATGCCGCGGTCTTTCATCAGATGCGCACAGCGCTCGTGGCAAAAGGTTTTGCGCTTGGCAAAGATTTGGAGTATTTTTACGGCGTCGGTGATCGCCACGATGAGGCCTCCTGGGCGCGGCGCGTGTGGCGGCCACTGGAATTCTTCTTCGGCAGAGCCGGTTAAGGCGCGCGCACGGCTCGAGCACGGCGCGGCAGAGAAAAAGACTGCTGCGCGCTGACAGGCGCGAACGCGAGGTCATCATGATCTGGATTCTTCTCCAACGACGCCGCTGGCTGTTGGGCGGGCTGGCCCTCTTCTTCCTTTTCACACCGCCCGCGGGAGCGCAGTACTTTGGCCAGAACAAAGTGCAATACGAGAATTTCGATTTTCAAATTCTCCAAACCGAGCATTTCGATGTTTACTTCTATCCGGAAGCGCAGGAAGCAGCGGAACAGGCGGCACGCCTGGCCGAACGCTGGTACGCGCGGCTGGCTTTTATTCTGCAACATGAGCTGAACGGCCGGCAACCGTTGATCCTTTACGCCAGCCATCCGCACTTTCAACAAACCAACACGATTGGCGGCGGTGTCGGCGAAGGCACTGGCGGCGTGACGGAGGCGCTGCGGCGCCGCATCGTCTTGCCATTCGCCGGTCCCCTCGCGGAAACCGATCACGTCATTGGCCATGAGCTGGTGCATGCCTTTCAGTATGACATCACCGGCGTCAATACCGGCGGCGGCTTTCGCTCACCGGCGGGGCTGCAGTTGCCGCTGTGGTTCATGGAAGGAATGGCAGAACTGCTTTCCATTGGTTCGGTGGATCCGCATACCGCCATGTGGATGCGCGAGGCCGCCCGCAACGGCAAACTCCCCAAAATCTCCCAACTCGAAAATCCGCGCTATTTTCCCTATCGCTACGGCCAGGCGCTGCTGGCGTATGTTGCCGGGCGCTGGGGGGATGGTGTGATCGGCGATCTTCTCAAACAGGCGGGCCGCTCCGGCAACATTCAATTCGCGATCCGCCAGGTGCTGGGCGTGAGTCCGGACACGCTTTCGATGGATTGGCATCAAGCCGTGCGCGAAACCTACGAGCCGCTGCAGAAAACCACCAAGGCGCCGGCGCAGTATGGCCGGCAAACGATCAGCAAGAGACTGAAGGCCGGAGAGTTGAATATCGGCCCGGTGTTGAGCCCGGACGGCAGACACATGATCTTTTTCTCCGAGAAGAACCTGTTCTCGATCAATCTGTTCCTGGCCGAGGTGGAGAGCGGCAAGATCCGGCGCACTCTCGTCAGCGCGGATCTCGACCCGCATTATGAGAGCATCGGCTTCATCAGTTCCGCCGGTGCGTGGGATCTTGCCAGTGAGAGAATCGCGTTCAGCCAGATCACCCGCGGCCGGCCCGGCTTTACGATTCTGGACGTGCGCCGGAACAAGGTCGTGCGCGAGTATCGCTTCCCCCAGCTCGGAGAAATTTTCAATCCCACCTGGTCGCCGGACGGCAGTGCGATTGCCTTTTCCGCCCTGGTGCACGGCATGACGGATTTGTTCATCTTTAACCTCGAAACCGACAGCCTGCGCCGCGTGACACGCGACCTCTATTCTGATTTGCATCCGGCATGGTCGCCGGACGGCTCGCGCATCGTCTTTGCCAGCGACCGCTTCACGACAGATCTCGGCACCTTGAAGATCGGGCCATATCGCCTGGTGCAATACGAGGTTGCCTCCGGCCGGCTTTCGCCCCTGCCAGGTTTTGCGCAGGGCAAACATCTCAACCCGCAATGGTCAGCGGACGGCCAAAACCTCTACTTTCTCTCGGATCGTACCGGGATCACCAACCTTTACCGGCTGGATTTGGCGACCGGCGATTTCTATCAAATCACCGACTTGTACACCGGCATCAGCGGCATCACGGCCACAAGCCCGGCACTCTCGGTGGCAGCCCGCACGAATCGCGTGGCGTTCAGCGCGTATGAGAATGGCGCCTACAACATCTACACCATTGATTCGGCGGAAGTGCTAACCGGCACCCGTGTGGCCGCCGGGCCGGTTGCCGCGGTCGCTGCCGCCCTGCCACCGTTGCAGCGGGTCTCCACGGCGCTCGATTCCACGCTGAGAAACTTCAGCCTGGGATTGCCGAAGAGCACGCCGGACAGTCTGGTGAACTATCGCTCGAGTTTGTCGCTGGCTTATGTCAGCCAGCCGTATTTCGCCGCAGGTTATGATCGCTACGGCGCGCAGCTCGGCGGCGGTATTTCATTCTTTTGGACCGACATGCTCGGCAATCACAATCTGTTTCTGGTCACCCAGGCGCAGATTGACGGCTCCTTCAAGGACCTGGCCGCACAGTTGGGCTACTTCAATGCCACGCGGCGTTGGAATTGGGGCGCGAGCATTCAGCAGATGCCTTACATTTCGAGCCAGTATGGCGCCGGTCAGGGCAACTTGAACGGCACACCGGTTTACGTTGAACAGGAATTGCGCTACCGGCAATTGAACCGTGAAATCGCCGGGATCGCGGCTTATCCCTTCAATCGCGCGCAGCGCCTGGAGTTTTCGCTGGGCCTGCAACACATTTCTTTTGATCTGCAGCAGCGTACGCGCGCGTATTCGCTTACCACCGGTCAGACGCTGGTCGACCGCACGGATGATTTGCCGGCGCCCGGCGGGTTGAATCTCGCCAGCAGCAGCCTGGCGTTGGTGTATGACAACTCCGTCTTTGGCGCCACCAGCCCGATCATCGGGCAGAGCTACCGGCTCGAAACCTCGCCGATCCTGGGCACAATCAGTTTGAACAACGTGCTGATTGATTACCGCCGCTATCTCATGCCGCGGCGGCCATTCACGCTGGCAGCGCGGGTGTTTCATTATGGCCGCTATGGCCGCGACAGCGAAACCGAACGCCTGGCGCCGCTTTTTCTCGGCTATCCCGGTTTGATCCGCGGTTATGACAGTAATTCTTTCAGTCAGGAAGAATGCGAGGGCAATGATTGCCCGGTGTTCGATCAACTTGTGGGATCAAAAATCGCGCTGGCCAATCTGGAATTGCGCTTTCCCCTGTTGGGCGTGCTGGGGCTGGGAGAGGGCTACTACGGTTTCCTGCCGCTGGAAACCGCGGCGTTCTACGATCTTGGCGTGGCCTGGACCAAAGCCGACAAGGCGGAGTTTCTGGGTGGCGATCGCAACTTCGTGAGAAGCTACGGCACCACCATGCGGCTGAATCTGCTCGGTTATCTTGTGCTCCAGCTTGACTACGTCAAGCCCGTTGACCGGCCGCGCAAGGACTGGTTCTGGCAATTCAATTTCACCACGGGATTTTGAAGGCAGGAGAAGGCGTTGGTGAGTGTGCGGCCGGAGCCATGCCCGCTACCGGCAGGCAATCACCTGGCGGCGGCATTGCCGCAACGCGCGCGACCGCGCCTTCGGCGACGCGACAACGGGAGCATGCCTGGTTGACCACTCGACTGCAAACAGGGCTGGCCGATACCGGTGAGCGAATGATCCCGACGGCGGAAGGTGAAGTCAGCCTCGTCTTTTCGCGCCATCAGTTTGCCTACCGCTTCGCGCAACAATTTGTGGATGGCAAAGACGTACTGGACATCGGATGCGGCGCCGGATACGGGTGCAAGATTCTCGCTGAACGGGCCAGGCACGTGCTGGGGATAGACCACGATGGTGATGCCATTGCCTATTGCCGCAATCACTATGGCGGCGCCAACCTCGAGTTTCGCAAGGCCGATGCCACGACTTTCGACAGCGAAGATGAGTTTGACGTCGCCGTGTCCTTTCAGGTCATCGAACATGTGCGCGACCCCGGGGCTTTCGTGCAACGGATGAAACGGGCGGTGAAGCATGGCGGCGTCATTGTGATCACAACACCGAACGTGAAGATTTTCCCCCGGCACGGCGCGGGCAATCCCTTTCACTTGAGCGAGATGAATCACGAACAATTCACCGCGTTGCTGTCCCGCCATTTTGGCGATTATCAGATTTTGGGCATCGGCTACCTCACGCGCAACTGGCTGCGGAGTCTTGTTCAACGTTTTCCCCTCTATCGCAAAATCGGCCTTCTCCTCAAGCGCAGCAGCAGGATCAAAAAGGTGGCTGCCCGGGCCATGGAGGCGACTAAATTTGCCGTGCTGGAAGAAAAAATTGCCGAGAACGCGATCGACCTGCTTGCGGTCTGCAGGAATGAAAAGATGAAATAGGATGGGTTGGCCGTCATCGTTGCGGCGACTCGCCGGAGGCTGTTTCAGGATCTCAGAGATGACTGATAAATTGCCGGCGTGCCGGTGAGCCGCAGGGAACGCACGATGGATGGGGGTGTGACGGCAAGGTCTTCAACTGTTCAGGCCGAGTTGCCACTTCTGCAGCGCGATGCCCACGCTCTCGGTCGCCAGGTTTTCCGGCAGCTCATGCCGGTGAAAGAACCTGGCATCTTCTGCGTCGTCGCCGGCTGCAAGATCGCCTCCGACGATTTCCCCAATGAAAACGGCCTTCAGCACCGATTGCTCGGGATTGAGCAGGCTGGGAAAGCCCATGGTGCAAAGCAGCCCCGCCAATTTGATATCCAATCCGGTTTCTTCCTTCACTTCGCGAATGGCCGCGGCTTCCGCGCTTTCATTGAAATCGATGTGGCCGCCCGGCAAAGCCCAGGCGCCGATGCCCGGCGGCAGCCGGCGTTTGATCAACAGCACCCGGCCGCCGCTGTCGGTCACCACGGTTTCGGCCACGGGAATGGGGCTGTGAAAATGCACATAATGGCAGGTGGGACAGGCGGGGTATTCGCGGTTGCCGATCAGTCTCCGTTCCAATGCGCCGCGGCAGCGCGGACAATAATGCACAGCGTTGGCCGGGCCGCTGCGAATGTAGAGCCACTGTTCCACCGCGCTGCGGCCGGAGGGGAAGGCCAACTCGGGCAGCCGGTTGACGGAAAACCATTGCACTTCAGCCGCGTCATCGCCGGGCCGCAACTCGCCACCGAGCAAGCGGCCGCGGTAGATCAACACCAAATGGCTGCGCCACTCATGGATGATGTCGCTGTAAGTGCCGAGCAAGGCCACCGGCCTCACTTGCAGTCCGGTTTCCTCCTCCACTTCACGCGCCGCCGCCTGTTCGGCGGACTCGCCGTAATGCAGGAAGCCGACCGGCAGGCTCCACTTGCCGGCCTCCGGCGGATTCTTGCGGAGAATCAGCAGAATTTTTCCGCTTTCCTCGATCAAGCAACCGGCAGCGGGAACAGGATTGTTCCAATAGATCCAATGGCACTGGGCGCAGGCAAGGCATTCGCGGGCTTCAATCAGTTTGGGGTGCAGTGGCGCAGCGCACTGCGGGCAGTATTTCATATCCCACCAGTGATTCAACAGCCTCATGGTTGTGAAAGCCAGCCTCAGCGGGGCGAAAGGTAGCAAATCTCACGTGCACAAACAAGAGGGAGTTGGATTGATTTCGAGAACGGGCAAGGCCGGCGATGGCTGCTGCGGCGGCCCGGGCAAACGCCCCTGGCGAATTAAAGCCTTGATCTGAAGACCGAGTTATTCTATATTGCCGCGTGCTTGCGATCGTAAATTCTCCGCGCCGTGCCGCAATTGCAGGTGAATGGTGCAGGCGCAAGCGGTGCGCTCGGCGCGCATCACCGCGGCCGGAATCGAACTGGCGCGGTGTGCTGCTTTTGCTTCTCGCCGCTGCCCTGGCGGTGAGCGTGCCAGGCTGCGAGAACCCCTTTGCGACGCGGACGCCGGAGGCACCCGACAATGCCGGCGGGAACCGCTGGATTCCACCGTTTGCCTCGGAACTGGTGCTGGAAAATTTGCGCAATGCCATCGCCGATCAGAACGTGGAAAACTACCTGCGCTGCTTCAGTGATTCCACCCGCACCGGCCAGCGCTTTCGTTTTGACCCCGAGACCGCAGTTGCCAACCAAAACCCCGGGCTGTTTTCCGGCTGGAGTTTGACCGCGGAGCGCGACTATTTCATCCAATTGCGCGCCGCGCTGCCGGCTGATTCTGCGCGCAGCCTGCGGCTGGATTCTCTGCAAACGATCAGCTACGGTGATTCTGCGATCTTCCTGCGTTCTTATGTTTTGGTGGTGCGACACAAGCGCCAGAGCATTGGCGTTCCCGGGCGCATGGCCGGCGAGCTGCGCTTCTGGCTGATCAAGGATCAATTCGGAGAATGGTCAATCTATCGTTGGGCCGATTTCAGCACCGGCCAGGCGCCGACCTGGAGCAGCCTCAAGGCCGCGTTTGTGCGCTGAATTTCTTTGCTCAAACCGTGATGCCGTAACTCACCAACGTCAAGCAAGTTCGTGGCGAAACGCCTCAAAAGAACGGCCCGCAAGCAAGCGAAGCGCATGTCTCTGCCCGTGCCCCGTTGGCAGAGAATTGCGATAGCGGCATTCCTTCTTCTGATGGCAACCCTGGTTGCATTGGACCATTACTTGCGCCACGACCGCCCGGCCGCACCGGCGGCCACCATTCCCGTTCGCCCCAAGTTTCGTGAATTGACCGCGACGGAGCACTTGCGCCTCGCCATTGACCGCGTGCTGGCCGAGGCCGGCGTGCAGTTGCAGTGGCTGAGCGAACGCGAGAATCTCCTGCGCGTGAGTCTGCCGGCAACGACGTCGCCGGCGGCGCTTGCCCGGGCGATTGCGCAGCGCGCGCAGAAGCTTGGCGCAACGATCACCAGTTTGCAGGAGAGCCTGCCGGCCGGCGGCGCGGAGGTGGTCTACACCGCGCCCAATGTTCCGCCGCAGAGAATTTTGCTGCTGCCGCAGGCCGCCGCCGGCCCGCCGCTCGCGCGGCGTTCCGGCAAGATTGCGCTGATCATCGACGATTTTGGCTACCAGGATCAGCAGGCGGTGGCGGGTTTCATCACCCTGCCGTTTCCGATCACCTACGCAGTCATTCCCGGGTTGCCGCATTCGGAGACGATCGCCAGGCACCTGCATCGCCTCGGCAAAGCCGTGATCATTCATATGCCGATGGAGGCGCTGGAGCGCCAGGTCGAACGCAATGGCTATGAGCTGCTGGTCGACATGCCGGAAAAGGAAATTCGCCGGCGCGTACGCCAGGCCTTGCAGGCCGTGCCTTATGCCGAGGGCATGAACAACCACATGGGCTCGCGCGCGACGACGAACAAGAAGCTGCTGACGGCCTTGTTCGCGGAATTGAAGGCCACCGGACTCTTCTTCATCGACAGCCAGACCAACAACGACACCCAGGCGTTTGCGCTGGCCGGCCAGGCCGGAATCGCCACCGCGCTGAATGATACGTTTTTGGATAACGTCGAGAATGTGACCCACATCGAGCAGAAGCTCGCGCTGCTCGCCGATTTGGCGGCGCAGCACGGCTCTGCCATCGGCATCGGCCATCCCTATCCCGCCACGCTGCAGGTGTTACGCGAGAAGGGGCCGCAATTGCAGAAGGAGGGGTTGGAGTTTGTGCCAGTCCGGACGCTCGTGCAGCGGGAAGCGCACCCC
>JBBIKM010000012.1:18959-19719 GCA_037445455.1 bacterium | reverse complement strand
GACGGTGCAACAAACTTTGCGGAGGAAGTGATGGTACGTTTGGGAGTCAACATCGATCATGTGGCAACGGTACGGGAAGCCCGCAAAGATCGCCAGCCCGATCCGGTGGCGGCGGCGATCGTGGCCGAGATGGCGGGCGCGGATGGCATCGTCTGTCATCTGCGCGAGGATCGCCGGCACATCAAGGACAAAGACCTTTACCTTCTCAAGGAGATGGTGAAGACGCATTTGAATCTGGAAATGGCGGCCACCGATCAAATGGTGAAAATCGCCCTGGAAGTCGTGCCCGACATGGTCACGCTGGTTCCCGAGCGCCGCGAAGAAATCACCACCGAAGGCGGCCTGGACGTCGTCAAGAATCAGGAATATCTCGAAGAGACGATTGCCACGCTGCAGAATCACAACATCATCGTCAGCGTGTTTATCGACCCCGATATTCAGCAGATCAAAGCAGCGGCCCGCGTGCGTGCGGATTACGTCGAGCTGCACACCGGCGCCTATGCGCATGCCGAAAGCCTGAACGTCATCAATGACGAGCTGGAAAAATTGCGGGCCCTGGCAGCGGCCGCCGCCAAGTTGCGGCTGGGCGTAAGCGCGGGGCACGGTCTCAATTATCAGAATGTCAGGGAGGTGGCGGCGATTCCGGAGATCGAGGAGCTGAACATCGGACACGCCATTGTCGGCCGCGCGATCATGGTGGGCATGGAGCGCGCCGTGCGCGACATGCTGGCCTTGATGAAGCGCTAACGAGTGGCCTGCT
>JBBIKM010000012.1:0-18949 GCA_037445455.1 bacterium | reverse complement strand
CCCCACCCATGTCATCCCGCATGGATCCTGTGAAGAGGTGAGCACGGTGCCAGCTCCCTCACAAGATTCCGTCTGATTGACACGCGGGATCACTTGGACAAATCAAAGTAACACGATACTCGTGCCTTGTTGCCTTGACAAGTTGGACCTACTTCATGGCTCGAAGTCTTGAAAACCTCACCTCCGCCGAGGTGGGGACATCTTCCCAGGGACAATGGCTGCACCTCTTCGGCCATCTGAAGAAGCCCGGCCGAAACACCGGAACCAGCAGAAGACGAGACTCAGTCACACAATCCCATCATCCAACCATTCATGCCTGCCGACCTGCTTGCGACCGTTAAACGTGGCGACGTCGTGGAAAGCCAACACTTCGGGCATTTGGCAGTGGTCGATGGCGAGGGCAGCCTCGTGCTCTCCGCCGGTGACCCGCAATTCATCACGTACATTCGTTCCGCCGCCAAACCGTTTCAGGCGATTCCGCTGTTTGAGGATGCCGTGCCGGAGATTTTCGGCTTGACGGAGACCGAGCTGGCGGTGGCCATGTCGAGCCACAACGGCGAGCAGAAGCACGTACAGGCCGTGCAGTCCATCCTCGAGAAGTCGGGACGCACCCCCGCGGATTTGCAGTGTGGCGTGCATGTGCCGCTGGGCAGCGCGGTGGCGGAGGAATTGGCCGCGGCCGGTGAAAAGCCCACCGTATTGCACAACAATTGCTCAGGCAAACATGCCGGCATGATTGCCGCGTGTGTCAATCGCGGCCTGCCGATCAGCAATTATCTTGATTTCAACCATCCGTATCAAAAGCGGCTTTGGCGAACCGTGGCCCGCCATGCCGGCTTGTTGGAAGATGCCGTGCCGGTGGGCATCGACGGCTGCAGTGCCCCCAACTTCGCCCTGCCGGTGATCAGCATGGCGCATATGTATGCCGGCCTCGTCACCATGGCGGATGAGATTGCCCGGCGCATTTACTCGATTTTCGTCAAGAACCCGGATTACATTGCAGGGGAAGGGCGCTTTGATACGGTCTTGATGCGCGCCACTCGCGGCAAAGTGCTGGCCAAGACCGGCGCTGAAGGCATCGAGTGCCTGGCGGTGAATGCGCCGCAACCGCTGGGGATCGCGATCAAGATTGTCGATGGCTCCGGCCGCGCCATCCCGGCAGTGGTGGTCGCCTTGTTGAAGAAGCTTCAGATTCTCTCGGAAGACGAGTTGAGGCGCTTGGCGCACTTTGATGGCGAAACGTTGCGTAATCACCGCGGCTTGGCAGTGGGCGTGCTGGCTGCTGCGATTTAGGCGCTTCAAAGTGAGATCGTTATTTGCATTGCAGTCAGTTCCTCCGGCGAGTGGTAACGCACCAACTGAGCAACGGCTTTTTCAGCTACCGGCGTGGTTCTCTGCGATGAACCCCGTCGCGTTCCCTGCCGGGCAGAGGAACGCAACTGTCCTCGACGGCACGAAATCTGAAATTGACTTTTAATGGAATTTTTCTATTTTGCGCAGGAACGCAAACGGGATACGACAGTAAGAGAATTGCACCGGAGGCGAGACTCGTCAGTGGTAAGAGATCGCCTGATTGCCAGCGAGTCAATGGTGAGCCGCGGCATGTCACGGCCGTGCGACGGTGGCTCTGGTGAATTCCCCGACACAGGAAGGAGACCCCGTGATCCACGCCGTCTTGTTCGACCATGATGGTGTGCTGATGAACAGCATGCCCTATCACGTGGAGGCTTGGCAGCAAGTGATGGCGCGCCATGGCGTTGAGATCGAGGCCATGGAGATTTATTTGAAGGAGGGGGCGACCACGATGGAAGTGGCGGCCGAGCTGTTTCATCGCCATCGCAAGCCGGCCACGCCGGAATTGGTGCAGCAGATCGTCGAAGAAAAGCGCGATGCGTTTTTCGCCCTGGACAATTCCACCCTCAACGAGGGCGTGACGGAGGTGCTCGATTACCTGCAGCAAAATCGCTATCGCATTGGCATTGTGACCGGATCCCTGCGCGCGCATGTGGAGAAGCTGCTGGGCCCGGAAGTGATGCGCTATTTCGATTGTGTAGTGGGCGCGGAAGACATTGAAAACGGCAAGCCGGATCCCGAACCGTTCATTCGCGCCGCCCAGAAGCTCAATCTCGCGCCCAGCGAATGCCTAGTGATCGAGAATGCGCCGTTGGGCATCACTGCCGCGCGCGCCGCGGGCATGAGCGTGATTGCCATCACCAGCACCCTTGCGCCCTACTATCTGCGCAACGCCGACGCCATCGTGTCGGATTTTACGGAATTGCGGCGCCGGCTGCCGGCGCTCATCAGCCACTTGGAAGGCCCGGCCTTGCAGCCCAAGCCACAGGCGGCGCAGCCGGAACAGCGTTTCTATCCGTTGACCGATTTGGATGTGGAAGACTGACGCCCGCGGGCGTCAGCGACGATCGCTTACAGCGAACGAATACTCATCTTCTCCCACCCTCAAGGAGCCAGACCGCGAGAGACTGTTACAGCATTGAAGTTGGGCCGCGCCATGACGTGAAACGCGGCAGGCGGAGAGCACTCGATTTGGGTTGTCTGCGCAGCAAGGGGCGCTGGAGTTGAAAGAGACCAGTGCCTGTGCGACAGAGCTTGATTCCTGCCGGCCTGAACACGCGCCGCGACGCGGTGCTGCCGACTGCCGCAGCGCAGTTGGCAAATGCGGGCATGGCTTTCATTCCACACGAAGCTCCTCTTCTCCGACCGAGGCAGTTGTCGGCGCCGGCGGACGCGCGCGTTTTGCACGGCAGCGCGCCGGTGGTTCTTCTGTAACGCCGTTTCATTCACCTGAGAGCCTTATGAGCAAACGAATCTCTCTGCTGTTGCTTTTGAGTGTTGCGTTTCTGCCGGTGCGTGGCTTCGGCCAGGGCGGTTACGCCGGCGCTTTTCTGCGAACCGGCGTGGCCGCGCGTTCCGAGGCCATGGGCCGGGCCTATGTGGCCATGGTCGAAGGTAATGAGTCCGCCTACTACAATCCCGGCAGCGTCGCCTGGTTCGATCATCGAGAGTTGACCGTTTCGTATCGTGCGCTGGCCCTGGACCGCACGTTTGCCTATCTCGGTTTCGGCGTGCCGATCCGGCCGGGAATGAATGCCAGGGGACAACAGGCCATGAATGGCGGCATCAGCCTGGCGTGGATCCACGCCGGCGTGGACGAGATCGATGCCCGTGACTTTGACGGCCAGAAACTCGAGTCGCTGTCGGCTGCCGAAGACGCCTTGAGCCTTTCCTTCGCGCTGCAGCCTCACCCAAAGCTCGGCATCGGTTTGACCAGCCGGGTGATCTTCAATCGCTTGCCGGGCGTCAAGCAGGACGGCGGCGGCATTTCCGCTTCGTCTTTCGGTTTTGATTTTGGCGCCCTGCTGCAGCCTGTGGCCGGCATCCAACTCGGCGCGGCCGTGAGCAACGTGAATCTCAAATACACCTGGAAGACCGAAGGCGTGTACGATCGCGGCACCAGCATTGTGCAGAAGTTTCCGCGCGGCGTGCGTGCCGGCATTGCTGTGTCGCGCCTCGTGCCGTGGCTGACGCTGGCGGCCGACGTCGAGAAGCGGCAGTTCCGCGACGGCACCCTGCATATTGGCGCGCTGGCGAGCCTGCGGGAGATCGGCAACCTGCGCGCCGGCCTCAACGATGGCCAGCCCACTTTCGGCGCCGGTTATCGCTTCGGCCTCCTCGGCCGCAAATCCGAGTTGCACTATGCCTTTGCCACCCACGCCGACAACCTCGACAGCGACCACGTCTTCGGCTGGGCTTTCATCTTCTGAAATTTCTCTGGAATTCATCTCGCCACGTGATGAATGGTTCCGCATCGTTTGTCATAGGGAAATTGCCACTGTGAAATCGACCTCCATACTCATCGCATTGATCAGCGTGGGGCTGTGGGCCTGCAAGGACAATCCCACGCAGCCGCCGGTGCCGGAAGCGCCGGTGATTGTTTCCGTGCAAATGCCGGCGGCCGTCTATCAAATTCCCCGACAACCGGCCGGCATTCACGTTCACGTCGAAGACCCGCAGGGCGTGGCTGATCTCGCCGGTGTAACCCTGACCGTACGCGCCGGCACTGCCGTCATCGCGACTGTGGCCATGGCTGATGACGGCCGGGACGGTGACGTGCTCAGGGGCGATGGGCAATTCTACCATCCCCTGGACTCGACGGTGATCAAGAATCGCACCGGCCAACTGCTGCTCGAAGCAGTCGCAACTGATCGCGGCAATCACGTGAGTGAAACGCGGCGTGACACTCTCACCGTGTTGACCGGCAGGGAGAATGCGCTGCCCGTGATTACCGCCGTCACGATTCCGGAGATCATTTGGTCGGATTCGAGTTACTCACCAGTGCTGCTGGCAACGGTGAGCGACGGCGATGGCCTGGCGACGCTTGACTCGGTTCGGCTGGAGATTTATCGTCCGGCCGCGCCCAGGCCCACCTGGGTGTTGGCGCTGCGCGATGACGGTCAAAGCGGAGATGGCGCCAGTCAGGACGGTGTCTTCGGGCTGCGCTTTGACCCCGCCTTGTTGAAAAACTCGCGCAATCTCTATACGATCATCCTGCGCGCCGTTGATCAAGCGGGTGGCACCAGTCTGGCCGTGGTACGCACGGTGCGCGCCGAACTGGCAGCTTGCCGGACCAATCGCCCGCCGCTGGTATCCGATCTTTCTGCGCCCACCACCATCAGCCGGAGTGCCACTCCCAACATTTACCTGCTGGCCGTGCGCGCGGTCGATCCCGATTCGAGTTGTGATGACGGCCTTGCGCGCGTGTTCTTCAATTCCTTCCGGCCGGATGGAACGCCGGCCTCCGGCAACCCCTTTGCCATGCGCGATGATGGACTGGAGGGCGATCTCAGCGCCAATGACCGGCGCTATTCTCTGCGCATTCAGATTACACCACAAAACCAAACCGGCACCTACCGTTTTGAGTTTCAAGCCCAGGACCGCAACGGCGCCCTAAGCAATACGCTCACGCACATCATCAACGTTTTGCCTTGAGGTGGAAAAAACGATCATGTTCCGCATACTCTTTCTCGCGTTGCTCGGTGTCGCGACCGTGCTCCCGGCGCAAATCCCGGCCAAGGGAGGATGGCAGCTCGGCCAGGCAGCCGCGCCCCTGCCCGGCTTGCGTTCCAATTCCATCAGTGATCTGGTGGTTCATCAGGGTGAGATTTGGCTGGGGACCGGCCGCGGCGTGGCGCGCTCGGCGGATGGCGGCAGGACCTGGGTCACCTACACCCATGACAGCGGATTGCCGCGCGGCGGCGTCTCTGGCCTGGCGGTCACCGACAGCATTGTCTGGGTCGCCACCGCGTTTGATTCTCTCGTTCCCGAAGGCCTGCTGCCGGCCGGCGGCGGTCTGAGCTATTCCACCGATCGCGGCGCCACCTGGACGCGCGTGCCGCAACCGACGCCCTTCAACACCGTGATTCAAAACATCACCTACGACATTGCGCTGCATCCCACCGGTGTCTGGATTGCGAGCTTCGGCGGCAGCGTCTCCACCTCGAGTGATCGCGGCAAAACCTGGCGCTCGGTGCCGCCGGATTCGTTCTTTCTCGATGTTGCCAACAACCTCAATCATCGCGCCTTCTCCGTGATCAATGCTGACGGCGTGTTGTATGTCGGCACTGCCGGCGGAATCAACCGCTCGATTGATGGCGGCCTTACCTGGACGAACTTCTCGCATCAAAACCAGCCGCAGCCGATCTCGGGAAATTTTGTCGTCGCGCTTGGTCAGCAGAAATGGCAGGGCCGGGAGTACCTCTGGGCCGCCACCGTTAATGCTGAAGACCCCGACGAGCGTCGTGCGGTTTCCATCAGTCAGGACGGCGGCTATTCCTGGCGCGTCACCTTGCGGGATGAGTTTGCCCACAACTTCGCGTTCAATGGGGCCACGGCCTATGTGGCCACTGACAAGGGCCTGCATCGTTCCGATGATTTCGGCTACACTTGGGCCAAATTTCCCGATCTCTACGATGCCACCGAGCAGCAGCCCTATCTCAGTGATGAATTCTTCTGCGCTGGACAGCTCGGCAATCAGCTCTTCGTTGGCGGGCCGGACGGCCTGGCGGTCACCGCCAATGACGGCCACACCTGGACGGTGCTGCGCGGCTCGGTGCCGGCAGGCGAGGCCGGCGAACCGCGAACCTATGCCTATCCCAATCCCTTCTCACCCGCGCGGCACAATCGACTGAATGAGACCGGCTACGTTCGCCTGCAGTACAATACCACCAAGGCCACCACGGTCACCATCAAAGTGTTTGATTTCGCCATGGAACTGGTTGCCGAGATCGTCTCCGGCAAGCCGCGCCACAGCAGCGGCAACTACTTTGAAATTTGGGACGGGAAGAACAGCCGCGGCGAAGTGGTGCACAACGGCGTTTACTTCTATCGTGTGGAATTGGCGGGCGACGGCGTGCACTGGGGCAAAGTCATGGTGTTGGACTAGAGGGCATGGTTTGGGTGGGTTGAGGCAGCAATCTTTTGCCCTGTCCGCGGCTTGCGCGACGGGGCGACCGAGAACACCGTTTTGAAAGAGAACCCGATCATATGTCAGGTAAGAATCTTCTCCGCGGCCTCCTGCTGCTCGTCTGCCTGCCGGTTATCGCGCCGGCGCAAGAGGCGGGCAAATCCGGGCTGGCTTTTTTGAAAATCGGCGTGGGCGGCAGAGCCGCAGCGTTGGGCGAGGCCTACGTAGCGTTGGCGCAGGATGCAACGGCGATCTATTGGAATCCCGCCGGACTGGCGCAAGCGCAGGGCACGCAACTTGCCTTCAGCCATCTGGAGTGGTTGGAGAGCGTCAATCATGACTTCTATGCCGTCAGCTTCGCGGGATTTGGCGGTGTGCTCGGCCTGGGCTTGACGACGCAAAGCATTCCCGATATCGAAGTTCGCGACCGGCCGGCCGCCGAGCCGATCGGCAGCTTTGATGGCCGTGATTTGGCGCTGGCACTGGCCTTTGGCCGGAAGCATGGCGCTTCGCTGTCGTGGGGTTTTGCCGCCAAGTATCTCTACGAAAAAATCTACCTCAACTCCGCCAACGGCTTTGCCCTTGACCTTGGCGCGGGATGGCAGGCGCCGGGCTCGCCGGTGCGCCTCGCGGCCAGCGTACAAAACCTGGGCAAGATGGGCGCCCACGCGACAGAGAACATCGAACTGCCGGCCTTGCTGCGTGCCGGTGCTGCCTATCAACTTGCTTCTGCCGGCGGTGATCCGGCGTTCGCATTCACCCTTGAAAACCTGCTGCTGTTCAAGGGCGGCAATGCGGTGAACGCGGGCGTGGAATACCGGCCGCTGCACGGCGTTGCCGGCCGTGCCGGTTATCAATTGGGCCGCGAGAACCGCGGGTTGACTGCCGGTTTCGGCGCGAACCGCGGCAGCTTCACGCTGGATTACGGCTACCTGCCCTTCAGCAATGACCTCGGTGCCACGCATCGCTTTGCCCTGCTGGTCAAGCTCTGAGCCGGCGCAACCTTTTTCCGGCAATCAGCGTCTTATGG
Source organism: bacterium (assembly GCA_037445455.1). Classification (GTDB taxonomy): domain Bacteria; phylum Zhuqueibacterota; class Zhuqueibacteria; order Zhuqueibacterales; family Zhuqueibacteraceae; genus Coneutiohabitans. The sequence continues at coordinate 11,438 of JBBIKM010000012.1, read as the reverse complement.
AACGCTTTCAATTTCGTTATCCCGTCTGCGGCGGGGTGCGGCGCCGCTATAGTTTATGGCAACGAGCAGACAGAATTCGGGGCTGCTCGTCCGAGTTCAACGGTTTCGGAGTTTCGTTCCAACTTTCCGGTCTCACCCCGCCACAAATCGAGGTGCGCGATGAAGCCTTTCGGAAGTCACAAAGTTTGGATGGCAACCTTTGCCGTGGTGACCGTTTCCTCCCTCGCACTGTTCGAGCCTGCCAGCCTGGTGCCGTGGGAGCGGCCGCAGCGCAACAACAACCTCTATCAGGAGATGATGCGGTTCAGTGAAGCACTCAACGCGGTCAACCGGTATTATGTTGAGGAAGTCAAGACCCAAACTTTGGTGGACGGCGCCATTTCCGGCATGCTCGGCAAGCTGGACCCGCACTCCGTCTTCATTCCGAAGGATCAGCTCGAGGAAGTGACCGAAAAATTCGAAGGCCACTTCTTTGGCATTGGAATCGAGTTTCTCATCGTCAAGAAGTGGCCGACCGTGATCGCCCCGATTGGCGGCTCGCCCTCCGAGCGCCTGGGGCTGCGCGCCGGTGATCAGATCGTGCAAATCGAAGGTAAATCGACCTACAACCTCGAACAGGAGGAAATCATTCGGCAGCTCCGCGGCCCGCGCGGCTCGCAGGTTCGCATTACCATTCAGCGACCCGGCTTTGATTCGACCTTCGAGGTGACCATCACGCGCGATCGGATTTCCATTTACAGCGTCGAGCCGGTTTTCATGGTCGACGACCGCACCGGCTACATCGGCATGAAGCGCTTTTCCAAGACCACCGCGGAGGAGCTGGAAAACGCGCTCACCAAGCTGGAAGCGCAGGGCATGCGCCAGCTCATTCTCGATTTGCGCAGCAATGCCGGCGGCTATCTCGATCAGGCCGTGGAAGTGGCCGACAAATTCATCGAGCGCGGCCGCAAAATCGTCTACACCCGCGGCCGCATCCCCCAGGCCGACGATGATTACTTCGCCACCGACGACGATCACCATCCGCAAGTTCCCATGATCATCCTGATCGACCACGGCTCGGCCAGCGCTTCCGAGATTGTGGCGGGCGCGGCGCAGGACTGGGATCGCGCGTTGATCGTGGGCGAAACCAGCTTCGGCAAGGGTTTGGTGCAGACGCAAATCGGCCTGAAGGACGGCTCGGCGATTCGCGTCACCACCGCCAAATACTACACCCCCAGTGGCCGGTTGATTCAGCGGCCTTACGAGAATGGCAACTTCAGTGAGTACGTCAACGAAGCCTACGATGATGTTGACCCCAATGCCACGCCGGATTCCACCCAAAACCGGCCGGTTTACAAAACCAGCGCCGGACGTGGCGTCTTCGGCGGCGGCGGTATTACGCCTGACGTGCGCATCAAGTGGCTGTTGCCCTCGCGCTTCACTTATGATTTGATCATCTCCAACGTGTTCCTGGAGTTCGCCAGCGACTACGCCAGCAAGAACCGCCAGCTCGCGAATGATTTCGAGAGCTTCAAGCAGACGTGGGCCCCAAGCGAGCGCGTGCTCGCGGATTTGCGCCGCTTGAGCGACGCGAAAGGCATCAAATTCGATCAGGCAAGCTGGAACGCCGACCAGGGCATGATCCGGCTGATGCTGAAAAAGGAAATCGCCCTGCACTTGTGGGATCGCGAGCATGCCGCGCAGGTGGAGATTCACGAAGATCCGCAGTTTCAGCAGGTCCTGCGCCTGTTTCCGCAGGCCGAGAAACTCGCCGCCATGGGAGAAGGCGGCCAGCGCGTGCGCAAGAATTGACCAGGCTTGGCTGTTTTCCGAAAAAGGGCGCCCCTCTCCGGCGCCCTTTTTTATTGGCCCAAAATTGCCTTGACATTCAAAGCAAACTTCTCTAAGCTTTTCGCCACTCATTGCTCCGAAACGAATTCCCTCTCAACCTGGCTCGCAGGAGAACCCGGCGTGGAAGGTTACTCGGTCTTGCAGTTGTATCGGGACGGCGGTGGTTTCATGCATCCGATCTTGATTCTGTTTGTTATTGGATTGGCGATCAGCTTGGAGCGCTTTTGGACCTTGTCACGCTCGAACGTAGATCCCCGCACCTTCCTGCCGCGGATCAGGGCGGCCCTGCAATCCGGCGGCATTGCGGAGGCGCTGGCAGTGTGCAATCAGATGCGCGGACCGGTGGCTGCCATCTTCAGTGCCGGCCTGCAACGGGCCGATCGCGGGCTGGATCAGGTGGAAAAGGCAATCATCAACACCGGCGCGGTTGAAATGGCTTTTCTGGAAAAGAACCTGGTCTGGCTCACCACCGTCATCTCCCTGGCGCCGCTGCTGGGCTTTCTCGGCACGGTGTGGGGAATGATTCTCGCCTTCAAAGCCATCGAAATGGCGAATGACATCAGCCCTTCGATCGTGGCCGGCGGCATTTCTGTGGCGCTGATCACCACCCTCTTCGGCTTGATCGTCGCGATCATCATCCAGACCTGCCACAACTATTTCGTCAGCCGCATCGACAAACTCGTCATCGACATGGAAAAGGGCGCGTTCGAGCTGGTCGAAGCGCTGGTTGAGCAGCAGGGCAGCCGGCGATGATGCGCAGGCCCGAACGCCGGATGCCCGAGATTCCCACGGCCTCGCTGGCAGACGTGGCTTTTCTCATCCTCATCTTCTTTCTCGCCACCACCAACATCGACGTGGAGAAGGGCATTCGACTGACGCTGCCGGCCAAGGGCGCGGCCACCGTGGTGGCGCGCACGGATCTCGTCACGCTCTTGATCAATCCCCAGGGCGAAATTTTGCTGGACGAACAGGAGGTGGCGCCGGCGGCGATCAAAGACGTGCTGCAACCCCGGCTGGCGGCCAATCCCAAACTGATCGTTTCCGTGAAGGCGCATCCGCAGGCGGAATATCGCATCTATCTCACGGTGATCGATCAAATCAAGCAGGCGGGGGGGAGGCGCATTTCAATTGCGGAGCCGGACTGATGCCGCTGCGATTTCAGCGTAAAGCGCGCATTGCCGCGGGCATTCCCACGGCCTCGTTGCCGGATATCGTATTTCTGCTGCTGATCTTCTTCATGGTCTCGACGGTATTCAAGCAGTATGCGGGATTGCCGGTGACCCTGCCGCAAGCGCGCATGATCGAGAAACTGCCGGGCAAGCGCGATGTGGCGTACATCTGGATCGACCGGAGCGGCCGCCTCCTGATCGACGACAAGATCGTGGATTTGGCGGAGCTCAAAACAATTCTGGCCGGCCGGCGCAGCGATCCGTTGCATCCGCTCAAGGCAGTGGCACTGCGCATTGACGAAACCGTGAAGATGGAGCACGTGTACGCGGTGCAGGAGCAATTGCGCGCGGCCGAGGCTTTAAATGTGCTGTACGCGGCGCGGCCCTCCGGCCAATGAGGGGCAAGCCGTTTCTGCTGGCGACGGCGCCAACAAAAAAACGCCCCCAAGTACACACATTGGGGGCGTGGAGGGTGTGGAAGGCAGCCCGTATCAACGCAGCCGGATGGGATCAGCCGCCTGCTAATTCGTCCCGGCCGCAGCCAGAATTCTCCTGGCCTCGGGATAGGAGAGCGCGCGATCGAGGTTGTTGGTGGTGCTCGCCACGATTTCCCGGCAAATGTCGAGCGCCTGGCTTTTGTTGCCCAGTTTGAGATTGGCCTTGGCCAGCAGCAGCTTTTGGAAGGGATCGTCTTGATCCGACTTCTCCAGATGTTCGGCGGCGGCTTTGCTGTCACCGGCCTCCAGCTTGAGGTAACCCGCCAGGTAGTGGTAGGACTTCCAAAACTCTTCTCCCCGCTCGCCGCCGGTCTCAATCATCATTTTGATTTGATCGGCGTACTGCTGGGCTTCGCCGTGGCGGCCCATCTTCGCCAACGTTCTCGCCTTGCCGTGAAACAAGCGGCCAAACCAGATCTTCTTCTCGATGCTGTCGAGCGCGCTGCCGGGCACGGAACGATAGCCGGTCTCATAGCATTTCAGGGCTTCTTCCAGCCGGCCGAACTCCAGATTCACCCGGCCCATGTAGTTCCAAATCCAAACATCGGGGAAATTCTCCGCCGAGCCGTTGCGGCGGTAGCGGTCGTGGAACTCTTGCATCGTTTCCAACGCCTGATCCGGCTTGCCTTCATAAATGCTGGTCAAGGCCAGTCCGGAAAACGGCGCAAATGGCGAGGCCTCGGCGGATACTTTGCTGAGCGCGAGCTGATAGTACTCCCGCGCCCTGGCATATTGCTCCTGCAGCAGGTGGCAATCCCCGAGTTGGGAATAAACCCGCGCGCTGGTGCCCTCGATTTTGATGGCCGCTTCATAGCATTTGATTGCCTCGGCATACTGGCCCAATTGCTGATGCAGTTGCCCGAGCACCATGCAGATACGGCGCTCGCCCGGGTAATCCCGTCGCAGTTTGGTGAGAATGGCGATGGCTTTTTCGCGGTTGTTGTTGAGCGCGTGCGCCGTGGCCTCGACATAGAGCCGCTCGCCCGGCGAAGCCTTCGCCGCCAGCGCGAGGGCCTTGTCCAGCGCGGCCTGGCGGTCCCTGGCCGGGGCGAATACCGCAACCAGCAGTTGCCCCATGGCAAAATTGGAATCGGCCTGCGCACTCTTCCGTGCCAGCCCTTGCACTTTTTGGAACGGTTGAAACGACTCGATGCCGTTCACCGTCTCGCGATAATAGCTTTTGGCCTCCTCCGATTGGGAGCTGAGTGGAAGTTTCTTTTGACTATGACCGGCAGATGCCAGCACACCCACCAACAGCAGGGCAATGACGATGGGATGACGGTGACGGATTTTCATGGCAAACTCTCCAATGGATATTGATTCGGATTTGCTGGGAGAGACGGCGGCAGGCGGATTTCGTTCAACTTCAACCGGGTAAGCCCCGGCCAGTTCTGCAACCTTTCGACCAGGCCGCCGTACCAGGGGCACCCGAATTGGCGATTTACCAAATAAGAGAAGAAAGTGAGAGCAGCATGATTCCATCTGCGATGACAACCACTGCCTTCAACCTGGACGGCTATCGAGTGACCAGGAATCTGGGTGTCGTGCGGGGCATCACGGTGCGCTCGCGTTCCATTTTCGGCACCATCGGCGCTTCGCTGCAAACCCTGGTGGGCGGCAACATTTCCCTGTTTACCGAGCTTTGCGAAAGGACGCGCGCCGAGGCCTTTGAGATGATGCTCCGCCATGCCGCGGAGATCGGCGCCAACGCCGTTATCGGGATTCGCTACGACGCCAATGAAATCATGCAGGGCGTCACCGAAGTTCTCTGCTATGGAACCGCGGTTGTCGTTCGCCCGGAATAGTGTTGCCGGCGGGCCGACGCCCTTATGGAGGCCACGATGAGAAGAGTGCTGCTGGTTCTTGTAGGCGCCGTTCTGACCAGTGCCGCCGGCCAGGCGCAGGAAGTGACGCTGGCTGAAATCCGCAAGGTGCGGCTCCACGAAATCAAGTCCGCCGGCTTTGTGCTCAATCAGAATCAGACGGTGCGCATCGCAGCCGTCGGCGCGCTCGACAGTGGCCGCGGCCGGCATCTGCTCGCCACCACGGCCTGGATTCTGGACGCGCAGACTCGCAAAGTTGTCTGGCAGGAGCGCCAGGCCGAAGAAAGGCGCCGCAATCGCCGGCTGGTCGAACTGCAGGACAGCGTCAACCTGCCGGCCGGGGAATATGAGGTCTACTTCTCCTCCTTCTACGTCACCGCTTTCAAGCCTGACAGAGTGGAAGATCTGGGTGATGCCATCAGCCTGATGTTCGACAAGATCTTCGAGTGGGACCGCCGCAATGAGGAATACAACGAGGAAGTGTACGAGCAGGCCATGGTGGTCATCAAGGGCAACGGCCAGCCGGCCTCCGAAGAAACCATCGCTGCATGGCGCCGCCGGCTTCAGTCCGAGGCCATTATTGCCATGAGCGGCTTGTCTGATGGTGTCTACGAACGTCGCGGCTTCGCCCTGGAACGGCCAATGGCGCTTCAGATCTACGCCCTGGGAGAACTGCGTTACGAAGACAGCTTTGACTACGGCTGGATCGTCGACCAGAAGAACCACCAAAAAGTCTGGCAGTTCACCTATCGTGATTCCGAGCATGCTGGCGGCGACATGAAGAACCGCATGGTCAACACCACCCTCGCGCTGCCGGCCGGATCCTACCTGGTCTACTTCGTCACCGATGACTCCCACTCCAGCCGCTGTTGGAACGCGGCCCCGCCTTATGACCCCGGCTTCTGGGGAATCATGATTCGAGCGGTTGATCCGCAAATGAAAGCCTATGCCCGGGCTTTTGAATACCGGGAAGCGGAGGACACCAACGTGGTGGTCAGCCTCACGCGTGCCGGCGATGACGATTATCTCTCCAAAGGCTTCACGTTGAAGAAGCCGTTGTCGCTGCGCATTTATGCCCTGGGCGAAGGACGCGATGGCGAGATGTTTGACTACGGCTGGATCACCGAGGCCAAGACCGGCCGCAAAGTCTGGCAAATGGATTTTCGCGAAACAGATCACGCCGGCGGCGCCAGCAAGAACCGCATGTTTGACAGGATTGTGCGTTTCGAGCCGGGCAACTATATCGCCTACTTCGTGACGGACGGCTCGCACTCCTATCGCGACTGGAACACTTCCCCGCCATTTGACCCCGAGCATTGGGGCCTCACCTTGAGCGCCGTCGATGAAGATTTCGATCCCAAAATGGTGGCGGAATATGTCGAAGACAAGGAAGCCGGCGTTTTGGCCCAGCTTGTGCGCGTGCGCCAGGGTGAAAATCGCTGTACCCGCTTCAAGTTGACAAAAGCAACTACGATACGCGTCTACGCCGTGGGTGAGGGCCGCGACGGTGAGATGTTCGACTACGGCTGGATTGAGGACGCCACCACCCGCCGCACGGTTTGGGAGATGACTTATCGCATGACTGACCACGCCGGCGGCAACGAGAAGAACCGGCTTTTCAATGATACCATTCTCTTGAAAGCCGGCGAATATGATCTCTGCTTCACCACCGATGACTCCCACTCCTTTGGCGCCTGGAATGCTGCACCGCCACATGATCCGGCGCATTACGGCATTACCCTTTATCGCGTCCCGGATTGATTCATTCGAAAATTTCCAACTCGCAGGCGCCTTCTCGCCGCCAACCCGGCTGGTGAGAGGCGCCTTTGATTTTGAACCTGTCACGGGGGGGGACGTCAAAATGGTTCCCTCCATTGACCGCAACTATCTGCTTCGAACCTTGCAGGATCTCGTCCGCATCGACTCGATCAATCCGGCCCTGGTGCCGGGTGGCGCCGGCGAAGCGGAGATCGCACAGTATGTCGGGCAGGCGTGCCGTGCTCTGGGTCTGCATACTGAAATCCTGGCGGCACAGCCGCTCCGCCCGAGTGTGGTGGCCCGCCTCCCCGGCACCGGCGCCGGAAAAGCGCTGATGCTGAATGCCCATCTCGACACCGTTGGCGTGGCAGGCATGGCTGCGCCCTTCTCCGCAGAGCTTCGCAATGGTCGCGTGTACGGTCGCGGTGCCTATGACATGAAAGGCAGTCTGGCCGCCTGCCTGGCAGCCATGCAAGCCCTGGTGGAGGCCGGCGCCAGCCTTGCCGGCGATTTGATTCTCACGGCGGTCGCCGACGAGGAGTATGCCAGCCAGGGCACCACCGAAGTGTTGCAACATTGCCGTGCAGACGGCGCCATTGTCACCGAGCCCACGGACCTGCAGCTCTGCCTCGCCCATAAGGGGTTCGTTTGGCTGGAGGTGGAAACATTCGGACGCGCCGCGCACGGCAGCCGCTGGCAGGAGGGCATTGACGCGAACATGCACATGGGAAGATTTCTCGCTGAATTGGAAAAACTCGAGTCCAAGCTGCGACGCCGGCCGGGACATCCACTCACGGGGCCGCCGTCCTTGCATGCCGCGCGGCTTCAGGGAGGCACTGGCTGGAGTACCTATGCCGCCAACTGCCACTTGCAGATCGAGCGCCGCACCACACCGGGCGAAGCCACGGCGCAAGTCGTCGCGGAAATCGCAGCGATCATTGCTCGCGTGTCACAGCAGCATGAAGCGTTTCGCGCGCGCCTGGGCACTGTTCTCTCCCGCGATCCTTTTGAAGTGTCACCGCAGGCGGAGCTGGCGGTGATTCTCGCAGAGGCTGCCACGCGCACGTTGGGCCGGCCGCCCGAAAAAATCGGCGTGCCCTTCTGGACGGATTCGGCGCTGCTGGCAGCCGCCGGCATTGAGACAGTGGTGATTGGCCCGGTTGGCGCAGGTGCCCATGCCGAAGTGGAGTGGGTGGACCTGCAGTCGCTCATTGACCTGGCGCACATCCTGGTGCACGCCGCGCTCGCCTATTGCCATTGAAAGCCGCTGCCTTCAACACGACCTGCCGTCGTGTTCTCCGCGGCACCAGACCGGCGCGGCGCCTGCTGATGCGTGCCGCCCGTTTGATTGCCGGCACGGGGAGAATCTCCTTGCTTTTGCAATGCAAATGCTTTATGCTGTGCACCAATTCGAAACGAAACCGCAGAGACCCCTGGTTGTTGTTGCGCGCTGGATCAATCTTCACGCACAAACTCAGCTTCATCAACTTCGCGAGCCGGCGGCGCCGAAAGCGCCATGGCGGCCTGTCTGCCGCGTGGTGACGCACATTTTCTCTCCGCGCCGGACAGACGCCGGCGGCTTCGTTCTTGTAAGCAAATTGAGGACAAGCCATGTCAAAGACTCTCAGAATCATCGGGCTGCTGTTGCTGGTGTTTCTTCTGGGAGCGCAATTGGTGCGCCCCGCCAAAACCTCTCCACCGGTGGAACAGAATCGCACCCTGGCGGCGAGGATGGCGGTGCCGGCCGAAGTACACAACCTGCTCGAACGCGCCTGCGGGGATTGCCATTCTCACCAAACCGCCTGGCCGTGGTACAGCAATGTTGCGCCGGTTTCCTGGCTGGTGGTGGATCATGTCAATGAAGGCCGGCGCAAACTGAATCTCTCGGATTGGGCGAAATACTCGCCGCAGCAGGCGCGTCACAAACTCGAAGAAATTTGCGACGTCGTTACCAGCGGAGAGATGCCGCTGCCATCCTATCTGCTGCTGCATCCTGATGCAAAACTGACCCCGGATGAAGTTGCCGCGCTCTGCGCCTGGACCAAAAGTGCACACCAAAGTCTGGCGAAGGAATCGCCTGCCGAACCGTAGGGCGGGAATTGTCCTTGCCAGTTGTGAGGCCAGAAATGAACCTCTTTCGAGCGGCGCTGCGCCATCACGCCAAAGGCTCCGATGCGCGCCTGGCCGGCATCTTTGCCGCCGTGGCTGCCGCTGCCGTTCTCCTCACGCTGCTGTATGTCTTTTTCATTGGCCGGCATTTTCATGGCCGGTGGCTGCTCAACTATCTCATGCCGCTGGTGCTGCTGGCGGCCGGGCTGGTGTTCGTCCAACTCGCGCGCTCGGCCAAAGATGGTTATGCCGGCTTGGCGTATGCCTTGATGGCGATTTTTCTCCTGTTCGGCGCACTCATCAGCTTTTTCACCACACTGCTGTTGATGATCTGCGTCTACTAGGCCGGATTTGCCCTGAGGAGCACTTCCGCTACGGGAGACCTTCTTTGGGAGGGCAGCACCTTTGCATGACGGTGAATGGGGAGAGCAACACGCCATCGATTGCCAGGCAGGCCAAGCCGTGAGAACGGGCTGGCAGCCAGGCATGGACCGCACCGCTGCCGTTTCTTATGACATCCTGAGGCTCGAAATGATCAAACACCTGCCCTCGCCTCTCTGCTCCTGCCTGTTTGCGCGCTGGTGATTCCCTCCAATAAACCCCTTTCATTTCCCACCGGCCTTTTCTATATTCGCCGATAATTTTTTTCAGGAACCAACCAGGGCGGCAACATGACCAGGACTCTCTTTGAGCAGCGGCTGCGGGAAAAGATCATTGTCTTCGATGGGGCAACCGGCTCGAATCTGCAGTTGATGAATCTGACGCCGGAGGATTTCGGCGGCGAGGTTTACAACGGCTGCAACGAACATCTGGTGTTTACCCGGCCGGAAGCCGTGGCGCAACTGCATGCCAGCTTTCTCGAAGCCGGCTGCGATGTCATTGAAACCAACACCTTCGGCGCCACGGCGATCGTGCTGGCAGAGTATGACCTCGGCCGGCAAGCCCATGCCCACAACCGCCGCGCGGCTGAAATCGCCCGCTCCGTGGCCCGCGATTTCTCCACGCCGGAGCATCCGCGCTTCGTGGCCGGCTCCATCGGCCCAACCACCAAGCTCCCCAGCCTCGGTCACATTTCCTACAACGAAATGTTCGACGCCTACTTTGAGCAAACCGCCGGTTTGGTGGCAGGCGGTGTCGATCTGCTGTGCGTTGAGACCTGCCAGGACTTGCTGCAAACCAAAGCCGCACTCGCTGCCATCTTTGCTTACTTCGCCGAAAAGAGCGTGCGTGTGCCGGTCATCGCCAGCGTCACGGTTGAAGCAATGGGCACCATGCTGCTGGGCAGCGACATTTCTGCGGCGCTGGCGGCACTGGAGCCGTTTCCGTTGACTGCCATTGGAATGAACTGCGCCACCGGTCCGCAGGAAATGTCGGAGAACATCCGCTATCTCACCGGCAACTGCCCGGTTCCGGTTTTTTGCATGCCCAATGCCGGTCTGCCGGAAAACATCGGTGGCCAGGCGCATTACAAACTCTCCCCCGAAGAGCTCGAACAGTATCTCACCCACTTTGTGAAGGATTTGGGCGTGCAGATCGTGGGCGGCTGTTGCGGCACCGGGCCGGCGCACATCCGCCACCTGGCCGCGGCCGTCGGCGGGCTTGCCCCCAGGGCGCGCGCGATTGATTTCGTTCCCTCGGCCGCCAGTCTCTACAGCAGCACGCCGCTGCATCTCGATCCCCCGCCGATTTTGATTGGCGAGCGCCTCAATGCCAACGGCTCGAAGAAATTCCGCGAGCTGCTGCAGCAGGAAGACTGGGAGGCGATGGTGGCCATGGCGAAAGAGCAGGTGCGCGAAGGCTCGCACATGCTCGACGTGTGTGTGGCCTACGTCGGCCGCGACGAGGTGCGGGACATGATTGCGCTCATCGAGCGGCTGAACACGCAGGTTGCCGCGCCGCTGGTGATCGATTCCACCGAATGGCAGGTGATCGACGCCGCGCTGCAGCGCATTGCCGGCCGCGCGATCGTGAATTCCATCAACCTGGAAGACGGGGAGGCGCGCCTGGAGCATGTTTTGCCCTTGTGCCGGCGTTATGGCGCGGCGGTGATCGCGTTGACCATCGATGAACAGGGCATGGCGAAGACCGTGGAGCAAAAAGTCGCCATTGCCCGGCGCATTCATGATCTCGCCTGCGAAAAATACGGCATGCGGCCGCAGGACTTGATTTTTGACTGCCTGACCTTCACGCTCGGCAGCGGCGACGAAGAATTTCGCAAGAGCGCCATCGAGACCATCAATGCGATCCGCCGC
>JBBIKM010000011.1:0-67248 GCA_037445455.1 bacterium | reverse complement strand
GCCGATTCGAAGCAGGTGGTGGGCTGGGCGTTCGAAGTGGTGCCCTGAGCCTTCGGGTGCCGGTTTTCGCGCCCTTTGGGTCGAATCCCCGGCCGCATGGCCGTGGTGGCCCCGCGCCCGGCAGGCGAAGATGGAACGCGTGATTGAACTCGCGAAGCGCTACTGGCTGTTTGCCGCCACCCTGGCCGGGCTGACTGGTGGGGCCGTCGCCTGGGCCCTGGGGCGTGGCTCGCTCGCCGATGGCGTTTGGGCCGCCATCACCGTCATCGCCCTCATCCCCCTGGTCATCGATATCGGCCGCCAGCTCCTGGCGCGCCGCGCAGGCGTCGATGTCATCGCCGTGCTGGCGATGGCCGGCTCGCTGGCGCTGGGCGAATACCTCACCGGCGCCGTCATCGCCATCATGGTCGCCACCGGCATCGCCCTCGAGGAGTACGCCCAGGCGCGCGCCAGCCGCGAGCTCTCCTCCCTCCTCCAGCGCGCCCCGCGCACGGCCGTGCGGGTCGAGGCTGGCCAGCTGGTGACCGTTCCCATCGAAGAGGTCCAGCCGGGCGACATCCTGGTGGTGCGCGATTCCGATGTCGTCCCGGTCGATGGCATCGTAGCCGAGGGCGTCGCCGTGCTCGATGAATCGGCGCTCACCGGCGAAAGCCGCCTCGTCGAACGCGGGATGGGCGAACGTGTGGCCAGCGGCGTCGTCAACGCCGGCTCGCCGTTCCGCATCCGTGCGGCCGCGACCGCCGAGGCGAGCACCTACGCCGGCATCATCCGGCTGGTGCGCGCCGCCCAGGAATCGAAGGCGCCGCTGGTCCGGCTCGCCGACCGCTATGCGATGTTCTTCCTGCCGCTCACGCTGGTGGTGGCGGGGGTGGCGTGGGCGCTGGCGGGAACGCCGGCCCGGGCCCTCGCGGTGGTGGTGGTGGCGACACCCTGTCCGCTGCTGCTGGCGGCGCCCATCGCCATCGTCTCCGGCGTCTCGCGCTCCGCGAAGCGGGGCATCGTGGTCAAGGGCGGTGGCGCCATCGAAGTCATGGCCCGCGCCCGCGCCGTCTACATGGATAAGACCGGCACACTCACCGCCGGTTCGCCGGTGGTCGACCGCGTCGCCGTCTTCGGGGCGATGCCAGAGCCCGAGCTCCTGCGTCTCGCGGCTGCGTTTTTCCCACCGCGCATTGACCAGCCGGCCGGTGCCCAGCAGGTTGCCGAATTTCAAATCGATCAAGCCGGTGAGAAAGCCCTTTGCGCCGCCGCTGCCGGGATTGTAGCCCGCCACGCCATTCAGGAAATTGCTGTTGCCTTCGGTCACGGTGACATCGAGCAGATAGCGGCCGGTGCCGGTGCGGCGCAATTGCGGCGGCGCCACCGCCTTGAGAAAGCCCAACCGCAGCAGCCGGCCGGGAATGCTCTCGACTTTCTCCAGGTTGAAATCATCGCCGGGCTGAATCGGCAGCTCGCGCAGCAGCACGTTGGGCCGCGTGACTTTGTTGCCGTGCACGGCGATCGAATCGATGCGCACCGCCGGACCGGGATCGAGTTTGAAATGCAGCAGCGCCAGGCGTTCGGCAGCCTCGTGAGGCGGAGCAACGGTGACGGAGTCGAGCTGTAGGGACGCCAGCGGCCGGCCGGCGCGCGCCAGACCGGTGAGGATATTCTGCAGGCGCTGGCGCCATTCGGTTTCAGTGCGCCGGCCGCGCACTTCGCGCAGCCATTCCGGCTCGAGGCGCAGGCTGTCGCCGGCATGCAGTTGCGCCCCCAGCTCGAAGCGCGGGCCGGAGCTGAGATACAGATGAAGGTTTGCCGTCTTGGCGCGCGGCGCGCGGCGCGCGATCAGGCTGTCGATGCCGGCGAAATAGAACTGTTGTTGCCGAAGCTGTTCCAGGACTTGCTGCTGCACTTCCGCAAGGCCGTTCGGTGTTTGCGCCACGGACTTGCCGAGGCCGGCTTGTTGAAGCGGGATAATCCTGCCATCGCGCACGACGATCAAGTCGCTCGCGGCGCTGTCGGGTTTGGTTTGCGAAAGGCACATGCCAGGCAGGAAAGAAACAAAAAGCAAGAGGGTGGCAATTGCAGTTCGTTTCTGTCGAGAAACGGGGAGACCGCCCGGGCGGTCAACGATGAAGCGTGTGCAAATCAAATAACCGCGGGGATCGTTCATGACAAAGCGCCCGGGGGTGGTGTTTTTGACGGAGACTCACGAGTCATCGGTCTTCCACGGCTCGCAACATCCGCTGCTTGGAGTCCGCCTCGACGCGAGGTTTGTAGTAGCGCCTTTGGGCGCCTGCCTGCAATGGCGAACGAGGCTCCCAAAGGAGCGACTAGCAACACCTCGTTTTTCGAAAGAATTTTCGAGGCGCTCGCTTCGCTCGCGCCAAAAGGGTAAAAAGCTTAAAAAGAACTCAAAGGGTAAATTTGTGTCAACGACTGTTCTGGGCGCAGCGAAATCCCGCAACGACGTCGCGAAGCGAGGGATAGCTCCATGAGACGATTGGCGCAGCGCACGACCTGTGGATAGTCGTTCCACGACCCGCCGCGCAACACCCGCTGAGTACCTGTTTGCGGACCTAATGGATTCTCCTCCGGACTTTCGTCGTAATAGTCAGAACCATACCAATCCGCACACCATTCCCAGACGTTGCCCAGCATGTTCGCCAACCCCAGCGGATTGAGGTTCTCTTTACCGGTATGGGGATTGAGTTCGTTCACGGCATGCGCCTGGTGGCGGGCGGCGTCGCCGAACCACGCGTGTTTGGGCAATTCTTCCACGGCATCGCCAAAATAGTACTGCGTGCGTCTCGCTTTTTTGCCGCCGCGCGCTGCGTATTCCCACTCTGCCTCGGTAGGCAGCCGGCAGCCAAGCCACAATGCAAAATAATAAGCTTCGTACCAAGTATTGCCAGTCGCTGGAAGATTTTCATCTTCGTTGGGGTATTTTACACCAAACTCGAAACTGGAAAGCAGGCGATTCGTCACGGGATGTTTGCTCATGCGAAAGCTGGCCACCTCGACGCGATGTGCCGGTCTTTCATTGTCCTCATGTTCGTCATCCCCCATCCAGAATTCTCCTCCCTCCACTTCAATCCATTGAAAATGGTTGGCCGGATCGGCCAGAAACTTCTGCTGCCGCTCGGCGGCGTGGGCAAGGTCAAACAACTCGTAAATCAAACCGCCGGGTTGCAGCGGTTGCATGTCCAGCTTTTCCAACAATTCTTGTGCGTGGTAAATCACTTCGCAATCCCGCTCTTCGCATTTGATCAGCAAAATCTCCAGCGTTTCTTGCACCAGTTTTGGCTGTTCGGCCGGCGCGATCAAGTGCAAAGATTGTTCGAGACTGTCAATCAGCAGCAGCTTGCTTTGATTGCCCTCTTCTTGTTCAATCAGCGGTTTGAGCAATTCCAGCGCCGGTGTTTTCACCTCGGTAGTCACGCGCAGGGCCAGCGGCCGATTAAGGTTCCATAGGCCGTGTCTGTTCGCCGAAACCGGCAGTAGCAGGGCACTTCATTCCGCCAGGACGAAATGCGGGCTAAACTTCCCGGCCATCCCTCCCGCCTCAAAAGAACGCGCGCATTTCGACTTTGCCAAGATGCAGCGTTTGCGGCCGGTCCGGCTCGCGGCGGCCGAGATAGGTCGCCGAGAAATTCACGTTGCTGCTCACGCGATATTCGGCGGACAGGTTCCAGCGCCAGGTCGTGCCTACGCGATTGCCCTTTGCCAGCTCGTAGGGCAGCACCTGGCCGGCGGGTGCAGCAGTCACACGTACCCACTCCACCTCACCCTGCAGCCGGCCTCTGCCGCGCAGCGAGTACGCCAGCCGCGGCCGCAGAAAGATTGCCTGCGCGCGCACTGGCTCGCGCGTGGCATCGGAATACAAATCTTTGTCAATCGCCAAGCCGCCGCGCTGCGCCAGCTCGAGCAGCGGCTGCGGGCGATAGGACAGCTCAACTTCCACCTGCCGGCTGCGCACCAGCCGGTCGAAGCGGCGCGCGGTGTCAAAGGTGCGATCTTCCCGGTTGAGCTTCAGCTCGGTCTGGCTGGTGAGGCGCGGCGACAGCGCCCAGGTGAGGCGCCATTCGTGCTGCAGTTGCGTGCGGCGCGAGCCTTCATCCAGCAATTGGTTGTTGCGCTCGCGCAGCGCGGTGAGACGATAGCGCAGCGACTGCTCGCGGCGGTTTTCCCAGAGATAGATTTCCTGCTGCACGCTCTGGGTGCCGAAGAGAGTCAGATTCTCATCCTGAAAGCGCGAGAGGTGCAAGCGATAGATCTGCCAGACTTCCGGATCCTGCGATTTCTCCTCCAGCCGCAAAAACGTATTCAGCGAAACCGGCATGAGCAGGCGCGCCCACCACGATGGGCGCGGCGAAGGCTGGCCCTGCTGTGCCGGCCGGACGGAGAACAATTCTTTGAAGGTCAGGCGAATATTGCCGCGCAGCCGCACTTCTGCGACCGGCACGAACCGCTCGGTATTCACCAGCCGCAACACATAATCGCCGAACAACGGGTCCGGAATGTACTCGTTCTGCTCGGCATCGTAGCGATAGTTGCCCCGGCCCTGCTCGACTTTGAAGAAGACGCGCTGCTGTTGCGAGGCTTGCGTGTTGGTAATTTGGTATTGCCAGTCGGTGTTGAGCGCGCGGCGAAAGGGCGCAAAGGTGACGCGCAAATCAGCGAGATCGCTGCGGGTGGCCGGAATCGTGTCGCCGGCAAACACGCGCTCGCGGTGCGTGAAATTGAAGTTGAGCGCGAGCGCGCGCCATTGCTTCAAATCCAGGGCATAGCTTTGCGTGCGTGAGGTCGAGGCCGGCTGCGGACCCAGGCGGGTGCGGGCCTCGTCCTGGCGTTCGTTCAGCGAAGCTTCGAGCGAGAGTTGGCGGCTCACCGCCACGCCCAGCCCGGCGGTGACGCTTTGAAAACGAAAACCGCTGGCGGAATCGGCAAAGGTGTCCTTGCGGTCTTCGGCCTCGTAGCCGGCGAGCGGCGTCCAGCGTCCGAGCTTCCATGTGACGTTGCCGCGCTGCCGCAGCCAGCCGGAACTGGTGGGCAGATCGGCGATTGCCGTGGCAACCGAATCTGTTTCCTTTTCGTCGCGCGTGATGTTTTCGATTTTGTAGCGCAAGTCGGGCCAGCCTTTGCGCCGCAGGTCGGTATTGATTTCCCAGCGCGCTGCCGCTTGCGAACTTCCGCGCGCGAGACGGCCCAGGCTGCCCTGCCAGCGCCAACCCGCGGTGGGAAGATAGGTGACGGTCGATTCCAGCAAGTCTTGCGCACCGGCGGTGGCGCCCGCAAGATTCCACTTGCGATTGAACTCCACCACATCGCTGCGGTCGAGGTCGCGATAGCGCGCGTTTTTGTTGCGGTAGTTGAGCTGGAGCGCGATCTGTCCCCAGTTCGAGTTGCCCACCTTGAGCGGCCGCTGCTCGACCTGCAGGGCGGTGAGCCAGGCCCGGCCGTTGTTGTCGGCGTCATCCTTGCTGGAATAGAGATTTTGATCGAGGCGGCTGAGCGCCAGTTCGTTGATCAACGAGACGCCTTTCCAGGGCGCGAGCGCCAGACGATTGTCGATGACGGAATGGCTGCGGCCGGGCGTGAGCAAGATCACGGGCAGATAGCGGCCCTGGTTCTTGCCGGCAAATTCATAGTGGCCGAAGCTGCGCAAGCGATAATCGCCGCGGCCCTCGCCGACGTCGGAGAAGGTCACGCGATAGTCGCCGGAATCCGGGCCGACGTATTGGTAGATGACGGCCGTCGTGTCGAGGCGAATGTAATCTCCACGTGCCGGCGGCGTCACCCGCACTGCGCCCTCGCGCACGGCGAGCTGATCGCCGGCTTGCGCCAGCGCCGCGGATTCTTCCTCGCCGAGCGTGAAGCTCAGGGGATTGTCTTTGTTGTCGCCTTCGTGCAGCACGGTGGTTTGCCATCTCACCTTGTCTTGCAGCGCGGAGAGCAGGCCCTGGCCGCTGTAGAGGCTGCGGCGAAAGCGTTCGTCGGAGTATTGAAAATTGACGGTGATGCGCGAATCCGCCGTGATCAGGCGGCGGCGCGTGAAGGTGATTTGGCCGTTGGCATATTCGATAACGTAGTCGTTGTTTTCACCGCGCGTCATCAGCTCGCCATCGATCCACACCCGCTCGGTGCCGCCCAGCACGATGATGTCGATCTGGCCGCGCTCGCCCTTGAGCTGGTACGGCCCTTGATTCCCCTCGATGCCGTTGAATTCATTCGTCGCGTATTGCCCTTTGGAAACCGCGGCGGAGAGTGTGAGTTCGAATTGCGGCGCGCTTGCTCCTGGCGGCGATTCGATTTTGGATTTGCCGACGCCGAGGCGTGCGCCCTGCAGTTTGCGGCCGTAGCGGGCAAACTCGCTGCCGCCATAGGCGATTTCAAAATCACCCAGCGTGGCATTGAAGGTCGGGCTGCGCAACTGCACGTAGACTTTGTCGATTTCCTGGAGCGTTTGCGTGTTGCCCTCAGGTTGAATCGGGGTGTTTTGATCGGTGAGTGCGGCCACGACCTCGACGCCTTCGGCGATTTGTCCGGCAATTTGCATGCGCATGCCGGAATCCACGGTGAGCGCTTGATTCGTGCCCAGGCTCAAGCCGCGCGTGAGGCTGCCGCGTTTGACCAGGTTGGCGCCCAGGTTCCGCGTAAAGCCGGCCGCCGGTTGGGTCGTGCTTATCAGGCTTTCAATTTCACCGCGGGCGGTTTTCTGGCTGTCGGCGCTGAGCGGCTGCAGTTGAAAGAGTGAAAGCCGGGCCGGCAACCGCACCGGCAGAATGCGATAGCGCAGCACCAGGCTGTCGCACGCGGTGCTGTCGCCGAGCCAGGTGAGGCGGGCGCGGCCGTAATCAATGTGATAATACGGCCCGCGCGGCAAGCGATCGGCACCGCAAAACAGCGTGTCGGATTGGGTGATGATAAAGCTGTCCGGCAAAGCGAGGGTGACGGTGTCGGCAACCGCGGCAAACTTGAATTGCCGCAGTGCCAACGACACGGGCAGTGAATCGGGGGGCGTAGCTTGCGCGAAAAGTACGCCGGAGAAGGTGAGACTCAGAAAGAAGCTCAACAGCCACAGGCACTGGCCTGGGCGGACCGCCGGCGAACACACTGCATGTGAACGGCAAGAGGCAGGCATGAAGTCAGAATTCAAACGCGATGAACGATCATTTTACCGTCCGGGGTCTGGCGGAAACCGGAGCGAATTTGCTGGTCGCAAGTTGCCTGAGGCCGTTCTCCTGGATGCGTGCGGTAGAATATGCCATTGGGTGCTCACAGTCAGAATAGAATTCCAACTTTCTTAAACAGGAGCGCACAGAGCAAACACAAAAGAAAATCTCTGTTATCTCTGCTTGCTCCTGTTTCGGACGCACACTGGTGAAACTGCGGTTTTCAGGTTGTCTGAAAATCCGCCGTAGGCCAGGGCGCTCAAAGTTAGAACAAAATTCTGAAAGTTCATGGCAGAATCACTTTTCGGCAGAACAATTTTGAAGCAATGCTGCCGATGAATCATCCTGCCAAAGTCATTGCGGTGATGCTCAGTGACTTCGGCGCATTTCGGTGGGAAAACTCTATCGCCGATGGTCACCGACGACGCCGAGTCTCGCCGAATAGTTTTTGCAGCTTCGCAGACACTTTGATTTGCAGCTTGTCTGCAAATCAGGGCAGAGTATTACCCTGAAAAACCATCACGACCGCGAAGACTTTTTTGAACCGCGAAAACGCGAAGAACGCAAAGGAAAATGGGCCTGGCGTCCATTGCGGCTTCACGGTTGAATTTGGTTGCGGCGATTGCCCTGCGACGAGGTCAATTTGATTTCTGGGTCAATTCAAAAACCAGCACGGCATTGCGGCCGGCATCCAGCACAAAGGCGCGACCGGAGGCATTCGGTGAGCCGCCGGACGGACTCGTAGACCGCAGCGCAAGTGCAACCGGCGCGCGCAGGCTTGAAGCCGTCGAGTCGGGCCGGCCGAACTCGAAAACCAGTTCGCCGCTGCGGCGGAAGCCGGCAATGCGCTGGTGGCCGCGATCCGCGACCCAAATGAGGCCGCGCCACTCTGCCAGGCCGCAGGGCCGGTCGAGCAAGCCCGCGCCCAGCACGCCCACAAAATTGCCGAAGGCGTCATAAGTCATGATGGCGTGGCGCACGGAATCGCTCACGAAGATTTCGCCCGCGCCGGAGATCAGAATTTTTGCGGGCCGAAGGAAGCCGCCCTCGCCCCAGTTGAAATCACCGAAGCTGGCTTTGGGCTTGCCGAACACATCGAAACGCAGCAGCCGCTCGAATTCATGATCCGCCACGAACAGCTCGCCCTGCGGAGAGAGGGCAACCGCGGCGGGATAGCCGAACTGCAAGCTCTGCTCCTGCGCTTCTGCACTGGAATAAGAGGCAATGAAATTCAAGTCCCGGTCAAAGCGCTGCAGGCGGTGATTGTTGTAATCGGCCACGATCACATCCAGTCCATTGCCTGCCCAAACATCGACCGGCCGGTCGAACTGTTCCTGATCGAAGCCGAAGCCACCCACTTCCCGCAGCAGCCGGCCTTG
This sequence comes from bacterium, assembly GCA_037445455.1. Taxonomy (GTDB): domain Bacteria; phylum Zhuqueibacterota; class Zhuqueibacteria; order Zhuqueibacterales; family Zhuqueibacteraceae; genus Coneutiohabitans. The sequence continues at coordinate 58,712 of JBBIKM010000011.1, read as the reverse complement.
CGGATCGCATTTGAGCACGCGATGGTTGCCGGTATCCGCGACATAGAGGTTGCCGTCGGGGTCGAGCGCCAGCGCGGCGGGCTGGGCAAGCGGCCGGGTGTTCAGCGAATCGCCGAGCAGACTGCCGGCGAAGCGCGCGCGCCATACCGGCTGGGCGGCGGCGCCGGCGGCAAGGATCTGCAGCAGCAGGAAGAGAATCAAGAATCGCACAGGCACTGGCCGTGAGTTCTCGCTGAAAAAGTTGGCTGACCGACGGGCACCGGAACAGACTTTCCTACCAGACAGACAAATTCAGGCCGGCGTTGAGCAGGTAGCCGCCCACGCTCGATCCTTCAAAGCCGGTGCCGCCACCGATGGTGGCGGAGGTGATTTCGAATTCAATGAAGAAGGCGGCGCGCCGGACAAAACGATAATCGAGGCCGAGATCGAGGAAGAAACCGCTGGCGTTGCGTTCGACGCCCGCTTCACGAAACAGGCTGAGCGGGCCGCTTTCTTCGACGCGGAAAAAGGCCAGGCCGAAGCCGAAAAAATTGCCCACTTTGCCCGGGCCGCGATTGAGATAGCGCACACCCGCGTTGATCCAGCTTTCCTGCCACTCCAATTGCGCGGGCACGCCCGCGGTCGTCACCTCGTGTTCGAGCGTGAAGCGGCGGTATTTCACCACGAGATGGTAAGGCGTTCGGATCTTGACGACCGCGGCGCCGCCCAGCGCCAGGCCGCTGCGCCGGCCGTAGATACGGGTGAAATTCTCGTGGTTTACGCGAAACATGCCGGCGCTGCCGGCGAGCATCAGCCGGTCAGAAGGCTGCTCGCCAAACTGGGCGGAGGCCGCGCTGGCGCAGAACACCAGAGCAAGGAAGAAGGGTTTAGGAGTCACGGTGTTTTTCCTATCGGCATCTTGGCCTGCCCAATTACGAGAGTGAGTGAGGCGATCCTGGCCTTTCGCGCCGCCGGCCGGTGGCAAGCCCAAGACGAGACCGGAGGATTGACCGGCCCACGGCGCAGGGCACAGACCAAATTTCTCAAAAGATGAGATGGTTGAAAATGTAGAGCACCGCGGCGGTCAGCAGGAACGCTCGCAAGAACGGGGTGAAGAACGAGACCATATGCTCGATCTTTTCCTCGGTCTCTATTCGGCGAATATCCGCCTCGACCTGTGCGGTTGAATCTGGTTCGTCGCTTTGAGCCATCTTGGTGCCCTCCTGCGGTATTCGCTGAGAGTTTTCTTCAAGTCACGGCCGGATGGTCACCCGCCTTTCCGGCCAGAATCTGCCGCACCGCCTGATGCAGATGCCCGTTTGTTGAAAACGCGTTGTCGCCGTGAATAGTGGCCTGCCCCTGCCAGTCGGTGAAACGGCCACCGGCTTCTTCGATGATCGGCAGCAGCGGGCCGCAGTCCCACACCGACATGCGCGCGTCGAGCATGATTTCGGCGCGGCCGGTGGCGACGAGAAAATGGCCATAGGCATCGCCCCAGGTGCGTTGCAGCTTGGTATTGGCACACAACTGTTCCCGCGCCGCGGTGTGCCCCAGCCGGTCCATGGCAAAGAAATCAGTGGCGAGCAGGGTGGCCTCGGGCAATTCTGTGACCGTGGAGACGTGCGCGCGCCGGCCGTTCCAAAAGCACCCGTGGCCGCGCAAGGCCCACACCATTTCTTCCAGGGCGGGGAAATTGATCACGCCGAGTGCCACTTCCTGATGGATTTCATAGGCCAGCAGGACGCCGTAAAATGGTACGCCGCACACGAAGCTGCGCGTGCCGTCAATCGGATCGATGTACCAGGTGCCGGCCTCGGACTTCGGCCCTGCGCCCTCCTCCTCACCGACGATGGCGTCTTGTGGGAAGTACTTCGTCAGCCAGCGGCGGATTTCCTGTTCGGCGCGCTTGTCGGCAATGGTAACCGGCGAGCCGTCGGATTTGATTTCGGTGAGGGGATGGGCCTGATAATATTCCAGCGTGATTTTGCCGGCACGCCAGCAGGCTTCAAGCGCGGCATCGAGGCGGGTTTGCAGGTCTTTGGCATTCATGGCAAGCGACGCAATGGGGCGGGCCCGAAGGCGACCGGACATTCGAATCGGTTTGATGGCAATTTCCCGTCACAGCAGCGGGCCTGCACCGGCAGGCCCGAAACGAATTACCCTCCGACCCTTGCGCCGAAGGCAAGGAAAATGAGCGGAGGGTAAGTGCAATCGCGACGTGGGGCAGCGTACCGCCGCCGGCAAAGCGAGTTTCACAGGAGCGGAAGCGGCACTAGCGACGACGAGCTTTCTTCTTGGCCGTCTTCTTGACCGCCTTCTTGGCAGTCTTTTTCTTGGCAACTTTGACGGCTTTTTTCTTGGCTGCCTTTTTTCCTGCTTTCTTCTTGGCTGCCTTCTTGGCACCCTTCTTGGCGGCCTTTTTCCTGGCAGCGGCTTTCTTTTTCACGGCCGGTTTGGGAGCGGCTTTGGCTGGCATCGGCGCAGGAATGGGTTCCATGCCGGCTTCCGGCATGCCGGCGCTCGTGTCCTCCTCTTCCTCCTCTCCCTCCGACCAGGACGAATCGGACAACGAGCTGCCAAACGGTTCGTCTTCGTCAGACTCCGTGGGGTTCATTTCAGAATCCGCGGGATCGTAGCTCTCCTCGTCGTCGTCATCTGAGGGGGAATAAGGCCAATTGTCCATCGCTTCCTCCACAAAAGAGTTTGGGAATTGCGTATCACACGCGTGATTTAGGCTCGCTTGACGCGGCAAAAAATAATCGTTCAATTTGCGATATGCAAGACGAATTTTGCAGCGCACGAAAATAGTAGGCACACGCGGCATGGTCGCCAGCGTGATTTGACGCGATATTTTTGCGGGTCGGCAATGGTTGTGCAGCGCGGCGTGGCGGCCGTTGTCGCAACCCGCCAGGCGAAATCTGCAAAAAACCCGCATTTTTTGCGGTTTTCCACGCAGGCACATGAGAAAATGCTTGCCTTCCCTTGAATTTCTGCCTATCTTAGCCGCGTCAATTGGCACGATGAAAACCTCGCCGCACGCAGGCGGCGCGCCTGTTTCCCTGCTGTATCACCTTCTATTCACAACCTAATCGAGGAGAGAAGAGCATTATGGCAAGCGCAGGTCCCATGACCAAAGGACAGTTGATCAAGCATTTCGCCGAGAAGTTCGAAATGACGCGCGCGCAATCCATGGAGTGGTTTCAGGAGCTTGCCCGCCTGGCGGCCAAGGAAGCCAAGAAGGGCTTCACCATCCCCGACATCGGCAAGCTGGTGGTGGTAAAGCGCAAAGCGCGCATGGGACGCAACCCGCAGACCGGCGAAGCGATCAAGATTCCCGCCAAGACCGTGCTCAAGTTCCGCATCGCCAAAGCGGCCAAAGACGCGGCGCTCAAGAACTGAGCGGGCCGGCGGCCCACGTTCCCGGCGATCACACTTCGACCGGCATGGCAATGGCCTTCGCGCGGCGCCGCGGTGGGCCTTGCCCGTGCCTTTATGAACGCGTCTGATTCCAAAACCCATCCCGGTTCGCCGTGATGGGTTTTTGCATTCAGACAGGTACAGCCATGATCCAGCACCTTCGCATCGGCCTCGCCCAAATCAACCCGACCGTCGGCGCTTTGCGCCGCAACCTCGAGCTGATCCTCAAATATCTGGAGACGGCGCGCCGCCAGGGCGTGCAGCTCGTGCTCTTTCCCGAACTGGCCGTCACCGGCTATCCGCCGGAAGACCTGATCCTGCGCGACGACTTCGTGAGGGCCAATCTGGCGGCCCTCGAGCAAATCGCGCACGCCAGCCGGGGTCTGGTGGCCATCGTCGGCTTTGCCGAGCCTGTCGCGCATCGCATCCACAACGCCGCCGCCGTTTGCGCCGACGGCCGGCTGCTCACCACCTATCACAAGATTTGTCTGCCCAATTACGGCGTGTTTGACGAACGCCGCTATTTCGAAGCGGGCACGCGGCCGCTGGTGGTGCAGTGGAACAAGCTGCGCATCGGCATCAACATTTGTGAGGACATCTGGACTTCGGCGCCGATCGCCGAGTTCGAAGCCTCGGCCGGCGGCGCCCACCTGCTCGTCAATCTCTCCGCCTCCCCTTATCATTTTCGCAAAGGCCTCGAGCGCGAGCATCTGGTGGCCGGTTTGGCGCGGCGCTCGCAGGCATTTTTTGCCTATGTCAACATGGTCGGCGGCCAGGATGAACTGGTGTTCGACGGCCAGGCCTTCCTGTTTGATCCCGAGGGCCGGCTGCTGTTGCGCAGCGAACAATTCGAAGATCGTTTGATCATCGCCGAGGCGGCCATCGAGACCGATCTTCCCCGGCCGGCGCTGGGGTTGGCAGGCCGGTATGAACTGGCCGAGGCGGTGATTCCCATGCCGCTCCTGCCCCCGGCCGGTTCGCCGCCGGTGCCCATCGTCGCGCGCGTGCGCGAGGAGGCCGATGAGATCTTCGCCGCGCTGGTGCTGGGCACGCGCGACTACGTGCGCAAGAATGGCTTCCAGAAAGTGGTGCTCGGCCTGAGCGGCGGCATCGATTCGGCGGTGACCGCTGTGATCGCCGTGGCTGCGCTGGGCGCGGAGAATGTTGTGGGCGTCCTGTTGCCCAGCTCGTTCACCGCCGCCGCCAGCAATGAAGATGCACTGGCTTTGGCGCGCAACCTCGGCATCGCAACCCTCACCCTTCCCATCCGCAGCGTGATGGCGGCCTATGACGAAACGCTGGCAACCGTCTTTCAGGGCCGGCCGCCGGATGTCACCGAGGAGAACATTCAGGCACGCATTCGCGGCAACCTGTTGATGGCACTCTCCAACAAGTTCAACTGGCTGGTGCTCACCACCAGCAACAAGAGTGAAACCGCGGTCGGGTACAGCACGCTCTATGGCGATATGGCCGGCGGCTTTGCCGTCATCAAAGACGTGCCCAAGAGCAAGATCTACGCACTGGCCGCCTGGATCAATCAGCACGGCTTTCCACAGCCCGTGATCCCGCAGCGGACTCTCGAACGCCCGCCGACCGCAGAGCTGCGTCCCAATCAAACCGATCAGGACTCGCTGCCGCCGTACGACCTGCTCGACCGCATCATCGAGGAATACGTGGAGGAGGATCGCAGCGTGGCGGAGATGATCGCACGTGGCCTGCCCGAGAAAATCGTGAAGGAAGTCGTCAAGCTCATCGATCGCGCCGAATACAAACGCCAGCAAGCCGCGCCCGGCATCAAGATCAGCACCAAGAATTTCGACAAAGACCGCCGCATGCCCATCACCAATGGCTTCAAGCCCTGGGAGCCGCTATGACTGCCCGGCACCGCGTGTGAACCTGGCAGGGGGCAAGCGCGCAACTGCCGCCGGCTTTGCCGCGGACGGCGGCACGGGCAAGGCGCGGCATGCGGCGGCGATCAAGGAGATTGCAGCCCGCAAAGATGAGACAATCGCCAATCCAGTCCTGCCATGGCCTCGCTCTTCATCACCAAAGACGACGTGCTGCTTTTCCAAGCCCGGCTGCGGAACGCCGAGGTGACCATCGGCCGCGCCGAGGGCAATGCCATTCGCCTGGGCGATCTCTCGGTCTCGCGCTGCCACGCACGGCTGCAGCGCGAAGCGTCCGGCACTTATCTGCTCGCAGACAACAACAGCACCAACGGCGTCATGCTCAACGGCCAGAAGCTGGCGCTGCCGGCGCGGTTGCAGGACGGTGACGAGATCAGGATCGGCGCGTACGTGCTGCGTTTCGCCGAGGAATCCGCCACCACCACCGATCACCTGCGGCCGTTGTTTGCACCATCGACGCACAAAGTCGGGCGCAGGCCCGAGGCCACGGCCGGTGCCGCGCTGGTGAGTGAGGCGGAGCAATTGGTTTTCACCATCGCGCAGGATCGGATCGTGCTCGGCAATCGCGGGGAGGTCGACATCTTACTGGAGGGTGAGGAGCCGCTGCGTGCCTCCTTGTTCCGTCGCGGCGATCGTTTCTTCCTCTGCAGCGAAACCGGCGCGCCGTGCGTGCGCGTCAACGGGCTGCTCACGATGAATGCGCAGGTGCGCTATAACGACGTCATCGAAATTGGCGGCCGGCAGTTTGTGCTGCGCGAGGTGTGAAGTGATTGCAAAATCCGCTTTTGCCTGAAACGGCTTTATGCTATATTCCGCCTTGCCCAACGCGGGCGGCGGCCGGAGCCGCCGCAAAGGTCTGAACCTTCGGAGCAGCAACGATGCGGTTTACCCAGCCTCCAATGCACTGCCAGATCAGCAGAAGTGTCGTTCTGCCGGTGCTCGCCTGTGCTGCGCTGCTGTCTGGCCCGGCCGGCTCCCCTGCCCCACCGCAGCAAGCCGCGAAGCAAGTTGTCGCCCGGCGCGGCGATACCATCAGCTTTCTGGCGCTGCGCTACTACGGCTTCTTCGACGATTCTCTCCAGGCGGTGCTGGCTGCCGCTAATCCTGGGAAAAATTTGAATGACCTGCAGGCGGGCGATACGCTGAGGTTTCCCGCACGCGCCGCGGGCCAGTCGCTTCCCGAGGCGCTGAAAAGCGTGGCGGCCAGCGCGGTGTTGACTTTCATGGAGGGTGAAGTGAGTTACCGCCGGCCGCAGCAAAACCCCGCGTTTGTCGCGGCGCGGCCGAACCTGGTTTTGCGCAGTGGGGATGAAATCAAAACCGGCAGGAACGGCCGCGCAGAATTGGTGTTGGATAACCGCAGCGTGTTGCGCCTGGATGCCAATTCCCAATTGCGCATCGAAGAGTTGCAGCGCGCCGGCGGCTATCAAGCCAAATTCGAGTTCGCCGTCGGCTCGCTGTGGACACGCATCTCGAAACTCTTTCAACAAAAGCCGCAAATCGACGTCGAGTTTCCCACGGCAATTGCCGGCGTGCAGGGCACCACGTATCGCTCGGTGGTCGCGCCGGACAGCTCCACCACCGTGCGCGTGTATGACGGCGCCGTGGAAGTTCGCAACAGCCCGGCTGCCGGCCGCAGCGGTCCGCCGCAACGTATTGGCCCGCCGCAACAGGTGCCGGGCCCGGCGCAAGTTTCGCTCGAAACCTGGATCAAACTCGTGCGCGCCTATCAAGAGATCCACATTGCCAGGAACGGCAAGCCCTCGGATCCGCGCGCGTTTCGCGATCAAGGCGCGGAGCTGGACTGGGTGCGCTGGAATCAACAGCGCGACCGTGAGCTTGATGCCGAGCTGTAAGCTTCCCGCAGAGGAATCCTTGCCGTCAACGCAAATCGTATCACCGCCGAGCCGCAGAGCACGCGGAGAAGAGCCTCTCGGAAAAACACGGCGCCCTCCGCCTCGTGCGGGTGAAATCAAATGCACGCGCGTGACGCCATGGCCAAACGGGGCATTGGCGCGGCGAAACATTTTCCCCCGGCCCTCAGCCGTTCTGAGGGTAGATTGTGATGCCCGCTTGCCCGGGTTATGATGACCAAACCTGCCCTTCGCTCACACCTTCCCCGCATGGCGGCCGGTGCGCTGCTGCTGCTCGCCGTCTTGCTGCACGTGCGCCTGTTGCCGTTGTCAAATGTATTGGAATGGTTCGAACGCCAGAATCTCGATTTCTGCTTTCGCTTGCGTGGCAGCCTGCCCGCGGATTCGAGTCTGGTGCTCGTGACCATCGATGATGCCAGCCTGCAGCGCGCGGGCGCGTGGCCCTGGCCGCGGCATACGCTAGCCGGGCTGCTGCAAAAACTGCTGGCCGCGCAGCCGCGGCTGGTGGTGCTGGATGTCATCCTGCCGGCGCGGCCGGAGGAGATTGCCGGCACTGCTGAACTGGCGCAGGTGATGCGCGACAGCCGCGCGCAAGGCGGCGCCGGCGTCATGTTGCCTTACTACTTTTCCCGGATTAGCCTGCAGCCATTGCCGCCGGCCGACCCGCCGCCGCCGCCAGTGGCAGCAAGCAGCCTCATCTTGTTTGATGCGCCGCCACAAGAAGTGGCGGCATTGCCATTGTTGCATGCCGCCGGCCTCAATCACGCTTCGCTGGATTTGCTTTCTGCCAGCTTGCCGGGCGGGCACATCAATCTCATCAGCACGGAGGAGATGGGTGATCCGGTGGTGCGCTGGGAGGCGCAGATCGTGCGGCACGGTGAGCTCTACTTGCCGGCCCTACCGCTGCAGATCGCGGCCCAGGCGGCGCAGCTCACGCGTGGACAGATTCGCTTGAAAGCCGGAGAAGGCATTCAACTCGGCGAGCGGTTCATCCCCACCGATCGCGCGGGCTGGAGTCTCATCAACTACTATGGTCCGGCGGGTGCGTTTCGCCAGATTTCTGCCGTGGAGTTTTTGGAGGGCCGCGTGCCTCCGCTTAACGACAAAATCGTGGTGGTGGGCGTGACCGCGGCGGGCACGCAGGATTTTCTGGCGTCACCTTTTGCCAGCCGGCTGCCGGGCGTGGAGAAACTCGCCACTTCCACCGCCAATATCTTGCGGCAGGAGATGCTGCAGCGGCCGGATTACTTGACGGCGGTGGAAATCCTGCTGATGCTCGGCGCCGGCACAGTGGCCTTTTGGCTGTGCCGGCGGTGGCCGCGGGCCTTGGGCGTGACTTTGCTGTCGGGGGTGGCGCTGCTGCTGTGGCTGGTCGGCTTTGCCGCGTTTGCCGCCGGCCGAATGTGGCTGCACGGCGTTGGCCTCATGCTGGCGCCGGTGCTGGCCGGCGGCAGCGCATTCCTGTTTGCGGGAAAGAAGAGCTTTGCCACAACAGTTCCGTCCGCGCACCGCGCGGCAGCGGCAACCGAGGTGATTACCGATGGCAGCGGTTTGCGCCGCCTCGGCCGTTTCGAGATCACGGCCGAAGCCGGCGCGGGCGCGATGGGGAAAATCTATGCGGCGATCGATCCCACCCTCGGCCGCAAAGTTGCGATCAAGATTCTCCACCCGGCGCACGGCCTCTCGGCGGCCGCGCAGGAGCGGCTGCGCGAGCGCTTTCTGCGCGAGGCGCGCGCCGCCGGTGCGTTGAATCATCCCAACATCGTTACCATTCATCAAGCGGATGAAGCGGCCGGCCGTTTTTTCATTGTGATGGAATTTCTGGATGGTGAGCCGCTCGACGAGGTGATCGAACAGCAGGCGCCTTTGCCGCTGCCCCGGCTGCATCGTCTGGCCGCGCAGGTCGCCAGCGGCCTGGATTATGCCCACAGCCGCGGCGTGGTGCATCGCGATATCAAGCCTTCGAATTTGATGATTCTGGCCGGCGATACGGTGAAGATTTTGGATTTTGGCATCGCGCATTTGGCCCAGTCGACGCTGACGCAGGAGGGGGCGGTGTTGGGCACGCCCTGCTACATGTCGCCCGAGCAATTGCGGGGGGAGAAAATCGACGGCCGCGCCGATGTGTTTTCGCTGGCGGCAGTCGTTTATGAGATGGCAACCCGGCAACGGCCGTTTGCCGGAGAGAATGTTGCTGCGATTTCCACCCAGATTCTTGCCGGCCGGCTGACCCGGCCAACCGCGCTCAACCGGCGGCTGCCGCCCGCCCTCGATGAAGTTCTGTTGCAGGCGCTGCATCCCGAGCGCGAGCGGCGTTACGCCACTGCCGGTGAATTTGCAATGGCACTGCAGCGCTTGCTGTGATCACGTCTTTGCCCGCCACAACACGAAAATTCCTCCCAGCAAGAACATCATATTCCCCAGCCAGGCGCCGAGCAGCGGCGGAATCGTGCCGTTCTGGCCGAGCGATTGCCCGGTCTTGACCATGCCGAAATAAAGAAAGGTGATGACCAGCGTGAGCGCCACCCCCACCGCGCCACCCGAGCGCACCCGGCCGGCAGCCAGCGGCGCGCCGAACAGAATGATGATGAGGCTGGTGAACGGAAACGAAATCTTGAGATAGAGATCCACCAGCCAGTGTTCGGGATCGCCGCCGTTGTTTGCCACTTCGGTTATGAAACGCTCCAGTTCGCGATAGGACATTTCCTGCGGGTCTTTCTGCACCTTGGTCAACACTTCGGGCGTGAACGAGAGCTGTGGCAATTGCAGGGTGTCGAAGGGAGTGGCGGTTTCACGTTCCCCTTCGAACGAACGTTCGTAGCCCTTGAACGCCACCCAGTAGCGGCCGCGCCAGCGCATGGAAGTTGCGTCGATGCGGCGCACGATGAAGACGCCGTCATACTCCTGGATGCTGATCTTGTTGGCGCTGCTGTCGGCGGCATTGTAATACCCGATGAACACGCGCCGGCTGCGCGGCATTTCCGGAGACTCGCCGTTCCGGCGCACATGGTTTTCCGGCAGGCGTTCCTGCAAATAGAGATTCGAGTGGCGGGTGGGGAGATTGCGCGGCAGGCGGTCGATGTACTGGCTCTTCAGCTCGGCGCGGCGCTGGTTGGCTTCCGGCATCACGGTTTCGGCAAACACCAGCATCAACAGGCTCACCAACAGGCCCAGGCCGAAGAGCGGCAGCAGAATGCGATAAATTGAAAGCCCCGAGGCCTTCATCGCGGTGAGTTCGTTGTGCTTGCTGAGCTGCCCGACGCTGAACATCGAAGCGAGCAGCATGGCGATGGGCACCATCAAGACGATGATGTAGGGCGTGTAGTAGAAATAATAGCTGAAGATCACCATCACCGGCACCTGCCGGTCGATGTAATCGGAGAGGCGTTCGACCAGATCGATAATGATGAAGATGCTGATCACCGCCACCAGCGAGAAGGCGAGGATGAAGAGAAACTTGCGGAGAATGTAGCGGTCGAGCAGGCGCATGGCGATTCCGAGAAGCGGGAGCAAACAGCACGTTCAAGTTGCAGCGTTGTTGTTGAGCGTCGTGGAACGGCGCGGCATGATCTTCGTCACCCATGACAGATCAGTGGAGGCGCGCACCGCCGCGGAGCGCAGGAGCAGAAACAAGCCCCAGGCACCGACGAAGAGATTCGCCGACCACATGGCCACGAAAGGCGAGATGATCTGGCGCTTGGCCAGGTCTTCACCGCCCACCAGAAACGTCCAGTAGATCAAGAAAAAGAGCAGGCTCAAGCCGCCGGCAGTGGCCATGCCGCCGCGCCGCGCCATGGTACCGAGCGGTGCGCCGATCATCACGAACACCAGACAGGCCACGGGGATCGAGTATTTTTTTTGAATCTCAACGCTCAGGGATTTGATGCGCCGCTGGTTTTGTTGGATCGACAAGAGTTGGCGGTTGATCTGGGTTTGCAGATGGCGCTGGCTGTTCAAGAGATCGACCAGCGTGGTTTTGGCGGAGGGGCTGGCCGGCGGCATTTCGCTGCGGAAAAACGGCGCGGCTGGCGGGCCGGCCTGCTGCCGGCCGGGGCCAGACCCACCTGCAATATTTTCGCGCGCGTCATTCGCAGCGCTGGAATCGGCAGGTATATTTAACAATCGCCGCAATGAAACCGGCAGGCTTTTGGCCAACATGGCGTTTATTTGTTCACGGCTGCTCGCGATCTCTTCACGGTTTTGCCGCACTTCGGCGCGCATGTGATTCGCGCTTTTTTCCCGGTCGCCGCGATATTCTGATTCGCTGCGGCTGAGGAACATGTCATCCACTGGAATTTTGATGACGTGTTTGGGAAAGGTGATGCGGCGGAACTCCTCGGATTTCTTGAGATCGATCTCCTGCATTTCGCCGTCGAACAGCGTCAGCACCAGTGCGCCCTGGCTGGCACTGAGTTCGATCCAGCCGCGTCTGGCGGAAATGGTGCGGCTCATTTCTGCGCTGCTGTAGTCATTGATGAGCAGGTTGCGGGCGCGCGTCAGGCCGGTGCTGTCTTCCAGATCCTGCACCAGCAGGCCGTAGTTGGGAATGCCGTCGTACCACACGCCCGGCTCAATGCTGATGCTCGGCCGTTTGCGCGCGATGTCGCTGCCGAGCAGGCGCGTGCGATGGTTGAAATCCGGCAGCACATTGTTGTTGAACCAGACCATGAACACCGCCAGCCCGGCAGCGGCCACGAAGGCCGGCGCGATGATGCGATAGATGCTGATACCGCTCGCTTCCATCGCGGTGACTTCATTGTCGGCGGCCAGGCGGCCAAAGGCCATCAGCGTGGCGGTGAGCACAGCCATGGGCACGGCGAGTGCAACGATCCAGGCCAGATTCAGCAGGAAGAACTCCAGCACCACGTGCCAGGGCAGGCCCTTGCTCAAAATGCGGCTGAGCTCGCGAAAGAGCAGATTGAGCAGAAACAGCAGGGTGATGAGCGAAAAGGCGAAGAAGAACGGGCCGATGTGTTCGCGCAGAATGTAGCGTGCAAGAATGAATCTGGGCATGGTTCAGAAGAAATTCACCTGAGGCTCGTGGCTGCGGCCGTGGTCCGGATGGCACCGTGGGCCGGAGGTGCTGCGGCCCGGCCGGTCTCGCGGGCATGGCGGGAATATAACCAACCGCCGCCTGCTTTGCCATAGAATTTTCCCGCGCTGAAATTCACTGGAACTGAGGCGCGACCAGCGGCGTTGAGGGAGGGCGCTGTGGGGCTAGCATCATATTTTTTCTTGCTTCTCAGCGGCTGGAATACTACTTTTCCGCCGCTTTCAATCGCCGGTTCAACAAAGATGGAGGCCGCTATCGAGCGTATTGCTACGGAACATCAACCCTGAGAGTCAGAGATTCGATCCCTATGACGTTTGAGTCGCGCATCGCACGAAGGGCCACGGCACAGCTTTGCACTTGCTTCATGGTCTTTTTTTATTTCTGCCCGGCCGCCGGCCCGGTTTGGGCGCAGGCGTCGGAAGACACGACGCGCCCGGCAGTCTGGAAGCAGTGGGTTCCCGACGTTCGCGCCTATGATCCCCGCGTATCACCGTTCGACGAACCGAGCGGCACCGGCCTGACCCAATTCCACGGCCGCAGCACCTGGCTGCGTTGGCAGCCGGCCTCCCTGCAACGGAAAGTTGCTGTTGATTCCACCGGCCAGTTTATTACCATCCGGGAAGAGCTTTTTGAGCAGCCCATCCGCCCGATTTACAAAGCTCCCATTTCCCTCTATTATGGCTCCCGCCTGTCCGACAACGAGCGGAAACTGTGGCAAGGCGCCCTGGCCAAAAGCCTGACCGCCGGCCACGAGCAACGCACCGGCCGCGGCGGCCTGGATGTCGACATTCCGGTGCCGATCAAGAGCAAGGCGTTCGCCCAAATCTTCGGCGGCAGCAGCGTCGGCCTGAACGTGCAGGGTGACATTCAAATCGACGGCGGCTTCCGCAAGGAGAACCGCAGCGAGCAGCGCACCGCCTACAATCTCGGCTCCAACACCAACTTCAAGATGACGCAGAAGCAGCGCTTCACTGTCACCGGCCGCATCGGGGAGAAGGTGACGGTGAATGTCGATCAGGACAGCGAGCGGGCCTTTGATTTCGAAAACAACATCAAACTGAACTATACCGGGTTTGAGGACGACATTCTCAAGAAGGTTGAGGCCGGCAACATTGCGTTGTCACTGCCGGGCACGCGTTATGTGACCTTCGGCGGCACCAGCGCCGGTCTGTTCGGCATCAAATCCGAGATGCAGCTCGGCAATCTTTTTCTCACCACCATCGCCAGCCAGGAGAAGGGCGAAAGCAAGAAACTCACGGCCAGCGGCGGCGCCCAGGCCAAGAACTACACCGTGCGCGACATCAATTATGTGCGCGACACCTACTTCTTTCTCAGCCGCGAATACCGCGAGAACTTCCGCTACTTCTCCGAAAAATGGCGGCACGTCGCGGTTCCCACTGCCCGTCAAATCAGCCGGTTGGAAGTCTACGTCACCGGCCGCACCGATGACCCCAAGAACATTCAAGGCACGGCCTATCGCGACATTCTGCTCAATGCCGACGGCACTCTCGTCGGCCTGCCGGACGAGCGTGAAAAAGTCGATGGCAGCTTTCGGCGGCTGATTGTCGATCAGGATTATCGTTTTGAGCCGACCCTCGGCTACATTCGCCTGAATCAGCGCGTGCAGGACGGCGAAGCGCTGGCGGTGGCGTATCAAACCAACGATGGCGAGATTCACGGCGACATCAATTATGCCTCCGGCAACATCCGGCTCAAGCTGTTGCGGGAGCGCACCTCGCTGCCGGCGCCGCGCGATCTCGACGACACCTGGCACCTGGAATGGAAAAATGTCTATGATCTCGGCAGCCGTAACATTCCGGAGGAGGGGTTGGACATTCGGGTGTACTTCCAGCCCGGCTCCGCCGGCACGCCGGAAGAAACCCTCATCCGCAACGATGGCTCGCAAGTTTCTTACTTGAACATCTTCGGCCTGGACGAGACCAACGTCAACGGCGAGCCGCGGCCCGACAACCAAATCGACCTGGACGGCTTCGTGGTCAATCGCGGCCAGGGCGAGCTGACCTTTCCCTTCCTGCGGCCGTTCGATGCCACGGATTCCGTGTTCGTGCTCGATTCCGCCACCCGCCAATTCCGGGTGGTCAAGAACCTGTTGCCGTCCGACAAGCAGGTCACGGCGATGTATGACACTTCCTCACAGAGCGAGCAGTTGCGCCTGAGCAAGTTCTTTCTCGAAGTCAAGTCGCAAAACCGCTCCACCACCTACCAGCTCGGCTTCAACGTCATCGAAAATTCCGAGGAAGTGCTGTTGCGCGGCAGCCGGCTGGTGCGCGATCAGGATTACATCATCGACTATTTCTCCGGCACGCTGACGGTCACCAATCCCGAAGCCAACAAGCCGGACGCCCAGCTCGAAATTACCTATCAGAACAATCAGCTTTTTCAGCTCGAGAAGAAGTCGATTCTCGGCTCGCGCGCGGAATACCGTTTCAACAAGGATTCCTTCATCGGCGGCACGCTGCTGTACTTGAGCGAGCGCACGCTCGAGCAGCGCGTGCGGCTGAGCGGCAGCGACGAGCGCGGGCCGATGAAAAACCTGGTGTGGGATTTCAACACCCGCCTGCAGTTTCGCCCGAATTTTCTCAGCCGCGCCCTTGATGCCCTGCCGCTGATTTCAACGCAGGAAGTGAGCACGCTCAATTTCGAAGGCGAGGTGGCCCAGATCATTCCCAATCCCAACTCGCTCAACAACGAGAAGACGGGTGACCCCGACGGCGTGGCCTATGTCGATGATTTCGAGGGCACCAAGCGCACCACACCGCTGGGCGTGTCGCGCCGGGCCTGGGTCGAAGCCTCGATTCCCGTGGAAGTTCTCACCGATGCCACCGCCGTGCGGTATGAGGAAGGTGATGCCCTGACCCTGCCGCGACGCAAGGCGCTGGCGCGGCGCGGCGATTTTGTTTGGTGGAATCCGCTGCAGGGCATCCCGGTGACGGACATCTACACCACGCGCCAGACCAACGCCGGCTTGGGCGGTGCGCCGCAGAACCTGCCGGTGCTGGTGTTTGATTTCGTGCCCAAGCAGGCCACTACCCCGCAGGGCACGCCGGTCTCCGAGCTGGACAAATCATGGGCCGGCGTCTTGCGCGCGCTTTCCCCCGGCTATTTCGATCAGACCGAATCGAAGTTCCTGGAGATTTGGATCAACGGCGATACCGGGCGTGTGCACATCGATCTGGGCTTGATCTCGGAAGACGTTATTCCCAATGATTCGCTCAACTCCGAAGATCTGGTGCGCAATCGCATCATCAACAACATTCTCGATGACGGCGAAGATATCGGCATGGACATGATGGCGGGCGCCGATCCGAGCGATTACTGGGACGTCAACCGCAACGGCCGGCAGGATTGGGGCGAGCCGGCCAGCAACGATGACTGGGTCTCCAACAAAATTTCCTTCAGCGGCACCGGCACGCTGAACGGCACCGAAGCCAACGGCAGGGGCAGCAGTTTGAGCGACGAAGGCGGGCTCAGGCCCGACACCGAAGATCTCAACAACAACGGCACGCTCGACCGCGACAATACTTATTTCAGCTTTCTCATCGACCTGAACAACCCGGAACAATCCAGCAAATACATTTCCGGCCGCGGCAAGAGCGGATGGACGCTCTACCGCATCCCGCTCTCCGATGTTGACAAGACCGTCGGCAAGCCCTCCCTGGCGCGCGTGGAATATGCCCGCATCTGGATCGACGGCATCGACCGGCCCACCCGGCTGCAGTTGGCAGAAATCAGCCTGGTGAGCAACGAGTGGAAGGAAGCCGGCATTACGACGGAAAGCACGGCGCTGGGCAACTTCAAGAAGGATGACCGGCTGGAGGTGACGATTACCAATACCGAGGAGGATCCGGACTATCCCTTCCCGCCCGGCGTCGAGCGCGAGCAGAATCTCATTCAAAAGATTTTGGAAAAAGAGCAATCGCAATTGCTGCGGGTGACGGCGCTGCGGCCGGGCGAGACCGCGATTGCGCAGAAGACGCTGCAGTCGTTGAATTTTGTGCGCTACGACAGCCTGAAGATGTTCGTCTACGGCAGCGAGGAGATTCGCGTGAATGCCGACACCTCGACGGTGCGGTTCTTCCTGCGCTTCGGCGCCGACGAGCGCAACTTCTATGAATTCCGCGAAGACGTATATCCGGATGCCTTCCCCAATTCCGGCCAAAACAGCGCGCGCTGGGACCGCCGCAATGAGATGGCGATTTATCTGCCGGAATTGACCGATTTCAAACGGCAATTGCAGGACTCCCTGCTGCTGCGCGCCGCCGAAGCGTCGGGCAAAATCAAGCGCGTTCGCGCCCTGCCCTCCGACTCGCTGGTCGTGACGGATTATTTCATTTACATTCCCAAGCCGGGGCGCCGGCAGGAGTGGCGGGTGCGCGGCAATCCCTCGCTCACCAACATCCGGCTGCTGGTGGCCGGCGTGCAAAACGTCGATCCCTTTCAGGAGTTCACCGGCGAAGTGTGGATGGACGAGCTGCGCGTGTCCGGCGTGCAGAAGGACAAGGGCATGGCGATGCGCGGCCGCGTTGATCTCAAACTCGCAGACGTGGCGGGCATCAACTTCGAGATCGAGAACCAGGACGCCGATTTTCACAACGTCGCGACGCGCTTCGGCACCGGCGACAACACCCGCCGCATGTCGGTGAACGGCAATCTCTCGCTCGACAAGCTTCTGCCGCAAAGCCTGGGCTTGAGCGTGCCGGTGACGATGAGTTACTCCGAAAGCCGGGCGCGGCCGAAATACATCCCGGGCAGCGACATTCTCATCACCCCCGACCTGCTCAAACGGTTTCGCGACGACAGCCTGGCGGCGATCGATGCCAATTCCAGCCAGCGCGGCATCAACGTTTCGGTGAGCCGCCGCGGCCGCTCGCGCAATTTCCTCATCAAGAACACGCTCGACAATTTGAGCGGCAGTTACAGCTACAGCTTCAGCGAGGCCACCAACAGCACCACGCGCCTTTCGGAGCGCACCGGCTACACCGGCAATCTCGATTACCGGCTGACCTTCGGCCGCGACAATTTCATTCAGCCGTTCGGCTGGATCGGCAAGAAGACGCCGCTGTTCGGCAAACTCAACACCACCAAGCTGTACTACACACCACAGCGTTTTGACGCCAAGCTGCAGGCCACCAACAGTGTGCAGTTGAATCAAACCCGGCGCACTCTCAACGGCCGTGAAATCGCGCGCGGCGACACCATTCTCACGCAGAACTACGGCATCAACCACAGCTTCAGCGGCGCGATGAAGATTTTCGAAAACTTCACCACCGACTACTCGCTTTCGTTCAACAACCTGGTCAAGCCCAAGGTGTTGCGCGGCCGGGATTCGACGGCGACGCCCATCTCTCCCATGAGCTTCATCGAAGGCTTGCGGCGTTTCACCTGGGGCAAGCGCGAGCTGCTCAGCACCTCGCAGACCTTCAACGCCAGCTACAATCCCAACTTGTTCAGTTGGATGACCACCGGTCTGGCTTACAATGCGACCTATCGCCTCAACAACAGCATCCAGCAACGGGTGGGCGGCCTGAGCACCAGTCTCAGCCGCAGCATTTCGTTCAATTCCAGCTTGCGCTTTTCCCAGCTTTTTCAGTTTGCCAGGCGCAAAGCCACGCCCGCTCCGGGCGGGCGGGAAGATCGCGGCCGTGGCCGCACGCGACCCGGCGAACAACCCAAGCCTGGCAGCCGGCCCGAGGATGAGCCTGCCAAACAACCGCCCGGCAGCAAGCCGAAAGGCGAGAAAGGCAAGAGCGATACGCCGGGCACACCGGAGTCCGAAGAAAAAACCGAAAAGAAGGGCCGCGGCATCCCCAACCCGGTCACCGGCCTGCTGCGCTGGTTTGCCGATTTCAAGGACGTGTCGGTCACCTATCGCAAAACCGAAAACGTGAGCCACAACGGCCTGGAGAGCGACAGCATCCGCGTCGGTTACAAATTCGGGTTCGTGCTGGATCCCGGGCCGGGGCAGGAAGGTTCGCTGGCGTCGATTTTCCGCAACTACAACCGCTCGGAAAACATCTCCGCCTCCAGCGGCTTTGATTTGACGCGCAATGTCAACATCGGTCTGCGCTTCGACTATGACCGCCAGCGCACCCTCACCTCGCAGACAACAGGCAGCTCCTCCCTGTCCTGGTTCAAAGTCGGCGACAGCGGCGGCCTTCCCTTTCCGGAGTGGACCCTCAACGTCAGCGGGTTGGAAAAGCTGGCGCTCTTCAAGAGCGTGGCCAGCGCGGTAAGCGCGAGCACCAACTTCAGCGGCAAGAAATCCTACACCTGGCAGAACACGCCCACGCGCCGCGGCATTACGTCGGAGGATTTCTCCATCAGCTTCCGGCCGCTGTTGCGGCTGAGCATCAGTTGGAAGAACGGCATGACTTCCAGTCTGACCTACAACGTCAACAATGGTTACAAGCCGCAATACAACATCAACCAGAGCGGCCCGCTGTCCGACATGCTGAGCGACGAAGATTTGATGTTCTACTATTTTCAAAGCGCCACGTTCACCAATGGCACCGATCTTTCCATCACGCACAACTATTCCAAGCGCTCGGGCTTCCGTCTGCCGTTCCCCTTCCTGAAGAACAAGGAATTGAAGAACTCGGTGGATTTGGGCGTCACCTTCAACTACAAGACCAGCGCCGCCACTTCGCAATTGGCGGAAGGCACGGGCGAGAACAAGCGCAAGACGGAGAAGATCGAAAACAGCAAGACCAAGCTGTGGTCCTTCCGGCCCGACATGCGCTACTCATTCAGCAACCGGGTGCAGGGCGGCGCGCATTTTGAAATCGGCAGGAACGAAGACAACCGCAGCGGCAAGGTGAGTTTCTCCGAACTCGGCATCAACATCAACATCGCCATTCGCGGAAACTGAGACGCGGTTGTTCTGATTCATGCAGCGCTTCATTTGACCGGCCATTCCTGCGGCTTCGCCGGAATGGCATCTCTCATACTCAAGCTCAGAGCAAGCAGCGAATCCGCGCGGGCGTTGCGCACGCCGCCCGCGCCAATTATTCTCACCTCACATGCCGCGGACCGCGAAAACGAAAAGACGGCCGGTGCAGGCCCGGCGTGCTGCCGCGCGCCCGGTCGTGACCGGCAAAAGACGCTACGGTCTGGCAATCGGGCTGGGACTGGCGGCCATCGCAATCACGATGGCCGTTTTGCTTCACCGGCGCGAGCCGGAGCTGGTGGTGCCCGCGTTTGATGGCGGCCGCGCCTACGCGTTGTTGCAGCAGCAATGCGCGTTTGGGCCGCGCGTGCCGGGCAGCGCCGCGCATCAGCAGACCGCCGCTTTTCTCATTGCCGAATTGCAGAAATATGCCGATAATGTCGTCACGCAATCGTTCGAGCACACCGTTCCCCGGCTCGGGCAAACCGTGACGCTCACCAATATCATCGCCGGCTTTCGGTTCGAGGCCGGCCGCCGCGTGTTGCTGTGTGCGCATTGGGATTCGCGGCCGTGGGCGGATGAGGATCCGGATTCGAGCCGGCGCCGCGAACCGGTGATGGGCGCCAACGATGGTGCTTCCGGGGTGGCGGTCCTGCTCGAAATTGCGCGCGTGCTGCGGGAGAACCCGCCGCCGGTCGGCGTCGATATTGTCCTGTTCGACGGTGAGGATTTTGGCACACCCGGCGAGGCGCGCAGCTACGCCATCGGCGCGCAGCATTTTGCCCGCACCAAACAGGCGCGTTACAATCCCATATTCGGCATTCTGCTGGACATGGTCGGCGATCGCGAGCTGGAGATTTTTCAGGAAGGCAACTCCGTGCAATTTGCCCGCGCCGTGGTGGACCATGTGTGGAATCTGGCCAGCCGTCTCGGCATCCGCGAGTTCGTGCCGCGCCTGCGCCATGAGGTTTTCGATGATCACGTGCCGCTGTTGGAGGCGGGCATGCCGGTGATCGATATCATCGATTTCGATTATCCTTATTGGCACACCGTCGCCGATACGCCGGACAAATGCAGCGCTGCCAGCCTGGAAAAAATCGGCAGGGTCGTACTGGCCGCGGTTTACAATGTTGATTGAGTTGCATTCTGCCTCGCGCCGCCGGCTGGTGGATCCGGGCATTGCACTCAGTCCGTCTGCCTGCGCCGCCGGCCGCCGGAGTTTCTCAATTGAACCTCATTTGCTGCTTGCCGGCCCGACACCATAAGTCATGAAGCCGCGACATTTTCACTTCCTGGTTGTTGCTCTGACCTGTTTGACCGTGGCGGCGCACGCGCAAGAGCCGCGCATCACGATCGACTCGCTGCGCATGGTTTCGGGCAGGCTGCTGGTTGATTTTCATGTTGACAACCTGCTGACCAGCCGTCTGCTGGCCGGCATGCAGCGCGGCGTCACCTCGTCGGCGCGTTTTCGCGTGCAGCTCTGGCGCAAGTCCGGCTGGCTGTTCAATGCCCTGGTTGCCGAGCGGGAGTTTCAGGTCAAATCCGCGTTCGAACCGTGGGAGGGCAAATATCTGGTGCAGTCGGCGGCGGAGCGGCGCTTCACCAAATCGCTGGCGTTCGTGCGCGCGAGTTGGGAACAACATCGCGACCTGGCGGTGGCGGATTCCGCGCAACTGGGCGCGAAATCGCGCCACTATCTCGTGATCGAAATCGTCTGCGAGCCGGTGTCGCGGGAATCACTGCAGGAGATTCGCGGCTGGCTGTCCGGCGAGTTCAAGGGGCTGCCGCCGGCGGACACGACTGATGCCGCAGCGCCGCCGCGGGGCGGGTTGCGCTCGCGGTTGTTCGATACCGTGGTCGATCTCACCGGCTTCGGCGCGCAGGTGAGCTCGATGAAATCCAAATCCTTCCGGCTGGTGGAAAACCGCCGCATCATTTTTGAACAATGAGGGATCACACATGACGCCACAGGAGCATAACGGTGGCGCGGGGCGGCTGGCGAGTTTTGATCTTGGCACCAACACGTTTCTCTTGTTGATCGCCGAGTGGCAGGACGGCCGCCTCACGCCGGTGTGTGAGCGGGAGACCATCGTTCGCCTCGGCAAAGACGTGGATGCCGCCGGCAACTTGAACACGGAAGCCATGCAGCGCGGCGTGGCTTGCCTGCAGGAATACCTGCGCTTGGCGCGCGAACATCACGCCACCCGCGTCATTGCCGTTGGCACCAGTGCTCTGCGCGACGCCGCCAACCGCGCGGCGTTTCTGCAGCGCGTGCAAGCGGAAACCGGCCTGGCGGTGCACATCATTTCCGGGGAAACCGAAGCGCGGCTGACTTATGCCGGCGCGTTATCCAATCAACCGGAACTGGCCGAGCCGATCGCGGTCATGGATATCGGCGGCGGCAGCACGGAAATTGTGACCGGCACCTATGAAGAACTGTACAGCGCGCGCAGCGTGGACATTGGCTCGGTGCGGCTGACCGAGCGCTTTCTGCGCCGTGATCCGGTGACCGCGGCGGAGGTCGCAGCCGTGCGGCAGCAAGCGCAGGAGGCGATGCTCGCGGTATGGCCAGGCGCGGCGTTCGACGAGATCCGCAGCCTGGTCGGTACCGCCGGCACCATCACCACGCTGGCAGCCATGGCGCAACAGTTGACGGAATATGACCCGGCCCGCGTGGACGGCTATGTGCTGAGCAAGAAGACGCTGCGAGCGCTGGTCGCGCAACTGTCGGGCCTCACCATGGCACAGCGCCAGAAACTGCCGGGCCTGCCACCGGCCCGCGCCGATGTCATTCTCGCCGGCGCCGTGATTTTGGAAGCGTTCATGGACGCCTATGATTTCGATGAGATCATCGTGAGTAACCGCGGCCTGCGCTACGGCGTGCTGCTGGAACCGGAATGGTTCGCAGACCGGGCGACAGTGATTTCCGGATGAAAGACGGAAGAATTTGCCCCGGGAGAGAAACGGCGCAGACGGGAGCCGGCGCAACGCGATGCGGCAGGAACGATGGCTCGGCCGCGCTTGCCGCGCGGCGCAGCCGGCCTCACACCAGCAGTTTGCCTTTGAGCTTGTGTTTGAGCATCTCGCGGGCGCGAAAGATGCGCGCCTTCACCGTGCCGAGCGGCACGCCGGTGAGCGCGGCGATTTCCTCGTAGGATTTCTCCTCGGTGTGGCGGAGTATGATGGCTTCGCGATAATGATCGGGCAGCTCGGCAATCGCCTGGGCAATCAGGGAGGACTTTTCGGAGGACAGCAGCTCGTTGTCGGTGGTGGCGTGCACGTCGGCATACTCGCGCTTCAGTTCGCCTTCCTTGGATTGGATCGGCTTGTCGAGCGAGTAGGTCTGCAGCTTCTTCTTGCGCAGGTGATCGATGGTGGTGTTGATGGCGATTTTATAGAGCCAGGTGGAAAAGGCGAATTCCTTGTTGAAGGTGTGCAGCGCGGCAAAAGCCTTCATGAAGGCTTCCTGCAGCAAATCCTCGGTCTCTTCGCGATTGTGCACCATGTTGTACAGCAAATTGTAAAGCGGGCCGCGGTGTCGCGCCATCAGGTCGGCATAGGCTTTCTGTTCTCCAGCCAGGGCCCTGGCAATGAGGGGTGCGTCAGATTTTTTCGTCGCCATAACGCTCGCGGGAAGGGCAAATTTTTGCGGGAAAATCTAATTGAAAAACGATTAACAATCAAGCGAAAAGGCCGGTACTTTTGGCGGAGGAGTCGGCAGCAGTGATTTGTGGCATTGGGATCGACCTCGTTGAAATTCCGCGGCTGGCGGCGCTGCTGGAACGCTGGCAGCAGCGCTTTGCTGAAAAGGTTTTCACCCGTGATGAAATCGCCTATTGCGAAGGCCGCGACAATCGCGCCGGGTCCTATGCCGCGCGCTTTGCCGCCAAGGAGGCCTTCGCCAAAGCCCTGGGCACCGGCTGGAGCGAGCATTTCCTGTGGAAGGAGTTTGCAGTGCGCAATGATGCGGCGGGCAGGCCGCTCGCCCTCTTGAGTCCGCGGCTGCAGGCGCGGCTGCGTGGCATCAGCGTGCACGTCACGCTCTCGCACGCCGATCACTATGCCACCGCGCTGGTGATTCTGGAGAAGCTCGATTGATTTCGCGGCTCTGCGTGAACGCTTTGGCCCGGACGACAATGAGGAGGTGATGGCCGAAGCATTCACGAAACCCGCATGAAGACAGGTCGAAATGGCACCCCTTGCAAGAGTCCCGGCGCCGCTTGCCGCGATTCGACCTCAAAGAAACCAAAAGCACCGGAAGGAGTTTTCGCGCCGTGCGCGTCGCATTTTTCAGCGCCAAGCCGTATGACCGCCACTCGTTTGCCGCCGCCAACCGGCAGGCCGGCCATGAATTGCACTTTTTTGAATCCCGCCTCACGCCGGAAACCTGCGCCCTGGCCGTCCAGGTCGATGCCCTCTGTGCCTTTGTCAATGATCAACTCGATGCGCAAGTGTTGCCCCGGCTGGCCGAACAGGGCGTGCGGCTGCTGGCCTTGCGAAGCGCGGGTTTCAATCATGTGGATCTGAACCTGGCGCAGCAACTTGGCCTCACCGTGGCGCGCGTGCCGGCCTATTCGCCCCATGCCGTGGCCGAACACACCGTGGGCTTGATGCTCGCGTTGAACCGCAAGATTCATCGCGCTTACGCCCGCGTGCGCGAGGGCAATTTCGCGCTGGAGGGTTTGCTGGGATTCGATTTGCACAACCGCACCGTCGGCATTGTGGGCACCGGCAGGATCGGTGCGACGGTGGCGCGAATCATGGCGGGTTTCGGCTGCCGGTTGCTGGCCCACGACCTCGTTCCCAACCCCGAATGCACCGCCCTGGGCGCGCGCTACGTCGCTTTGCCCGAGTTGCTGGGCAACGCCGACGTGGTGACGCTGCACTGCCCGCTCATGCCGGCGACGCATCACCTGATCAACGCGCAGTCGCTTGAGCATTTCAAGCGCGGCAGCATGCTGATCAACACCAGCCGCGGCGCGCTCATCGATACCGGCGCCGTCATTCAAGCCTTGAAGCGCGGCACCATCGGCGCGCTTGGCCTGGATGTTTATGAGGAAGAGGCCGATATGTTTTTCGAAGATCTTTCCAATCAGGTGATTCAGGATGACGTGTTCGCGCGCTTGCTGACGTTTCCCAACGTCATTATTACCGGCCACCAGGCTTTTTTCACCCAGGAAGCGCTCGCCAGCATTGCCGAAACCACCCTGGCGAACCTCACGGAATTCGAACAAACCGGCCGGTGCCGCAATGCGGTGACGCCGGCCCTGATCATGAAGTAACGGTTGCCCGCCATGACTTTCTCCGAACGACTCTCGACCCTGCCGCCGGTGGTCTCCGCGCAGGAAATGCAGGCGGTTGACGCTTACACCATTGGTACGCTCGGCCTGCCCGGCCGTGTGCTTATGGAGAATGCCGGCCGCGCCGTTTTTGAAGCAGTGCAGCAGCGCTGGCGGCCACTGCCGGGCAAACGCGCCGCGATTTTCTGCGGCAAGGGCAATAACGGCGGTGATGGTTTCGTCGTGGCCCGCCTGCTCAGCGAAGCAGGCGTGGCGTGCGAAACCTTTCTGCTGGGCGAACCGGAGGAATTACGCGGGGAGGCCGCGGCCAACTGCCAGTTGCTCGCCGCGCTCGGCCGGCGTGTGCAATCATTGCGGCCCGGCGACGCGCTGCCCGCGCTCGCCGGCATGGATTTCGTGATCGACGCGCTGCTCGGCACCGGCGTGCGCGGCGCCCTCACCGGCCAGCTCGCTGACACGGTCGTTCATCTCAATCAAAGCGGTTGCCCGATCGTCGCGATTGATCTGCCCACCGGTATGAACGCCGACACCGGCGCGGTGGAAGGCCCGTGCGTCCGCGCCACCGTGACCGTCACCTTCGGCGCGCGCAAATCCGGCTTGCTGTTTTCCCCCGGCCGCGAGCATGCCGGGGAATTGCTGGTAGCCGACATCGGATTTCCCGGCCGCGTTTTTCAACAAGTGCATTGCCACACCCATTGGCTTGCGCCAGCCGCCATGCCGGCCTGGCTGCCGCAGCGGCCGCCGGAGGCGTTCAAGAATCGCGTCGGCCAGATTCTCGTGATTGCCGGTTCCACGGGCTTTGGCGGCGCCGCGCGTTTGACCGCCACTGCCGCTCTCCGCGCGGGCGCCGGCTTGGTGGTACTTGCTGCTCCGCAGTCGTTGCTGCCCAGTTTGGAAGCAGCCACTGCCGAGGTGATCAAGCTGCCGTTGCCGGAACAGGACGGCCGCCTTGCGCCGGAGGCTTTTGCCGCGCTGGCCGAGCGCTTGGCCTGGGCTGAGGTCGTGGCGCTCGGCCCGGGGTTGGGTGTGGCGCCGGCAACCGCCATGTTGGTCAAACAGATTCTGGCGACCTTTGAAAAAACCGTTGTGCTCGATGCCGATGGTTTGAATGTGCTGGCGGGCGATTCCGGCGTGCTTCGCAACAGCCGCGCGACCCTTATTCTCACCCCGCATCCCGGCGAACTGCGCCGGTTGCGGCCGGCGGCACAACACGAGCCTCCCCTGGTCGCGGCGCGGCAAGCGGCAGCCGAGTTTGGACAGATTGTGGTGTTGAAGGGGGCGCCCACCGTCGTCGCGCTGCCGTCGCAGGAAGTGTTGATCAATTCCACCGGCAACGCCGGCATGGCCACCGGCGGCAGCGGCGATGTGCTCACCGGTGTGATCGCCGGCCTCGCCGGCCAGGGTTTGGAGCCGGAGAGGGCCGCGGCGCTGGGCGTGTTTCTGCATGGCCGCGCCGGCGATCTGGCCTGCGCCCATTTGGGCATGTGGAGCATGTTGGCCGGCGATATTCTTGATCACTTGGGGCCGGCGTTTTTGCTAACCGCCAGTTCCTGACGCCAATGAACCGACAAACCGAAAATTCAACTTCCTTTCATGAGCATCTTTCCCCGGCTGCGCAGCCTCTGGCAGAACTACTGGCCGCCGCTCTTGTGGGCGGCGGTTTTGTTTATCCAATCATCAATCCCTGATTTGAACTCGCCCGTACGCCTCACGAAATGGGATGACAAGTGGGCGCATGTTTTGATCTACTTGCCGCTGGGATTCCTGTTGCTGGGCGCATTGGCACGTGCACGCGCCGGCCGGCGTGCCGGCACCCTGCTGCTGCTGACCTTCGCCCTCGGTTCGCTCTACGGCATCACTGATGAAATTCATCAGCATTTTGTTCCCGGCCGGCACATGGATTGGCGGGATGCCGTGGCCGACAGCCTGGGTGTGATGGTGGGGGCACTGCTTTATCTCAGGCTGCGCCACCGCCTCCTGTTGCGCGCGACCGGCGATGCAGAAAAGCCCTGGCAACGCGCGCTGCGCAAGTTCCTCTCTCCGGCCTTGTCGTTGTCGCGTGGAGAAAGCCGGCTGGGAAAGTGAAACTCCCGGCGCCGCCTGCCGGGGCTGACCGCACGCCTCAAAGCTTCTCGACTTTCTCCAAATCCTCTTCGCGGCCCACCATCACCAACACGTCACTGTCTTTGATCACGTGATCGCCACTGGGAATGATGACGACGCTGTCGGACAAAACATCCTTGATGACGATGATCTGGACGTTGTATCGCCGGCGCACGTCGAGCGCGGCGAGCGGCTTGCCCAACCACTCGGAGGGCGCGCCCATCTCCACGATGCCGTAGCCCTCACCGAGCGAAACGTAATCGAGCAGGATCGAGCGCCGGAGCGTGTAGGCAATGCGTTTCGCCATGTCCCGCTCGGGAAAGACCACACTGGAGGCGCCGAGCTTGTCCAGAATCTTGGCATGATCCTCCGAGATGACCTTGGCAATGATTTCCTTGACTCCGATTTCGCGCAGATAGAGCGTGATGAGAATGCTCACTTCGATCGGCTCGCCCACAGTCACCACCGCCACGTCGAAGTCTTCCAGGCCCAGGCTGCGAAGCACGTCCTTGTCTTTGGCATCCGCCACCACGGCTTTCTGGACGAAGGGCCTGATGTCGTCGATCTTTTCCTCATCGACGTCGATCGCCAGCACCGGCGCGCCCAACTCTGTCAGGTGCTTGCACAAATGATAGCCGAAGCTGCTCAATCCGATAACTGCGAAACTGCGCATGGTTCCTTCCTTTTGAAAGGCTCACTGCCTCGAACCGGCTGCCGTGCCGGGCAACCGATCTTATCCCACCAGAACATTCTCCTGGGCGTAGGTGAAGCGGGTTTTGGCCTGCGGGCCCACTGCAATGGCAACCGTCAACGGGCCCAGGCGGCCAATGAACATCACCAGGGTGATCAGGAGGCGGCCGAAAGGCGTGAGCTTGGGCGTGATGCCGGTTGACAAACCCACTGTGCCGAATGCCGAGGTGGTTTCGAAGAAAAGCTCCAGGAAGAGTCCGCGGCTGTGCTGGTGGGCCATGCCGCCGGCTTCCGAGAGCAACAGCAGAAACGTGAAGAATGCGATCAGCACGCTGGCGAAAAACACGACAGACATCGCCTTGGCGAGCACGTCATTCGGGATGCGGCGATAGAGCAAGTGCACGTTCTCTTCGTTGCGAAAACGCGAACGAATGAGCGCGAGCAACACCGCCGCCGTGGTGGTTTTGATTCCGCCGCCACAGGAGCCGGGCGAGGCGCCAATGAACATCAGGATGATCAAGATGAACAAAGTCGCATCCGAGAGCGTGGCGAGGGCGAGGGTGTTGAAACCGGCTGTGCGCGCGGTGACGGACTGAAAATAGCTCGTCAAAATCCGCGTTCCCCAGGAAAGATCAGCCATGGCATTGTTCCATTCCAGCAGCAGGAGGGCAACCGCGCCGGTGCCGATCAATATCGCCGTGGTGCGCAACACCAGACGGGCATGCAGGGAAAGCGTGCGGATATTTTGCTGCAGCCGGCGGTTGATCTCGAAGATCACCACGAAGCCCAATCCACCGAGGATGATGAGCGAGGTAATGGTGAAATTGACCAGCACATCGCCGCGATACTTTTCGAGATTGTCGCCGTAGAGTGCGAAGCCGGCGTTGCAGAAGGCGGAGATGGAATGAAAGATGCCGTGATAGAACGCGGTTGTGCCGGGCATATCGCGCATGAAACACAAGGTGAGCAGCATGGCCCCCACGAGCTCGATGGTAAAGGTGGCGAGAAAGATCGTTTTCAGCAGCGCCTTGAGATTTTGTATCGGGCCCTGGCTGAAGGTTTCCTGCAGGAGATCGCGGCTGCTGAGCGAGAGCCGGCCGCCGCCCAGGACATAGAGTACCAGCGTGGAGAAGGTCATCAAGCCCAGGCCGCCGAGCTGAATCAACGTGAGAATCACGAGCTGGCCGAAGCGCGAAAAGGCCGTGCCCGTATCAAGCACGGTCAAGCCGGTGACGCAGGTGGCGGAGGTGGCGGTGAAAAGTGCATCGATAAAACCGACGGGCTTGCCGGTGGAAGCAGCCGGCAGCATCAACAAGAAGGCGCCGGTCAGGATCAAGCCGGCAAAGCTGGCGACGAGAATGCGCGCCGGACCGAGGCGGCGTTGCCAACTGCGCCAGCGCAGGAGCCATTCGCCGGGAATTTGCTGGCCCACGCGCAAGAAGTCACGCTGCCAGGCGCTGAGCGGAGCCATTGTGTCAAAGCTTTCTCAAGGTCATTGCTGGTAACCGGGTGCCGTGATTTCGGCGGGCCGCGGAGAATAGCGCCGTGCCGGATTGGGCCTCAAGTTTCATTCTGCAACCTGGCTTGAAACACCTCCGCCAGACGATCTCGATTCGGAAACGTCGACACCACGTAGCCGATCAGAAGCGCGGCAGTAATGGCATTGACCCAATAGACCGGATGGGCGGCCATCACGTTGGTGCTCATCGCAACAAAGCAGACCACCAGGCCCATCAATGCCACCCCTTCATACATGGCCAGGCGGGTCAGGCGCGCGGTTTGAATAATGCCCAGCGCCTGTGCTGTCAGCAGCGCTGCGGAGCTTTCCCCCTGGCTTTCGCGGCCCCGCCGGTAAACGGCGTTTT
Source organism: bacterium (assembly GCA_037445455.1). Lineage (GTDB taxonomy): Bacteria > Zhuqueibacterota > Zhuqueibacteria > Zhuqueibacterales > Zhuqueibacteraceae > Coneutiohabitans. The sequence goes on along the minus strand of JBBIKM010000011.1, from coordinate 29,617 downwards.
CCACCAGCGGCGCAGCGACATAGACGAGGGCGGCCAGTACAAAATGGGCCAGGGTCAGGAGACGCACCGTGGCCACCCCCGCGGCATCGAGTGCTGCTTGCTGCGGCGGTGCGGCATGCGTGCCGGCCAGGAAGAAAAGCACGCCGGCGAACAGCACAACGCCGCCACACAACGCGGCCGGAATGATCTGCAGGCCGCGCACCCGCGAGGCCGTGACATTGGCGCGAAATGCTTCGAGATTCAAATCGCGAAACCGGCTCATAGGACTTGCTCCCGCCTCAGGTTCGGCCGCAGAGACTCATTCCAATTCCTCGGCGCGCCATCCGCGGCTTTGGCGCACGCCGAGCACGCCCAGCACTTTGTCGACGAACGCCTTGATATAGGCCTCAACGGTGGTGGGCAGAAAATACAGCGGAGGGGAAATGGGCATGATGATGACGCCGTCGCGCGACAACCGCAGGCATTGTTCAAGTGCCAGCGAAGACAGCGGCGTCTCGCGCACGCACAGCACCATGCGGAAGCGCTCCTTGAGCGCAACCTGGGCAGTGCGGGTGATCAACGAATCGCCAATCCCGGAGGCAATTTTGCCCAGCGTGGAAGTAGTGCATGGAATAATGACAAACGCGTCGATGGCATTGGAACCGCTGGCCAGCGGCGCGTGCAAATCATCATTGGAGAAGATTTTCTTGACATGCGGCTGCAGATCGCGTTCGGACATCCCCATCTCATCCTGCAACACGACCCGGCCCCATTTGCTCGCAATCAGATATTTGTCGCCCGGGCACTCCTTGATGAACTCAACGGCATAAACCGCTCCGGAGGACCCGGTCACGCCAATGGCGATTCTCATGGAAAATGAACTCCGACCACGACCATCACAAAAACTACAAAACCCAGCACGGCGTTGATTTTGAAGAAGGCCAGCTCCACATCGGCGGCCTTGGCCTGTTCCAGGTAGAGCAGAAAACCGGCGATTGCCAGAAACGGAGTCGCTGGCAAAGAGCGGATATAGAGCGCAAAAATAACGACGAGAACCACGAACGCCAGCGCATGCAGGAGGGCGGAGACGCGCAGGGCGCGCGTGCGGCCGAGCGCCGCCGGCAGCGAATGCAAATGGGCGCGGCGGTCGAATTCCTCGTCCAGCGTCGCGTAGATGATGTCGAAACCTGCGACCCAGAGCAGCGCGAATAGTGCGAACAGCAAACCGGGGAAAAGATTCTCCAGCGACTGCGTCACCGCCACCCAGCCGGCCAGCGGTGCCATTGCCAAACCCAAGCCGACGCCGAAGTGGGCCAGCGGCGTAAAGCGTTTCATATAGGGATAGAAAAGAAAGACGGCGAGCGGCAGGGGTGACCACAGCAGGCAAAACCGGCCAATCAATCCGGCGCTCACGAAGTAGAGGGCCAGGCCGGTGAGCATCACCGCTGCGGCTTGCGCCAGCGTCATGCGGCCGGCGGGCAACTCGCGGCCGGCGGTGCGGGAATTGAGTTTGTCGATTTTGTGATCGATCATGCGATTCAAGGCCAGGGCAACGGTGCGCGCCCCGACCGCGGCGAGCAGCATGAGCAGCGCCAGCCGTCCTGAAATCAGGCCGTTCGCCGCCAGAATCGCCCCGCTGAAAATCAACGGCAGGGAAAACAGCGTGTGTTCGAGCTTGACAAAACGCATTACGGTCGTAAGTTGCACATCCTCTCTCCGGCTTGATGAAGGCGAAAATTGCGGCATCAATATAGTAAAATTCATCTGAGAAACAAGCGTCGATCCCCATGCCGGGCCCGGGGAGATTTCCCTTGCAAGTTTGAGCGAAAACCGATAAAGTTAGCGACTTCAATGCGCGCTTTTGCCCCTCACGCAGGAGATCGTGCCGGTGTGCAGCGGTGGTGAGCAGGATTGCAGCGTAATGAAAAAAGAACTGGAATTGCCATGTCCATCGTTGATCTGCGCAGCGACACCGTGACAAAGCCGACGCCGGCGATGCGCCGGGTGATGGCAGAGGCAGAGGTCGGCGATGACGTGTACGGCGAAGATCCCAGCGTCAATCGCCTGCAGGAGTACGTTGCGGACTTGCTCGGCCATGAGGCGGCGCTGTTCGTGCCGAGCGGGACGATGGCCAATCAGATTGCCATTCACTGTCACACCCAGCCCGGCGACGAACTGATTTGCGAGGCGCAGTCGCACATTCTCGACTATGAAATGGGCGGAGCCGCAGCGTTGAGCGGCGTGTCGGCGCGGCCGCTGGCTGGTGAAGCCGGTGTCATCACCGCTGCGCAAGTCGCAGCAGCGATTCGTCCGCCGGTTTACTATTTTGCGCGCACGCGGCTGGTGGTGCTGGAGAACACGCACAACCTTGCCGGCGGAACGGTGTGGCCGTTGCCGGAGATGCAGAAAATTCGCGACCTGGCCGTGAGCGCTTCCCTGCGCATGCACCTGGATGGCGCGCGCTTGTGGAATGCCTGTGTGGCCAGCGGGCTGGCACCCAGCCAGTATGCCAGGTTGTTCGATTCGGTTTCGGTTTGCTTCTCCAAAGGGTTGGGCGCGCCGGTCGGCTCGGCGCTGGTTGGCAGTCAGGAGTTCATCGCGGCCGCGCGGCGCTGCCGCAAGAGGTTTGGCGGCGGCATGCGCCAGGCGGGGATTCTGGCGGCCGCGGCTTTGTTTGCGCTGGAGCATCATCGCGACCGGCTGGCGGAAGACCATGCGCATGCGGTGCAACTGGCGCAGGCGCTGGCGGAGATGCCGGGATTGCGTGTGGACTTGCCGCGCGTGCAAACGAACATCGTCATGATCGATGTCATCGACCCGGCGCGCGAGGCCGCGGCGATCAGTGCTGCGCTCAAACAGGAGGGCGTCTGGGTGTCGTCCGCCGGCATACGCCGCTTGCGCGCCGTGACACACTACGAGATCACTGCCAGTGCCCTTGAGCGCGCCCTCGGGGTTTTCCGGCGTGTGCTGAAAGGTTAACCTGCCAATGCTCGAGTTTGTTTGAGCGGCCCCTTTTTGCCCTGCCGTCCTGCAGGGGTTTTGGGAATCGCCTGGGGTTGTACCCAATTCTTGACAGAATCCTTGCAGCATGACAGGAGTGGCAGATATCCTTTCGCGCCTCAACCGCGAGGCGCAGCGCTGCAACGGGCCGCGCCTTGACCGCGCAAGCACAGAGCTTGCGTCAGCCACGGCTGTCTCGAAATCTCTCGAGTAATCCGCCTGCCGCCATGCGGCACGGCTGCCGGCGAATCCGTGATGATCACGCCTGACGGATGCGGAAATGGTCCTCATCATGTGGAAGGATCTGGTTGAATCATTGTTGCCGCACTTGCTCGGAAAATCTCCCACCAAATCAACAGACCTCCAAGAATGACCCCCGAAACGGAAAGGGCCGGAGCCAGCGTGCCCAAGGTTTCTTGTCCTGGGTCTGGTGATGTCTTCCAAAGAATGATGGTGTGCTTGCGTCAAACATACTTTGCCCATCGCCTGGCGGGGGGATTGTCTCTGCTGTGGTTGTTGGCCGGCGCCGGATCGCCGGCTGCGGCGCAGCAGAGTTTCACCCCCGCGCGCGCTGTCGTGGTGGTTGGGCTGCTCACCGGTGAGCAGGATGTGCGCCGGCTCGCGCTGCACACCCGCGCCGGCGCTTTTCTGATTGCCGAGGCCAGCGAGGTCAGTCCGTTTTCCGTGATACCGGGCAGTGCCAATAGTCTATTGCTCACCTTCAAGCCTTCGGCATTCGGGGCGCCGGTATCGCTGGCGCCCAGCCTGCGCCCGCCGGCGGGCGTCGAGTACCGCTTTTTCACCAGCGAACGCAGTCTGGTTTCAGAGATTATCCTGGGCAACATCGACTACGCGGTGCTGACCAGCAAAACCTCCGCCGAAGAAATCCAGAACACCGACTCCAACTATCAGATAGTGCCGCTGCCGCCCGACAGCAACACCGTTGATCTGGTCTGCTACAACTACGCCCATGCGTTGCTGCGCGATTTGGCCGTGCGCCGTGCGCTCAGCCATGCCATTGACCGCAAGAAGTTTCTCCGGCAGGTGCTGTTCAACGAGGCCGACCTGGCGCGCGGGCCATTCGAAGAGGAAAGCATCTTCTACACCTCAGCGGTGCGCGAAGTGAAGTATGATCCTCGCCTGGCAATTACGCTGCTGGAGTCGGCCGGCTGGGGCCGGATCAACCGGGAGCATATTCGCGTCCGCAACAACCGGCCGCTGCGCTTTCGCCTGTTTTTTCAAGAGGGCGTCAAATTGAAGGAACAGCTCGCCCGGCAAATCAAGATCGACTGGAATCTGATCGGCATCGACGTCATTCCCGAGCCGCTCAGTGCCGCGGCGCTGGGTGATTCCCTGCAGAGCGGCCGGTTCGATGCGGTGTTGCTGCAGCATCGTTTCGCCGATTCGCCCGCGAGCCTGCTCGAGCTTTTCGGCGATGGCTCCGGCAGCGGCATGCTGGCATACCGCAGCGAGCCTTACCGGCACACCCAGACGATCTTGAGAAATTTCACCCGGCGCGAGGACATCCGAACCGCGACCATGCGGCTGCAATTGATTCTGGCGGAAGATCAACCCGCCACTTTCCTGTTCCATCCCTGGTTGGTCTGGCATATCATCAATGCCGCGCGTTTTGCCGACTATCTCGACGCCAACGGCAAACCCAAGCCCTTTCAGGAGTGGCGCGTGCGCTGACCGCCCGGCCGCATGGGCAGACGAAGAAGATCCTGACCGGTGAAATCGCATCGCGCGAAACACAAGACGGGCATGTTGACATGCAGGTACCTCCCATCCCCATTCGGCATCGGCTCTTCACCCGCCTGCTGATTTCCCACATCTTTCTGGTGACCATTCCGCTGCTGATCACCGGCCAGCTTCTCATTCACACCGCGCAGAAGGCCATTCGCGAGACCATCCTGGATCGCAACCTGCAGTTTGCGCGCCGCTCCTCCTCCTTGATCAGCGCCACGCTCGGGCGGGCGCGGGACATTCTGCGCATAAACGCCCAAAGCCCGGCCTTCTACGGCAATGACCGCATGGGGCAGGAGTTGATCATCAACAAGCTCGTGCGTGAGTTCCCCATTTTCAAGAAGATCTCCCTGCTCGATACGCTGGGCCGCGTGGTTCGCTCGACCGCCTTCGGCATGCCGCTGAATCATCTTGCCGGTCAGGATCTGCTCACCGCCATCCGCAACAACAAGAGCTACACCTCGGCGGTCTACATTTCCGAGGAGAAACTGCCGCTGATGGAGATTGCCGAGCCGGTGCTGGTCTTTGATGAACTCACCGCCTGCCTGCTTGCTGAAGTCGACTTGAAAGAGATTTGGGCGCTGGTGGACAGCAATCTCGTTGGCCCCAAGAGTGAAGCGTTCATCTTTCGCGCCGACGGCCAGTACATTGCGCACACCGACCGCCGGCAGGTGCTGGAGCGCCAACGCTTCGAAGAGGCCGGCATTGTCGCGGCGGCGATCGGTGGCAGGAGCGGCAACCAAACCTACGTGGATCGCAACGGCGTCGAAATGCTGGCGGCCTATGCGCCCATTGCCGAGCAGCGCTGGGCCACGGTGATTCAACAGCCCACTCGCGAGGCCTTCGCCCCCTCGCGCGTCATGGAGCTGCAGATTTTCCTGTTAATGGCGGGAAGCGCCCTGGTGGCGGCGCTCATCGCCGCGGTCTACACCAGGCAAATTGTCAAGCCGGTCAATGAGTTGATCGGCGGCATCGCGGAAATCTCCAAGGGCGGTTTGAAGCATCAGATTCGGCGCATCGGCCGTGATGAAATCAGCACCCTGGCCCTGCACTTCAACGCGATGACGCGGCGGCTGCGCCGGTTTCAAGACCGCCTTAAGCGCGCCGAGCGGCTGGAAACGCTCAACAAGCTCTCGTCCGTGCTGTCGCATGAGATTCGCAACCCGCTCAACGCCATGGTGATCAACATGCAGTTGATGCGGCGGGAGTTTCAAAAGGAAGTGATTGATCCCCAGAAGCTCGAGCATTACCACCAAATCCTGGCCGCGGAGATCCGGCGCGTCGATGATCTGGTCAGCAACTTCCTGATGATTGCCCGGCCGCCCAAACTCGAAAAGTCGGAGCAATGCCTCAATGACTTGCTCGATGAATTGGTCAAGATGGAGACACCAGAGGCGCTGCAGCGAGGCATTCGCGTGGAGCGGGACTATCGTGTCAGCAACCTGCGCGTGCAGGTTGATCCGAACCGGATACACCAGGTGTTTCTGAACATTTTCATCAACGCCGTGCAAGCCATGCCCGGCGGCGGCCGCCTGACCATCGGCCTCGATCTCGTAACCCGCAGGTCACTCGATGACACCCGCCGGTCTTATGCTGTCGTTGCATTCCGTGACACGGGCAAGGGCATCCCCAAAGAAAACCTGAACCGGATCTTCGATTTCTATTTTTCAACCAAAAAGAGAGGCAGTGGCATCGGCCTGGCCCTGGCGCTCCAGATTGTGGAAGAGCACGGCGGTACCATTCGGGTCGAGAGTGAATTGGGGCGAGGCAGTACGTTCGTGGTCTATCTGCCGGCATGACCGGGAGGCCGTTCGCTTCCAGAGGGCATCAGGCCAGGGCGCACCGGCTTGTTTCAACCAGGAACTGCAGTGCGCGGCTGGGTGGCGAGCCGGGCAGGGAAAATCAATAAATAATTGTCACATGCTTGACAAAGAGAGATTATTCCCGTATATTCCGCGCTCCAAAAAAAGAGGGAATCTACCCTATTCTTTTGGAATTCATCGAAGTTACGTCGGCGCAATTTGATCACACCGCCGCTTTTGTTGAAAGTTTGTCGCCGACCCTAAAACAAAACGGCCTGATCTTACGTCTTCATGCAGGCATTCGGTGGCAGGATGATGCGGTTGGGAGAGTACTGACAAAATCGTAATTCAACTCACTATTGGCCAGCAGCTTGACCAGTGAGCCGTTTCCGGCAAGGGCGGAACTTTATCTCTCCTCGGGCAGTTAAGATAAATTGCCAGCGGGTCGTTAAGGTCGTTAAATTTCTCACCTTGACTCCCTGACTGCCGCACCCAAGAGAGCTAAAGAGAAAGGGGTTATCATATGGTTCGAGTTACTGTTGGCGCGCAGGAATCCCTTGATCGCGCGATCGTTCGTTTTAAGCGCAAATGTGATCGCGCCGGTGTGTTGCGTGATTTCAGAAAGTCAACCTACTATCTCAAGCCCAGCCAGCGCAGGCGCATGCGCCGGGAAAATGCCATTCGCAGGGCAAACCGGCTGCGGTTGCGTTAAGAGGTTGGCAGGATTCCTGCAGGCTTGTCTTCCGCACATGCACGCACGAGCTTGTACTAGCAGTCTCATAAGGTTAGGTACACTATTTGTTTGATCATGGAGGCATGATCAGAATCGGATGAACACATGGCCAAGAAACGCAAAGTAACCGAAAGCCGGACCAAACAGTCGATTGAGAAATATCTCGAAGAGATTGGTGGATATTCCCCACTGGCCCCCGAAGAAGAAGTGGAACTGGCCCGACAGATCCGCAAAAGCAATGGCAAAGCCCTGGACAAATTGGTGAAAGCCAATCTCCGCTTCGTCATCAGCGTTGCCAAGGAATATCAGGGCCAGGGCTTGCCCTTGCAGGATCTGATCAGCGAGGGCAACCTGGGCTTGATCAAAGCCGCGCAGCGCTTCGATGAGACCCGGGGCTTCAAGTTCATTTCCTATGCGGTGTGGTGGATTCGCCAGTCGATTCTGCAGGCACTCGCCGAGCAGAGCCGGGTCGTGCGTCTGCCGCTCAACCGCGTCGGCGCCATCAACAAGGTCGGCCGTGCGCTGGAAGAACTCGAGAAGCGCTTTGGCCGCGAGCCCAGCATGGAAGAAATCGCTGACAAGATGGAATTGACCGCTTATGAAGTGGCGGATGTGCTGAAGACCTCGGCACGCCATCTTTCGCTCGATGAGCCGTTCAAGGAAGAAGAAGGCAACAGCCTGCTCGATGTCATCGAGAGCGACCGCTATGCCCCGCCGGATGACGGGCTGATGCAGGAATCGCTGCAGGTGGAAATCGACAAGGTCTTGTCGACGCTCAAACCGCGCGAAGCCGAAATCATCCGGCTCTACTTCGGTTTGGATGGCGACCGGCCTTTGACCCTGGAGGAGATCGGCGAACACTTCAAGCTGACGCGCGAGCGTGTGCGCCAGATCAAGGAGAAAGCCTTGCGCCGGCTGCGGCATCGCTCCCGCCTGGAACCCTTGCGCAAGTACCTGGGTTGACGCGATTCTTCCCACAAACCTGACAATCAAATGCCTCCGGAATCATCCGGGGGCATTTTCATTTCGTCCCTGCCCTGCCCGTTGAGCCGCAATTCCCCAGAGCAGCAACACAAGTGGCGGCCCGAATTCCAACCATTTCCACCAGGCAGCTTCCTGCCACACGCCACTGCTTTGATAATCGTGCAGAATCAAATAGGACAGAAGGACGGTGGCGGTCAACAGCCACAAGCCGTTGCGTCCCGGCTTGGAAATCAGCGCGGAAAACAAGGCCGGCCGCGAAGTTTGTCGCGCATCGCCGTTGGGCGCCCGCCGGTTCAGGCAGAGCAGCGGCAACAGCCAGAGCAAATACCACGGCTGCAAAGTCGGCGAAAGCAGGAAGAAGGCTGCCAAAACCGCCAGGGCAATCTGCGGCAGGAGGCCTGCCCCCTCCCCTTTTTGTGCCAGCCAGAAGCGCCGCGCAATCTGCGCATAGAACAGCAGAAACAGAACAGCCACGCTTGCTTTGGCGAGATGTAAAGCGAGGTCGACGCGCCGCGTCCGCAGAACCGTCTCGGTTATCTCCCAATGCGCCGGCACCATCAGCAATGTGACCAGGCGGTCCGGCAGCAGCGTGTGGATAGTGTTGAAGAGCATCGCGAAGACGCTGTCATTGAATCGCCACTTCGCGGAGTAGACCAGCAATCCTGCGAGAAGCTGCGCACCGGCCTGCAAAAACGGCGCGTAGCTCAGCAGAGTTGTGATTGCAAAAACAACCAGGCACAGCAACGCGGCTCGTCGTCCGGCGGAACGCCAAGCCGTGACCATCCAAAACGGCAGCAGCAGCAGTGCGAGAAATTTCACCAGAAATGCCAGGGCCAGAAAGAGTGCGGCCCAGGCATGATGATTCTGCCGTGCGGCATGAATCGCCATAAGGAGACAAAGCACGCCCACGATGTCGCTGTGGCCGCTGCCGGCGATTTCGATGATCGGCATCGGGTGCCAGGCATACAGCAAAGCCGCGCCGCCTGCCAGGCCAAAACCCGGCGCTAGCTGCAGCAGCACGCCGGCCAGCAGGAGATCAACCAGAGTCAGGATGGCCTTGAGAGCAATCACCGGGTCGAGATCAAATGTCTGGGCCAGCGCCGCACCGGCGGCAAAGAGATATTGCAGCAGTGGCGGATAAACGGTGTGGACTTCCGTATGGCTCATCCGGCCATACACCGAATCATCGCGCAGGCTTGCCAGCTCGGCTGCGGCGGGCGGCAGGGTGTAAGGATTCACGCCGTGCGTCACCAACCGGCCATCCCAAACATAGCGATAAATGTCGTTGGAGAGCCACGGGGTTTGCGGCAGCAGGCAGAGGCGGAAAACTACTGCAAATCCCAGGATCAGCCATTTCATTCTGCCGGAAAGTGCGCCCGCGCGGATGTGGCAGCGCAACGCCCAGGCGGCCGCAAGCAACAGCAAGAACTGCACGCCGGTGAGCGCCAGAAACCGGGGCACTTGAGAGTGCGCCTGACTGAGGGCATCCGGCATGAGCAATCCGCCGAGCATGGCATAGATGACAGCCGTCGCGATGCCGGCAGCAATGAAGACAACACCGGCAACCGCGCGATTGCGAGCGATCATGAAGTTCCTCTGACGTCTTTGCAGCGGAGCTCGTGAGGCACCTGGCAGGTTGCCCAAGCCACCGCGGGATGATCAATCCTGCTGAAATTTCGGCAATATACCGAAATGCCGGCAAAAGAGGCCACACGAAAATCACGCTGCCGGAGAAGAAACAGGGAATTCTTCACCACGCGAACGAAAGTTGCCGGCCCAGGATCGCTGGCATCGTTCATCACATGCGCTGGCGGGTGGCCTCTGCCACCGCCGCGGAAAAAATCCTTGCATTTGGCTGGTTTAGTGGAGATATTCCCGCCACTTTTTTGCATGTCAACTCCTGCCTTGTTTCCGGCAGGGTGTCCATATGGTTCCTGCAACATTTGGGAGTGACGGCGATTTGCCAACGCTTGTTGGTATCGAGACCATTGTGCCGCCATTTGTCTACCGCCAGGAAGTCGCCGGCGAATTTGCCCGGCAGCTTTTCGGCGGATCTGCGATCAACGTTGCCCGCCTGCTGCCCATCTTCAAACACGCTGAAATCGACCAGCGGCATTTTTGCATGCCGGCGGAATGGTATGGCCAGGAGCATTCCTTCAGCGAGAAAAATCGTTTGTACACCGAGCAGGCAGTGGCGCTGGCGAGCGCAGCCGTGCGCCGGCTGTGCGCGCAGCATCAGCTCACACCGCAGGAGATCGATCATCTCTTCTTCGTTTCCACCACCGGCATTGCCACGCCGAGCATTGATGCCCATCTCGTGAACACCCTGTCTTTGCGGCCTTCGGTCCGGCGTTCTCCGCTTTGGGGCCTGGGTTGCGCCGGCGGCGTGGCAGGTTTGTCCCGCGCGGCTGACTGGCTGAGAGCCTATCCGGACAAACGCGCGGTGGTCATCGCGCTGGAATTGTGCAGCTTGACTTTCATCCGCCGGGATTTTTCGAAAAGCAACTTCGTGGCGACCTCGCTGTTCGGCGACGGCGCGGCTGCCGCGCTGCTGGTTGGTGATGCCAGCCCTCTTGACGGTCTGCGCGGCATCAGAATCCTGGCTTCCGACGCCATTACCTGGCGCGATTCGCTGGAAGTGATGGGTTGGGAAATGAACGACCACGGCCTGAAGGTGCTGTTCTCAAAGGATATTCCCACCATCGTGCGGGAATCGGCCCGACCCGCCATTCAGCAATTTCTTGCGGGGCAGGGCATGACGCTGGATGACGTTTCGGACTTCCTTTCGCATCCCGGCGGCGCCAAAGTGATCGCGGCTTACACCGAAGCGCTCGACATTCCGCCCCACAAGACGAAGTACATGTGGCAAGTCTTGCGCGACTACGGCAATATGTCAAGCGCAACCGTGCTTTTCGTCTGGCACGAGTATTTGAAATCAGCCGATTACAAAAGTGGAAATCACATTCTGGCAACCACGCTCGGGCCGGGCTTCTCCTCCGAAATGATTCTGGGACAGTGCCAATGAGCGGGCCGCAGGCAACTTTGCTCGCCGCGCTGATTCTGCTGGTCGCACAGCGGCTGCTTGAGCTGCGGCAGGCCAAACGCAACGAGCAGTGGCTGCGCCGGCAGGGAGCGCTGGAATTCGGCGCCGGCCATTATCGTTATCTTGTTGCCCTGCATACCGCCTTTTTGGTGGGGCTGGCGGTGGAGGGATTTTGGCGCGGGCCGCAGTTGCATCCTTACTGGCCGGTGATTCTGGTTTTGATCCTGGTTGCGCAAGCGTTGCGGTATTGGTGTCTGACCGCCCTTGGCCGCTTTTGGAATACAAAGATTCTGGTGATTCCCGGTGCGCCATTGATCAACCGCGGGCCCTACCGCTGGTGCAAACATCCCAATTATGGTGTGGTCGTTGCAGAGATCTTCCTCATTCCATTGCTTTTTCAGGCTTGGTGGACTTTGATCGCTGCCTCATTGATTAACCTCGCCCTGCTGCGGGTGCGTATTACCGCAGAAAACCAGGCATTGGCGTGTGCTTTGCATGGCAGCGAAAATGAGGCCGGGGCTTTTGTGCGCGAGGGATAACCTGACCTGAGTCGCTTTGCGCCCTGATCGGCGGTGACTCGCCACCTTCAAGCTCAAACCGCGAGTTTACATTGCGCATAGGAATTGACGCGACCTGTCTGCCGCCTTCGCTGGCTGGAGCGGGACGATACGTGCTCGGCATCATCAGTGGGCTGGCCAGCCTTGATCACGATCACGAGTATTACATATTTGTGAAAGCCCACGACGCGCCGCGGTTTGCGAACCTGCCGGCCAACATGCGCTGCGTGGAACTCCCCAATTATCCCCGCCCGCTGCGTCTGCTTTGGCAGCATCTCGGCGCGGGCATTTCTGCCCGCCGCCGCCGGTTGGAGGTCTGGCACGGCACGCACTATGCGCTGCCCCGCCCGCAGCCGGGCATTCGCCTGGTTTCGACTTTTCACGACATGGGCGTGTTCCTGCATCCGGAATTTTATCCCACCGGCAAGCGCCTCTACTTTCAGCGCGTGCTCACCCATGCGGCCTGCGCTGCCGATCGCATCATTGCCGTTTCAGAGGCCACCGCGCGGGACTACCACAGTCTCGCCCGCCAACGGTCTCTGCCCTGCCGCTCGGGCGCGGTGACGGCCATTGCCTCAGGCATTCACCATGAGTTCTTTGCCCAGGCTTCGGAGGAGCACAAACAGAGTATCCGCCGCCATTACGCTGGTGGCGCGCCCTATTTCCTTTTTGTGGGAACATGTGAAAAGCGCAAGAACCTCGGCATGCTGCTTACAGCCTTTCGCATATTTTGCCAGGACAGCCGGCGCGACCATGTGCTTGTGATCGCCGGCCAGCGCGGCAATGGCTCGCCTGAAGTCGAACAGGCACTGGATGCCTGCCGGCTGCGCGACCGCGTGCGATTGCCGGGGTACGTGGCTGAGGCGGATCTGCCCGCACTCTATCAGGCTGCCGAGTTGGTCGTCCTGCCCTCGCACTTTGAAGGCTTCGGTTTCCCGCTACTGGAGGCGATGGCCGGTGGCGCCATTGCCCTGGCCGCTGACAACTCCGCAATGCGGGAGTTGGCGGGCCACCGCGCCATGCTTTGCGCCACAGATCCAGAAGCTTGGGCCGCTCGCATGGCGGAACTGGTTGATAATCAGGAACTGCGCCAGGAACTGCACCACCATGGCCGCACGCATGCCCGCCGATTCACCTGGCGCAACACGGCCGAGCAGTTGGTGGCGTTTTACGAAAGTCTGCGCCGCGAAAATCCTGTTCGCGTCTTGCCTCCTGCAAATGGCGCCGCTGCACAAGCCCGCCGCAATGGCTCGGTTTCGCATCTGGCACGTCCACAGAATGTGCCGGTGGTTGCCGAAGCCGTGCTGCGAACCCTGGCATATGCGGATTTGTTTGACTATCCTCTGGGGCTTGATGAGATTCACGAGGGTTTGCCGGGCGTACGTGCCACCCTCGCCGAAGTCGCCGAGGCCTTGCGCCGTCTGCAACACCACGGCCTGATTGCCGAGTCCCGCGGCCTTTTCTTTCTCGCGGACCGCCGCCGCCTGCCCGAGATTCGCGCGGAACGGCGGGAACTCAGCCGACGTTTGCTGCGGCGCCATCGCGGCATCCTTGCTCTCATTAAGAGATTTCCGTTCGTGCGTTCGGTTGCCCTTTCGGGCGCACTCGCCTTTGAGAACGGCAAGGCGGGGGATGATCTCGATTTGTTTCTGATCGTTGACAGCCGGCGCTTGTGGACCGTCTATGCCGGCCTGGCGCTGCTGATGAAGGTGCTGGGCAAGCGCCGCGTCATTTGCCTGAATTGTTTGATCGGCAACCGCCAGCTTGCGTGGAAGGAACGGGATTTCTTTATCGCGCATCAAATCGCCCATCTGCTTCCTTTGAGCGGCGCCGGCACGTTTCGCCGGTTTATGGCAGCCAACGCCTGGTACCGAAGGTTTCTGCCGCAGGCCAGCGCCAGCCGGCGGCTGGCACATCCCCTGGCGGCCGCCGGCGCGGAACACCGACTGGCGCGCTGGCAGCGCCGCGTGGAAGCCCTGCTGGCGTTCAAGCCGTTCGATCAGCTCGAGCGCCTGGTGTTCAAATTCTATCGCCGCCGGATTCGGCGCCGTACGCAACACCTGCCGGCCGGCTCGGTCACGGCACAATCCGGCCGCATCATGCTGTTCACCAACGATCATCGCGGCCGGCTCATGGCAAGAATGGAAGCGCGGCTGCAGTTTTGGCTCGCCAAGCTGCCGGCTGCGCTCGACTTGAGGGAAGAAAGTCATGCCTGTTCGTAAGCGCCTGGTTGTTGTCTTGTTGCTGGCCGGCCTCGCCCTGCTGCTGGTGCGCTGCGGTCAGCAGAATCCTTTTGAGCCGACGCGCGGAGATAATGAAGTGTGGATCCAGGCCACGCGCTTCGACCCGTCCGAATTGTCCGTTCCCATCGGCACCACCGTGGAGTGGACCAACAAGGACAACGCCATCCACGACATTACCAGCGGTACGCCCACGCACCCGGCGAGCGATTTCACGCCCTCGCCGCCCCTGAAAGGCAATGAGAGGCACGTGGTGGCGTTTCGCAAAGCCGGACGATTTCCCTATTACTGCACCGTCCACCCGCAAAAGACCGGCGTGATCATCGTGCAGTGAGCGAAAGCTCCGGCCCCAATCGCTCAAATCCTGAAGGCGCGCAGGCGAAACAGGGCGGCACTGTTCCCGCCGGTTGACCTGCCGCTGCGATACTCTCATGCACTTAACTTGGAGGAGGTCATGATGCACTTGCACCCTCGCTGGTTGGCATGTTCTCTGGGGGTGATGCTCGCGCTGGCCGGCGCGCGTCTCACGCTGGCTGGAGAAACCAAGGCTGCCGCAGCCAGCCGCACTGCTGAACCGGCATTTGCCTATCCCAGCCGTCCGGATGAGTTGGAGGACCGGGTGCTCGACATCTTCGAGGCCAAATGCGCGTTTGCCGGCTGCCACGCCGGCACCTCCGCCCCGCAGGGATTGGACTTGACCGAAGAGGGATTCAAGGCCAGTCTCATCAATGTCAAAAGCTCGGGGCTGCCCAAATTCATGCGCGTCAAGCCGGGTGATGCCGGCAACAGTTATTTGATGGGCAAGATCCGCGGTTCGGCCAGCATCAAGGGCGAGCGCATGCCCAAGGGCGCCGCACCGCTTTCCGCCGAGGAGATCAAGACCATCGAATCCTGGATCAACTCGCTGGCCGGCGACATCAAGGTGGAAGCGCCGCGGCGGGAATATGCACAGGCTTTCCCTGGCTGGTCGCTCGCCAATTTGCCCACCGCCGAGCCGGTGGAAAAAGGCGCGTTCATGTATCGCATTGCCCATCGCTTCAAAGCCACCGTCGATCAGGGCTTCGATCAACTGTTTGGCCTCGATGGCGGCGCCTTCATGATGACGCAGCTCGCGTTTCCGCTCACCAATGATTTCTCCCTCAACCTGGCGCGCTCGGGCTTGAATGCCACCTTTGAGATCGGCGGCAAATGGCGCGTGCTGCGCGAGAAAACCGACGGCTCCATGCCGGTCTCCGCTGCGCTCTATGCCGGCGTCGATTGGGCCACTTTGAAGGGCATTCCGGATCCCGCCAATCCTGCCGCCGGCAACCTCAGCCGTACCGACGGCGAGCGCTTTGCGATCTTCGGCCAGGTGCCGATCACCAAACAGTTCGGCTCGCGTGTTTCCGCGGTGGTGGTGCCGGGCATTTTGCTCAACGGCAACGTCACGGTGGATGGCGAAGATCCGCTGATCACCCTGGGCGTGGGCGGCAAGTTCGCGTTCAACCAGAAGTATGCGCTCTTCTCGGAGATCGTGCCGATTGTGTCCGGCGATGAAACCGCACTCACCGTGGGCGGCTCGCGCTTCGAAGACGGCAAGCAGATTTTCAACGACACGTTCGTCGCCGGTCTCGAGATCAAAGCGGGCGGCCATGTTTTTCACTTGTTCGTCACCAACTCCGGCGGCAACACCACCAATCAATATGTCAGCGGCGGCAACCTCGATTTTGCCGGTGGTGATTTCCGCCTGGGCTTCAACATCTATCGCATTCTCAACTATCCCTTCTAAGGAGACTCCGCATGCCTTTTCAACCCCTGCGGCGGTACGGCTGGCGCGCGCTGGCGGCCTGCAGTGTTGCCCTTGCCCTGGCGGCCTGCCAGCACGACTTGGCCGCACCAACCGCCCCGTCAGACCCGACAACTTTCTCCAGCATTCAAGCGAATATTTTGACGCCGCGTTGTGTCAATCAGGGCTGCCATCCGGGCGGCGGCGCACCGATGTCGCTCGCTGCCGGCGCGGCTTACAACAATCTGGTCAATGTCAATTCCGCGACCTATGGCAAGCCGCGTGTGGCGCCCGGCAATCCCAACAACAGCGTGCTCTATTTGAAGCTGATCGGTGACAACAGCGTCGGAGGCGTTGCCGGCCGCATGCCGCCCGGATCGCCGCTGAGCGCCACCGATATTCAGGCCGTGCGGGATTGGATCACCAAAGGCGCACCCAACAACTGATCCTCCGCCGCGGCGGTCTCCGAAACAGTGTGCTCCGGCAGCGGTTTGACCGCGGCATCAACATCCCGGGCGATTTCACAACGACCGGCGAAAGGGAAGCCCCGGCTCAGCCGAGGTTGGAACATCTGCAAACAAACGACAACA
Source organism: bacterium (assembly GCA_037445455.1). Classification (GTDB taxonomy): domain Bacteria; phylum Zhuqueibacterota; class Zhuqueibacteria; order Zhuqueibacterales; family Zhuqueibacteraceae; genus Coneutiohabitans. The sequence goes on along the minus strand of JBBIKM010000011.1, from coordinate 13,178 downwards.
CCTCATCAACTCTGGAGGAGCAAACCATGCGGACATTTCTTGCCTTCGCCTGTCTTATGCTGTTGCCGGCTGGCGCCGCGTTGCGGGCACAGGACAAAGCTGCCGTCCTGCCCTTTGACGCCCTGGCCGGCCGCAGCATTTACGCCGCCAAAAAGTGCGGCGAGTGCCATAACCAGGGTGCGGCAAAATTCACCGCCATCAAGAAAAATTACGATGCGGCGGCGCATGCCAAGCACGCCACGGATTTGAATCTGCCGATGGCGCTGGGCGAGCCCAAGTCTGAGCGCGCCAAAAAGAAAATGCTGGAGAAGGAAAGCGAAGCACTCGCGGCCTATCTTGCCCACCGCCAGGCAGCGGAGGCCGCGCCCGAAAATTTCGTGACCGCCGGGTTGATCATGGTGCGGGAATCCTGCCGCAACTGCCACGTCATTCACGGTGCCGGCGCTGAAACCGGCCCGGCCCTCGCCGGCGTCGGCGCCAAGCGCGAGTACAAGTGGCTCTACGATCATTTTGTGGATCCGCAAAAGTTCGTGAAAGACTCCACCATGCCGAAATTCGGCGAGAAGCTCAGCAAGCCCGAGCTGGAGGCGCTCAGCGCCTATCTCGCCACTTGGAAGTGAGGCGTTGACCGTGATGGTGCCGGCGCCGGCTTGATGAGGGCGCCGGCTTTTTTGCAGAGTGCGGTGAAGAATCTTCCCGCCCCAATGCCGCAACGCAGCAAGCACCGACGCCGTGTCTGAAGCGAATTCCGCGTGCACATGATTGACCCGCAGCAGGCCGCCATTGGGCAGGTTGAAATGCCCTCTCCCTTCGAGGCCCTCGCCTCGGCATACGACGCGAGTGAAGCCGGCAATCCCATTTTGCAATGGATGCGGCAGCGCATTCAACAAGCTGCACTACCGGCCTTTGCCGGCGCCCGGCGCCTGCTGGAGATTGGCAGCGGCACCGGCACCGACGCGGTCTTCTTCGCGCGTCACGGCTTCACCGTGTTGGGACTGGAGCCGGCCGCGTCCATGCTGCAAGCGGCCCGCGCCAAAGCGCGCGCCGCTGCCTGCGAACAGCGCGTCCGCTTCGTTCAAGCCGCGGCGCAGGACATGGCGCAAGCAGTGCCGGCCGCGCAATTCGACGGGCTGTTCTCCAACTTCGGCGCGCTCAATTGTGTGGCCGATTTGCGCGGATTTGCCGAACAAGCGGCGCACGCGCTGCGGCCCGGCGCGCCTGCCTTCCTCGTGGTGATGCCGCCGCTGTGTCCGTGGGAGATCGTTTATCATCTGCTGGCCGGCCGGCCCCGCGCTGCCCGCCGCCGTTGGGCCGGACAACACGGCGTCAGAGTTAATCTCGCAGGCAGCACCGTGCGCACTTACTATTTCACACCCGCGCAGATTCGCGCCTGCTTTGCGCCGTGGTTTGTGCTGGAACGCCAATTCAGTCTCGGCCTCTGTGTGCCGCCGCCGTACTTGAGCAGCCTGGCGCGCCGGGCAGGCTGGTTCCGCGCCCTCACGCAGCTTGAACGAAAGACCGCCGGCTGGCCCGTGCTGCGCAACTGGGGAGATCATGTCGCGCTGCACTTCCGCCGCCGGTGAGCCGCGCGCCTTGCACGAATCCCATAACCGTGAAATCACAACGCCCGAAAATTCTGCTGTATAATCCCCGCTCCGTGTTTTTCACCATGCCGCTGGCTTTGCTGGCGATTGCCTCGCACCTTGACCCGGAGCGTTTCGAAGTGATCATCATCGACGGCCGGCTGGCAGATGATCCGTTGCGCGCTTTGCAACCGCATCTGCCGGCCGCCCTTTGCCTGGGCATCTCCGTGCTCACCGGCGCGCCGATTCGCGATGCGCTGCAGGTCTCGCGCGCCGTCAAAGCGCTGCAGCCGGATTTGCCCGTCGTGTGGGGCGGCTGGCATCCCTCGCTTTTTCCAACTGAATGTTTGGCGGAACCAGCCATTGATATCACCGTGCAGGGCCAGGGCGAAGAGACGTTTGGCGAGATTGTCGCAAAACTGGCTGCAAAAGAACCCTTGCATTCGGTTGCCGGACTCGCGTTTCGCGAGGGAAATGCGATTCAACAAAATCCTGCACGGCCGTTGCGCGATATGAACGAGTTTTCCCCGGCGCGCTACGAGTTGATTCCGGTCGAGGACTATTATCGTCGCAAAAGTCAACGCCAGCTCGACTACATCTCTTCAATTGGCTGTCATTTCCGCTGCGCCTTTTGCGCCGATCCCCATGTCTTCAAGCGCAAGTGGAACGCGATCGCGCCGGCACGCATGGGCGAAGAACTCGCATATCTCTGGCGGCGTTTTCCTTTCGATGATCTCAACTTTCAGGACGAAACGTTTTTTACCCATGCCGAGCGCGTTGCCGCCATTGCCGAAGAGTTCCTGCGCCGCAATCTGAAATTCAGTTGGGCCGGTACGCTGCGTGCGGATCAGGGCGTGCGCATGTCTGATGAGCTCTTTGCCCTGTGCAAGCGCGCGGGCCTGCGCCGCGTGATGATTGGCGTGGAATCCGGCGATCAACCAACACTGAATTGGCTGAAGAAGGACATTACGCTCGATCAGGTTTTCGAAACCGCGGCGCGCTGCAGGCGTTTCGATCTCGCCGCGATTTTTCCATTCATCGTCGGCTTTCCGCAGGAATCGCCGCAGAGCGTCGAGGCGAGTTTGCAGGCGGTCAAGCGCCTGCGCGCGATGAGCCCGAAATTCGAAACCGTGATTTTTTTCTATCAACCGTATCCCGGCTCGCCGGTCGCCGATCTCGTACGTGACAGCGGCTATCCCATGCCGCAATCACTCGAAGAATGGGCGGCATTCGATTACGTCGAATCCTGCGGGCCGTGGGTGCCGCGAGAAAAATGGGAACGCGTGCAGCGCTTCAAATTCTATCACCGTTTTGCCTGGTCGGCAAACGGTGGCTTGTTGAAATGGCCGATCAAGCGCCTCGCCCGCTGGCGTTGCGAAAAGGATTTTTATAAATTTCCAATTGAAAAGCGTTTGGTGGAATGGCTTAAACCCGCGGCGTCGTTGTCGTGAGCAACGTGAAGGAGGTGAGTTTCATGGGAACATTTTATGCCAAATGCAAGATCGAAAACTCCGTCGATCGAACCAAGTCTGCCGTTGTTTCAAAAACTTTGGTGGATACCGGCAGCGGGTAAACGTGGATTCCAGCGACAACTCTTGAACGGCCCGGCATCCAACGTGAGAAAAAAGATTTGGCGTTTGTGATGGCGAGCGGGCAGCAGGTGACACGGAGTGTGGGTTTTGCAATCGTTCGATTGGCCAATATTTCACCATCGATGAAGCCGTGTTTGCTGAAAAAGGAGATCTTCTACTCTTGGGCGCCAGAACTCTGGAAGGCCTGAGTTTGACCGTCGATCCCAAACAAAAGAAACTGGTTGCCTCCGGTCCGCTGCCGGCCGCAAAAACATCAGCGGGATTCAACAGGCAGGTGTAAGCAGGTTTCATTCTATAGTGAAAGCGGAGATGCGCATGTCAACCTCGCTTCGGATTGCGACCTTCAATCTGGAGAACCTCGATGACAAGCCGGGACAATCGCCTGCCCTGGCGAATCGCATCGCGGTGATGCGGCCGCAATTGCTGCGCTTGCGCGCCGATGTTCTCTGTTTTCAAGAAGTCAACGGCCAGGAACAAACGGGCCAGCCGCGGCAATTGCTGGCGCTGCAGCAATTGCTGCACAACACGCCTTATGCGGGTTACCATCTCGCATACACGCTCACGACCAACAACGAAGCCTATGACGAGCGCAACCTGGTGGTGGCCAGCCGCTTCCCGGTGCTTGCCCAACAGCAGGTCCGGCATGTTTATGCGCTCGAACCGCGCTATCGCAAAATGACGGCGCTTCCCGCGGAAGCGGAGGCTAAGGAGGTGACCTGGGAGCGGCCGATTCTGCACGTCACGCTCGATCTCGGCGGCAATCGCAAACTGCACGTCCTCAATCTGCATTTGAAATCGAAGGTGCCGAGCACTATCCCCGGGCAGCAACTCAGTCAGGATAAATGGCGGTCGGTGGCGGGATGGGCGGAAGGTTATTTCATTTCCTCGATGAAGCGCGTCGGTCAGGCGTTGGAAACCCGCATCTTGATCGATCAGATTTTTGACGCCGCCCTGGCCGCGAACGAGGAGGCGTTCATCGCCGTGGCCGGCGATTTCAATGCCGATCTTGACGAGGTGCCGATGCATGCCATTCGCGGAATGGTGGAGGACACCGGCAATCCCGCATTGCTGCCGCGCGTGCTCGCGCCGTGCGAGCTGTCCGTGCCCGCTTCGTCACGCTACAGCTTTTTGCATCTGGGCAGAGGCGTGATGCTGGATCATATTCTCGTCTCACGGCCGTTGCTCGCGTTTTATCGTGGCACGGAGATTCACAATGAAATTCTGCCGGACGAATCCGGCGCCTTTCGCACGGATGTGGATTTCCCCGAGTCCGATCACGCGCCGGTGGTGGCGGAATTCGAGCTGTCGTGAATCGTGCCAGACGGAAAACACCACTGCCCGGGCGCGCCGCCATGGACAGAAATGAGTTTGGTTCGACTGGTGCACGCGCCGAGACCAAGCGGCCGCGCGCTTTCTTCCCTCTCTGGACAGACGTCAGACCATGATCATCCTTTACAACCCTCCCAGCACGCCCTCGAAAAAACCGCATTTGCCCATGTCGCTGCTTGCGCTGGCTGCGCTGCTGGAAGGCGAATTCGATTATGAAATCGTCGACGGCAATCTGCTGGACGATCCCGTCGGCCGCATTATTCAACTTGCGAAGGAGAAGCATGCCAAAGCCCTCGGGGTCACCGTCATGCCCGGGCCGCAGTTGAATCAGGCTGTGCCGCACACGCAACAGGTGAAGCGCGCCCTGCCGCATTTACCGATCATCTGGGGCGGCTATTTCCCCTCGCAACACACCGACACGTGTCTGCGCGAAGCCTGCATCGATTTTTGCATTCACAGCCAGGGCGAGCAAACGCTGCTGGAATTGCTGCGTGTTCTCAACCGCGGCGGCCCCCTTGCCGCAATCGCCGGTCTCAGTTACAAGGAAAACGGCAGTATCAAACACAATCCGCACCGCCCGCTCATCGCGCTCGACAAGCTGCCGGATTGGCCGTATCACAAGGTCGACATGGACCGTTATCTTTATGCGAGCTATCTGGGCAGGCGCGTCGGCACGCACAACTCCTCCTTCGGCTGCCCGTTTGCCTGCAACTTTTGCGCGATCGTCGAGATGGTCAACCAGCGCTGGCTGGCGCAATCTGCGGCGAAACTCGCGGGCATCATCAAGTATCAACGCGATCATTTCGGCATCGATGCCGTGCAATTTCACGACATGGATTTTTTCATCTCCGAGCCGCGCGTGGCGGAATTCTGCGAACGCATCACCCCTTTCAACCTCAACTGGTGGGCGCTGGGCCGCGTCGATGAATTGATGCGCTACTCCGATTCCACCTGGGAAAGAATGAAAGCCAGCGGCTTGAAAATGGTGTTTAGCGGCGCGGAAACCGGTTCGGATGAATTGCTCAAACGCATGAACAAGGGCGGGCAGTTCCAAGTCGGGCAAACCCTTGAGCTGGCCCGGCGCATGAAGTCGTACGGCATCGTGCCGGAATTCTCGTTTGTCATGGGCAATCCGCCCGAACCGCTGGCGGATATCGAGAACACCATTGCATTCATTCGCCGGCTCAAACAGATTAATCCGGCGACCGAGGTGATTCTCTACCTCTACACGCCGGTGCCGCTGGAAGGCACGCTCTACGAGGAAGCGCGGGCGTTGGGGTTCAAATTTCCCGACACGCTCAGCGAATGGGTGAGCGGGGATTGGCGCCGTTTCTCGATTCGGCGTGATCCCAACATGCCGTGGCTCAATCCGCGCCTGCGCCAAAAGGTGCGCGATTTCGAGAGTGTGCTGAATGCGTACTATCCCACGGTGACGGACAAAAACATGAATCGCTTCAAGCGCGGCGTGCTGCGCGCCCTCGGCGGCTGGCGCTATCATGCAAAATTCTATCACCAACCTGTTGAGCTGCGTGCCTTTCACAAATTCTTCGGCTATCAGCGGCCGGAAACCACCGGGTTTTGAATGATGCTCGACAATTTGCAGGAATCCCTCAAGAGGTCGTTCCGAAGGAAGCTTGTGAAGTATGGCGCCAGAGCCACAGTTTCACGGGATTCTTTCAGAACGACGAACGGGGTGGCTGAAGGCCGATCCCAAGGCGGGAAGATCCTCGACCCCCTCGAGGCGTATGCCCGCTGGGCGGCAACTTATCCGCCGGCGCCGCACAATCTGTTGATGGAAATGGAACAGGCGGCGATGCTGGAACTGCTGCCCGAAGTTCGCAACAAAGTCGCGCTCGATCTCGCCTGCGGCAGTGGCCGTTATCTGAGCATTCTGCACGAACGCGGCGCTGCGAAGGTGGTCGGATTGGATTTGTCACGGGAGATGCTGGCGGCTGCGCCCTCACCTCAACAAAAGCTGCTGCAGGGAGATTTGTGCGCGCTGCCACTGGCCTCAGAGTCTTTCGATCTCGTCGTATGCGGCCTGGCGGTCGGGCACGTTGAGAATTTGCGCCGTGCCATGGCCGAAGCCGGCCGTGTGTTGCGAGCGGGCGGCGAATTTCTGTATTCCGATTTTCATCCGTTCGGCGCGCTTGCCGGCTGGCGCCGGACGTTCCGCGCTGGCGACGGCAAGGAATACGCCGTACGCCATTTCACGCATTGGTATGAAGATCATGTTGCCGCGTGCCGCGCTGCGGGCTTGGAGATTACGGCCGTGCGTGAGCCGAAAATCGCCATTGCTCACAAATGGCGCGGCTTTCCGGCGGTGTTGGTGATCAAGGCGCGGAAAAAGATTTGAGATCAAAATCGGAGGGTGTTAGATCAATCCCAAACGGTGGGAACGATGGCGGTTTGAATAATAAGCCAATCATCAAGCTTTTCTTCGCGGATTCTCTGCGTCTCTGCGCCTTTGCGTGCGCTTTTGTTTTTCCTATGGCCTGGACATTAAAACGCGCGATTTCTTTCATCAACGCCAATGTTTTAAGCGAAAACGGCATCATCGCAACCTCGCTTCGCCTCCTGCGCGGCCGCGTTGACGAAATCGACGCAAGACCGCGCAACGGCGATTTGATTGTCGATCTCAAGGGCGATGTCATCGCGCCGGGCTTGATCAATGCCCACGATCATCTCGAATTCAACTGCTTCAAGCGCCTGAAATGGCGCGAGCAGTATCGCAATGCTTCGGAGTGGATTGCCGACTTTCAGCCGCGCTTCGCAAGCGATCCGGATTTGCTTGCGCCCCTGGCGATTCCCCTCGCCGATCGACTTTGGATCGGCGGCCTCAAGAACTTACTCAGCGGCGTTGCCACGGTTTGCCATCACAATCCCTGGCATCGTGCCTTGGACGTCGGTTTTCCGGTGCGCGTCGTCAAAAACTTTCGCTACCGCCATTCTCTGCTCATTGACGGCGACCGAGTGGCAGACAGTTATCGCCGCACCCCGCAGGTCTGGCCCTGGATCATTCATCTCGCCGAAGGCATTGACGAAGCGGCGGCGGCGGAACGGTCGCGCCTGCAACAACTGGGATGCCTGCAGGCCAACACGGTTCTCGTTCACGGCGTTGGTCTCACCGCTGCCGATCAAGCGCATGTGATCAACAGCGGCGGAGCATTGGTTTGGTGCCCGTCCTCCAATCAGTTTCTTTTCGGAAAAACGGCGAACGTGACGGCATTCGCTGCGGCGCGTCGCGCTGCGCTGGGCAGCGACTCCCGCTTGAGCGGTGAGCGTGATCTGCTGGCGGAATTGAAGGTCGCGCATGCCACGCGACAAGTTGATGCCAAAACTCTGTTTCGCATGATCACCAGCGACGCCGCGAAGATTCTGCGCCTGCCACACGCCGGTCGCATTGCCAGCCGGCTGCCCGCGGATTTGACAATTTTGCGATTACAAATTGCGGACCCATTCGAAGCCATCATTTCGGCGCAACGCGCAGACATTCGCCTGGTGATGATTGCCGGCAAGCCTTGCGTCGGTGATTTGGACATGGCCCCGGTTTTCACTGCGACGAAAGTCTCAACCACGAGAGTCAGAGTTGATGGTGTTGAAAAAATCATGGCCGCCGGCCTCGCGCACCGGCTGCAAAGCACCGCAGTCAATGAGCCGGGTCTGGAGATATTTTGATCGCTATAATTTCCTGTCCGGATAATCTGGAACCAAAAAGAATCTCTCCAACGAATGGAAACAGCCCAACTGATAAGAAAATATCCGTTGGGTTGTTTCTCTTCGTTGGAGAACGCCATGACTTGATTTCAAATCGGGATGGCCGGTTTTGATTGTTGGAATTCATCCGGCTTCCGGCTCGCCTGAACTGTTGCTGCCGGAAGGCATCACGACAAACTTCAAGGATTGATGTTCCATGCCCCGCAAGAAAAAGATCGTCTTCTTTTTTCCCTCCTACGGCAGTGACGAAGCCTGCCCCCCGCTGGCGCTGATCGCCATTGCCGGACCGCTGGTCACCGCCGGTTTCGAAGTCAAAATCATCGACGCCGCGCTGGAAGCGGATTACGTCAACGCCGTGTTGCGCGAGATGGACGATGCCCTCTGCCTGGGCATGTCGTTCATCACCGGCTCGATGATCGACGGCGCCGTGCGAGTGGGCCGCGCCGTGAAGGAAAAATATCCCGACATTCCCATTGTGCTCGGCGGCTGGCATCCCTCGATTTTGCCGGAGCAAACGCTCGCGGCCTCGTTCGTCGATGTCGTGGCCTTGCGCCAGGGTGAAATGACCATGCTGGAATTGGCGCAGCACTTTTCGGAGGGCGCCTCGCTCGCGGACGTCAACGGCATCCTCTGGAAAAATGGCGGCAGCCTGCAATGGAATCCCGCGCGCCGTTATCCTCACGTTGCCGAGCTGCCCAGTCGCATTCCCGGCTACGATCTCATGGATTATGATCGCTACCAGGCCCTGCACGGCATGCGCTGGATCATGTACTCTTCCAGCCATGGCTGTCCTTACAATTGCAGCTATTGCTCCAACGCCTCGGTTTATGGCCGCCATCTCGACGTGCTGCCGGTCGAGCAAGTCGTCGAGGAAGTCACCTATCTCGTGCGCAAATACCGCCTCCAGCTCGTCGGCATTATCGACGATATTTTCTTTGCCTCGCGCGAGCGCAGTTTGCAAATGGCAGAGGGATTCGTGCGCTCGGGTTTGCAATTCGAATGGTACATCCAGGATCGCGCGGATTCCTGGGCGCGCCTCACCACCGAGCAGGCCCGCCTCTATCGCCGCGCCGGCCTCGTGCGCATTCACTTTGGCGCCGAATCCGGCTCTGACGAGGTGCTGAAGTCCATCGAAAAAAAATCCAACACCGAGAAGACGCTGGCCGCGGTGCAGCGCTGCAAGGAAGCGGATATTCGCGCCAGCTTCGGGTTCATCTTCGGCCTGCCCGCGGAAACCGAGGAAGATCTCGGCCTCACGCTCGATCTCATTCATCGCATCTATTCCGCCTATGACAAGGCTGATTGCTACACCAACATATTCACGCCCTATCCCGGCTCGCCGTTGTGGCCGGTGAGTTTGAAAATGGGACTGGAAGCGCCCAAGTCTCTGGAAGAATGGGGCAAGTTCTATCCGCGCATCACCTATCTGCCCTGGCTCGGCGAAGAAGGCCATCGCCGCTTGCAGGCCATCCGGCAATACATTCGCTTCGGTTATCATCAAGTCAAGGTCGGCGAAAAGCCGTTTTCATGGCAACACACACTGCTGCTCAATTTGCTCAAGCCCTCGGCGCGGCTGCGGGTGCGGCGCCATAAGTTCGGCTTGCCGCTGGAAGTGTATGCCTATTGGGGCCTGCAGAAGTTGAAGAAGGGATTCAGTTTGTATGAGCGATATTGAGGCGGCTGCCGGGAACAGCGGCACTTGGCTTGCAAAACAGCGAGCGATTGCGTAAGTTTCGCGGCAAATCAGGAATCGGCCAAAGCAGCATGCGCTAACGGCCGCGGTGCTCTTGCTGGTACTTTGAATCAGGCTGGTGTGGGAAGGCAAGTACGACGAGTACGGCAATCGCCGGCCGGTGAAGTTGCCTACTTCGGCTTTGCCGTTGCAGCGTATTGAGACCATTGACGAGCCGCGTGAGATAAGTACTTTTTGTGTGAACTATCTCACGGGGCGGCCCGCTTTTCCCAACAGATTTCAGCTTGATGAAGTGCGAAAAAATACGTAACCTTTTTGGAATGCTGGCGGAACAGGATGGTAAGCTTCGAACCAAACCGGAAAAAATCGCCATGAATCTGCTGCTGCAACGTATTTCGATTGATCCCAATATCTGTTTTGGCAAGCCCTGCATTCGTGGCACCAGAATTTGGGTCTCCCTTATCCTTGATTTTCTGGCTGCCGGCATGACGACGGAAGAAATTCTCCAGGAATATCCTCAATTGACGACGCCGGACGTCCTTGCCGCCATTGCCTACGGCGCAGAGATGTCACGAGAAAGATATGTTGAAATTCCGATTGGCCAAGCGGTATGAAATTCAAACTGGATGAAAACTTCGGCAGGCGCACGCAGCAACTGTTTCGACTGGCTGGCCATGATGTGCAAACCGTACGTGATCAAGGGTTGCAGGGAAGTCCGGATCATGCCCTCTACGATCATTGTTGCCACGAGCAGCGGTGTTTGGTCACGTTGGATTTGGATTTTGCCGAGGTCACTCGTTTTCCGCCCAATCAAACCGCAGGCATTGCGGTCATTCGTATCCCCAAGAACCCAACCCTACCGCTGCTGGAATCTTTGATTCGCCAGTTTTTATATGCACTCAATACAACCTCTGTGAACAAACAATTGTGGATTATTGAAATCGGCCGGATTCGAGTGCATCAATCCGAGGCAGATGAAGAGACCAGCTTGTGACGGTAGAACCATGGAAAGTGCCCCTCAACGGCCTGACCTTTTACACCATGGCCAGCCTGGCCCTCGGCATGCAGCCGGCCATTTCGCCGCCAAACTCGATCCGGTGAAGTTATCAAATTAACAGTTGCTCAGGAAGTAGAGGGCAAGCGCATTGAGTTATGCTTGATAATCCCAAACACAATCCGAGGAAATCCCGTTCCGGTCTTTTCATTTCCTATGCCCGCAGCGACGGCAAAAACTTCGCCGATGATCTGCGCCATCGCTTGATCGACGAATATCACTTCCACGTCTGGCAGGATATAGTTGAGCTGGAAGGCGGCAAAGATTGGTGGCTGCAAATCGAAGCCGCGATCAAAAGCGTGGAATTTCTGGTGATGGTGATGACGCCTGGCGCGTTGGCTTCGCAAACCACGCGCAAGGAGTGGCGGCTGGCGCGGCGGGAAGGCGTGTGCGTGCTGCCGGTGATGGCCGAGGAGATTGATATCACCACACTGCCGCGTTGGATGCGGGACGCGCATTTCTTTGATTTCAAATATCCCGAGCAGTGGGAGCGCTTCATCCGCACCTTGCAGAGTCCCTGCGTCACGCCGCGCGTGCCGTTCATGGTCGAGGACAAACCGGATGATTTTGTCGAACGCCCCGAAGAATACAACCAGCTTCTCGCTCTGCTGCTCGATCCCAAACGCGAAGAGCCGATTGCAATTACCGCCGCGCTGCGTGGCGCTGGCGGCTACGGCAAAACCACACTCGCTAAAGCGCTTTGTCATGACGAGGCTATTCAGAACGCCTTTGACGACGGCATTCTGTGGGTGACGCTCGGCGAAAACCCTGGCGAATTGACCGGTCGCGTCGAAGATTTGATTTGCACGCTTAGTGGCGAGCGGCCAGGATTCTCCAGTGCGCAGGCTGCTGCGGTTCGACTCGCGGAGCTGCTGGCTGACCGCGATATTTTGCTGGTGATCGATGATGTCTGGAACAGCGCCCATTTGACGCCTTTCTTGCAAGGCGGCTCACGCTGTAGCCGGCTGATCACTACGCGCAATAACGACACACTGCCAGCCAAGGCCAAAGGGATCGATCTCGATGCCATGCGGCCGGATGAGGCCACGAGCTTGCTCGGTTTTAATCTGCCGGAAAGCGAGAGTTCTGGATTACAACGACTCGCGCAACGTTTGGGCGAATGGCCGCTGCTACTCAAGCTCGTCAATGCGACACTGCGCTACCGCGTGCATGATTTGCAGCAATCCTTCGCGGCGGCGATTGCGTATGTCAACGCCGCGCTGGACGAGTGTGGCTTGATTGCCTTTGACCAGGACAATGCCTCGGAGCGCCATCAGGCGGTTGCCAAAACGCTTGAAGTCAGCTTGCAGATGCTCGACGAAGGAGGCCGGCAGCGTTACTTCGAGCTGGCAATCTTTCCGGAGGATGTGAGCATCCCTCTGGCCACGCTTGAGAAACTTTGGTCGGCGGAGGGGTACAAACCGATTCATGCCGAAAAGCTTTGCGAGAAGCTCCACAAGCTCTCCCTTTTGCTGCATTTTGATTTGAGCGACCGCACCATCCGCCTGCACGACGTGATGCGGCAATACTTGGTACAGAAGTTTGGCGCTGATTTGCCCAAACTTCACGCCCGATTCCTTGACGCTTATCGCTCCATCACTCCGATGCAAACTTGGGCGAATCTACCGGCGGGCGAGCCTTATCTTTGGCGCAATCTTGCCTATCACTTGCACGCGAGTGGACAGGCCGAAACCCTGCTTCGCTTACTGCTTAATTATGACTGGCTGCAAAACAAGCTGGGGGTATGTGAGGTCAATGCTCTACTGGCGGATTATAACTTTTTTCCACAAGATCAGGAATTGAAACTAATGCAAGGCGCTTTGCGCCTCTCTGTCAACCAACTTACGAAAGATCGCAGCCAATTGGCTCAGCATTTGTTGGGACGGCTTTTAACGCACGATTTGCTGAACATTCAAAACTTGCTCAAGGCTGCCGTTGCAAATCAGAAAGTGCCTTGGTTGCGCCCTTTGACGGCTTCATTGACACTACCCGGAGGGCCTCTATTACGCACGCTAGAAGGTCATAAAAGTGGAGTCAATCGTGTCGCGATCACGCCTGATGGCAACATCGTTATCTCGACTTCAGATGACAAAACGCTCAAAGTGTGGGACATGGCTTCAGGCCTAGAACTAAGAACTCTGGAAGGCCATAGCGGTCCGGTCAAAAACGTTGCGATCACGCCCGATGGCAAATTCGCTATCTCCGCTTCA
>JBBIKM010000010.1:67948-68206 GCA_037445455.1 bacterium | reverse complement strand
GGCGATTCTTCCATCGGCATGAACGTGGCGGCCAAAGCGCTGCTCGGCAATCGTCTGCTCATTGATGTCAATGCCGACGTCAATGAGACTTCCGCCATTGTGCTGGACGCCAAACGCAACGGCGGCAAAAGTGCGGTGTTGATCTTTGGCGGCGGTTCACCCAAGAATTTTATGTTGCAGACTGAACCGCAATTGCAGGAAGTGATGCAAATTGCGGATAACGGCCATGACTATTTTCTGCAGGTCACGGATGCCCGG
>JBBIKM010000010.1:34357-67928 GCA_037445455.1 bacterium | reverse complement strand
GCTCTCGGGCGCAACACCTTCCGAGGCCGTCAGTTGGGGCAAGGTTGATCCGGACAAGCTGCCGGGCACCGTGGTTTGTTATTGTGACACGACGATCGCGATGCCGCTATTGACTGCTTATGCGATCTCGAAACACCAGCCGCGCCCGCCCAAGCGGCTGTATCATCGCAGAGCAGAATTGCTCGAACGGCTGAAGTCAGAGTATCTGAGCGCACTCCAAAAGCAGCAAGGAAAATAATCCCCCATGATGCAAGCCTCGGCGGGAACTGATGACAAGCTGCGACTTGTGCAAGCGTTGCATCAGAGTCTCGAAGTTGTTGAAAAACAGATAACAGGCCTTGCACCACAGCAATGGAGCTTAAAGCGTTCCTTGCAGGCCTGGTCCGTGGCAGAGATCGTTCACCATCTCATTCTCGTCGAAGTGCAGCGGCTGCAGCAGCTCAAAGAATTGCTTGAAGGTAAACGCGAAAGCGCGCCGGCACGACTTGACGAGGGCAGACCGGATTTCTCGAACGTTCGCGCTGGGCTGAACCCGGTCAAGGCTAGGAAAGAAATGGAGCCGACGCCCGGAATTCCGCCCAAAGTATTGATCGCAGGATTGCGACGGGCACGAACCGAGACGGTGGAATTTCTTCGTGAAGCAGATTTGCATCGGCTGAAGGACGTCTGGATCAATACGGTTTCGCTAGGCACGATCAACGGGGTTGATTTTATAGAGTTTCTTTCAGCGCATATGGAAAGACATGCGAGGCAGATAGAGAAGACTTTGAGGCAGGCATAACGTGACGGCAGGGTTTCCTTGCAATGAAATCAGAACAAGCTCGATTCTGTGTTATGTCAATCTAGCTAAATAACAAGTAAAAAAACCCCCTTTCCTTTCCCACTTCGATCACACTTTTCCAAAAATCTAGTCGGGGCGAGAGGATTTGAACCTCCGACCTCTTGGTCCCGAACCAAGCGCGCTAGCCGACCTGCGCTACGCCCCGATTCCTTACGCACATCTCAACGTCACACAGCTAACTTCTTAAGTAGAGAGCGACAAATCGACGGATGTCCCGCAAGCCGTGAATGTGACTTTTTTCACCGGCATAAACCGTCGCAATCGGATGGAAATGGACCCGGTACCCGGCGCGGCACGCCTTGATGAGCATCTCCGATTCCGTCTCATACCCTTCTGTTTCCAACTGGATGTGGTCGAGCAACGCTCTGGAGTGCAATCGATACCCGCATTGACTGTCTTTGATTTCGACACCCAGCTTGCGGGTGAGCAAGGCACTGGTGATGCGGTTACTCGCAATCCGCGCCAGCGGCATGACCCTGAAATCGAATGACCGGTGTCCGATGATGAGATCCGCACGGGTTTCACAGAAAGCACGTATGAACCCCGGAATTTCATGCGGCGGATGCTGGCCATCGGCATCGAGCGTGATAATGGCCTGACTCGAAGAGTACTGCTTGAGAAAGTCAAACGCCGTGCGCAGCGCCGCGCCCTTGCCGCGATTACAATCATGCCGCAAGACTGGGACTCCTGCGGCTGTCACGCGCTGCAGCAAACCATCGGTTGAGCCGTCATCGACCACCAGGATATGATCTTTCGCAAGATACTCGCTGACCTCCGCCAGCACCCTGCTGATCGCACCACCGGGGTTATAGGCCGGCAGGACTGCCGTTACCTCCACCGCCGAGGAATTCATCGCATCCGTCTATGCCAAAAAGCGATCATCACACCAAAAGCGGCTTCTACTATAGAGAAAAAAGAGTTCTTTTGCAAGCATTTTGTTGTCTCGCTTCGCAAGTTCAGTTTCCCCCCGCCTCACTGGCGTGCCGAATGTGAACTTCCACACGGCGGTTGAGCATGCGGCCTTCGGGCAGGCGGTTGTCGGCCAATGGCCGGCCCTCGCCATAGCCCACACTTGACAACCGCGAGCGGCTGACACCCAGCCGCACAAGCTCGGCCAGCACATTGTTGGCGCGTCTGGCGGAAAGCTGGGCGTTGTGCTCGACTTCTCCGATTTCATCGGTGTGGCCATAGAGCGTGCAGGTTGCCGAAGGCTCGGCTTTGAGCTTCTCCGCAATCTGCTGCAGTTTTTTCCGCAGGCGTGGCGAGGCCAGATCCACCCGGTCATCGTCAAAGCCAAACAGGATGATCGGAATCTTTTCGATACGCAGTTCTTCCATCTTTGCCTGGCGGCCGGTAATTGTGCGCGCCGGCGTGTCGAACACCTGGCCGCTGCGATCGTACAAACGCAGCGTGTACCGCAATTCCCGCCAAAAACTCGTTTGCCGGTTTGGATCGAACCGCCAGTCCCAGGTCAGCGTATCGGCCACGCGACCACGGCCTCTGATCACATCAACGGTGTCCTGCCCGGCCAACAAGGCCAGTGCCCATCCTGCCAGACCGGCGCCCGGCGCCAGCGCGGAAACGACAAAACTGCATGTTTTCGGAATGGCATCGATCTCCTTCTTGAACGACATGATGGGCGCGAGAATGGCTTCTTCGAAACGCGGATCAACCAATACCTCCGCACGCTGCAGCTCCTCCAGCCGTTTGGGATCGTGACTGCGGCCTTCGCTCAATTCCGGCTCACCGAGCGCGATGCTCACCTGCCGCGCATCGACCTGCAGGTTTTCGACGAGATGCTTGCGTACATAGTTGGCGCGCTTGAGGGCGATGCTCTCCGGCGCCTCTTCCACCGGCAAACCGGGGCTGTATCCAAGTATTCGGATGCCCGCCTCCGGGTTGGTGCGCAGGCGTTCGGCAATGATGTTCAGCAGATTGCGATGGGCGGCATTGATCTCCCTCACATTCAGCGCCGCACTCAGCGGTTGCCCCTCTTGCAGCAAATCATAACGCGATTCCGCCAGCACCGCCGAATTGCGCGCAAAGAAGACGCGCGGGATCAACGGCAATTCCTCCTGAATCTGCCGCGACTCGGTAATCACTACTTCCTCGGTCAGGGCGCGGATTTCTGCATAAAGCCTCGGCAGCTTGTGCTCCTTTGGCGGTGTCGACACGGGCGCACGCCCCGCCGGTTGGGCCTCTCCCCTGCTCATTTCCCGCTTCGCACTGAAATCATACACCAGCCCAAGTTCATGCGAGCCGGCACTGATCAGCCCCAAATCACTGGCGGGCAGGTTAAAACTGTAGAACAGTGATGCCTGGTTGCGCAAGTTGAGCTGACCATCGACCTGCACATTGTGCAGTGCATAGCCCAAACGCACGCGCCCCACTGGTGATCCGAACAATTCTGACCCCACTTGCAGCCGCCAGCCATGCTGCCAGTAATGCACGCCCAGGTCCACCTGCACAAAATCGTGCACCATGCCCATGCCGACTTGGTACTCGGGCAGCGCGCGCATTTTCTGACGGCCCAGGGCAACGTTCGGACGCAGAAGGTGATGCGCCGCAGCACCCAGCGTCATCTTTTCGGTCAAACGATACAGCGCCCCAAGGCCGGGATCAAAAACCGTGACGCCGGTGCGCCCCTGAAACACCGGATCATTGGCATCGACCAAATCAAAATTCTCAGCCGCGTAGTTGCGGCCGTGGAGCGCAAGCTCCACGCCGGTTGAGATCCGCTCCGTCAGGTCTCTCGCCGCCAAAATGCCGAGCCGGTATTCGCTGAACAGCGGCGTGGTGAAGACGCGCGTGCTCAGGCCGGCAGACCAACCGCTGCTTTTGAGATTGGAGAAAGCCAGATTGCCAAGCGAGGCCTTCATGGCGAAGGCATTGTTGCTGATGGCGCCCGGATAGATTAACTTGAGGCCGAGGTAGGCGCGCGCCAAATCGCCGGAAATCGCGGCCGGATTGGCGAACAGCACATGCGGATCATTCCTGTTCGCGGGGTTGGCGGAAATCGCCAGTTGCGCGTGCACCGGCAGGGCGCATCCCAGCCACAACAGACCGCGACCCGCCAGCGCCCAAAGGTGAGGCAATCTCATCATCAACTCGTTTCGAGAGGCTCCTGCGCAGCCAACTGATTGAGCGCATCGATAGCTTGATAAAGAAAGGCGACATACTGCCGCCGCAGAAACGCCAGGTTTCTGATCCGGCCGAGTTTGCTCAGCGGTTCATATTCACATTGAATATTGACAACCGTCTCAGTCGCTGAATGCTCACTCAAATCGACAATGAGCTGAAACAGCTCGATGCCGTGAAACCTGCCGGTTTGGCGAACGGGCTTGAGGCTGAAGCGTTCGCCTGCCAGCCACTCCGTGATCTCAAGCTCGACGACTTGCGTGCCGCTTTCCGACTTGATTTGGAAACGCCATTGGCCGCCAATGCCCGCCGGCTGGCCCCGCAAAAATTGCATGCCGGCAATCCCCGTCACCCACTGCCCTGCCCGATGGAAATCAGCCCCCACCCGCCAAATCTGCGCGCGGTGAACTGGCAAAACCTTGGAAATGGAGAGTACAGTCATCGTTGCAGCCCGTGCCTTTGAGGTTGACCAACCTTGTCAAGGACCTCCACCCTCTCCGCCAAACCGTGTTCTGCCATTATGAAAACGGTGCGCGCCGGCGTGCACCCGCATTGCTCTCGGCCGGGATCGCAATTTCGAAATGCACGGCTTCCGGCCCCAAATTCTCCCGTACGAAATTCACGAACTCCGCATTCGGCCGAACTTTCATGGAGCGCGATTGAAACTCATAAAGCGGCAGTTCCCGGCCGCTGATGCGAAAGTACAAGCCGCAGCCACCCTGGTTGATGCGCACCATCTGCGACAGCCGCTGCAGCAACACCTCGTTGAGCTTCTCGACCGGCACGTCCAGCATGACTTTCCTGGGAATCATCTGCCAGGCTTCATCAATACTCAGGATTTTCTCGACCATGATTTTGGCCGGTTCCTCCTCCTCGCGGCTGGAGGTGCGCCCGATCACCACGATGGCATTGTCCACTTGCAGCAGCTCGCGATGAGCGGCCAGGGCATCGCTGAACACGATGGCCTCCGTGCTGCCGGCGTAATCTTCGAGTGTGACAAATGCCATCTGGTGGCCTTTGCGGTCAAGTATCGTCTTGACGTTGGTGACCAAACCGCACACCATCACCTGCACACCGTCGCGCATGCCCTCCAAATCCTGCAACCGCTGTTTGGAAAACAGATTGACTTCGAGCGCGTAGCGATCGAGCGGATGGCCGGAGAGATACAGGCCCAGGAATTCTTTTTCCCGCTTCAGGCGTTCATCCGGCTTCCAGTCCGGCACCTCCGGCAGTGCCGGTTCGATCTCCATCTCTGCCGGCGCTTCGTCAAAGATGGAAGCTTGGCCGCGGAAACGCTCGTCCTGTTGCCGCTGGGCATAGGCAGTCGCGGCATCCAGCCCGAGCAGCAGTTGATTGCGGTTTGCCGAAATGGAATCGAAAGCGCCGGCCTGCACCAGGCTTTCCAGCACTTTCTTGTTGACCACGCGCAAGTCCACCCGCAGGCAGAAATCAAAAACTGAAGTGAACCTCCCCCCTTTCTGCCGCGCCTTGATGAGGCTCTCAATCGCGCCCAGGCCGACGTTCTTGACCGCGCCCAAACCGTAGCGGATTTTCTGATCGACCACGATAAACTCAGCCATGCTCTCGTTGACATCGGGCGGCAAAACCTCCACGCCCATCCGCCGGCATTCATCGATCAACGTCACGATCCGCGAAGTGTCGCTCATTTCACTGGTGAGCGTGGCAGCCATGTACTCGGCGGGATAATGCGCCTTGAGATACGCGGTCTGATACGCCACCAGCGAATAGCCCGCCGCGTGCGACTTGTTGAATCCGTAGCCCGCGAATTTGTCCATCAAGTCGAAAATCTGATTTGCGACCTTTTCGGGAATGCCGCGGGCGGCCGCGCCCGCAACGAACAGCTTGCGTTGCTGCTGCATCAGCTCAACGATCTTCTTCCCCATCGCGCGGCGCAGCAAATCGGCACCGCCCAGCGTGAAGCCGGCAAGATCGCTGGCAATGCGCATCACCTGCTCCTGATAAACGATGATGCCGTAGGTTTCCTTCAGAATCGGCTCGAGCGCGGGATGCAGATACTCGATGGGCTTGGTGCCCTGCTTGCGGGCGATGAAGTCATCGATCATGTCCATCGGCCCCGGGCGATAGAGCGCATTCATGGCGATGAGATCATCCAGGCATTGCGGCTTGAGTTTCTTGAGGTATTCGCGCATGCCCGAGCTTTCGAATTGAAACAGGCTGATGGTCTCGCCGTTGCCGAAAATGGCGTAAGTGGCGGCATCATCCAGCGGAATCGCGTCAAGATCGAGTTCAACGCCGCGCGCTCTGAGCATCTTCAGCGTCTTGTCGATCACCGTCAGCGTGCGCAGGCCGAGGAAGTCCATCTTCAAAACGCCGATGGTCTCCAGCGCCTTCATGTCATATTGCGTGGTGACGTCGCCGGTGTTGGATTTGTACAAGGGTGTATAATTCGTCAGCTCGTCGGGCGTGATCACCACCCCCGCCGCGTGCGTCGAAGCATGGCGGGCAAGGCCCTCCAGCACTTTGGCGTATTCGACGAGCTGCTTGTGGGTGTCATCGCTTTCCACCAGCGCGCGCAGCTCGCCCACTGTTTCCAGCGCCTTGTCCAGAGAAATGCCGACGGTGGCGGGGATCATCTTGGCAATCTTGTCAACATCGCTGTAGCGCATCTTCAGCACCCGCCCGACGTCGCGAATCACCGCACGTGCCGCCATCGTGCCGAAGGTGATGATCTGGGTGACGTTCGCTTCGCCGTACTTCTCCCGGACGTACTTGATCATCTCTTCGCGGCGTTCGTAGCAGAAGTCGATATCGATATCCGGCATCGTGACGCGCTCCGGATTCAAAAAGCGCTCGAAGATCAAATTATACTTGATGGGATCGATGTTGGTGATGCCGATGCAGTAGCTCACCAGGCTGCCGGCGGCTGAACCGCGGCCGGGACCGACTGGAATGCCCTTGGCCCGCGCCACGCGCGTGAAATCCTGCACGATCAAGAAATATCCGGCGTAACCGGTTTGCTTGATTACGGCCAGCTCATGGCGCAGGCGCGCTTCCAGCTCCGGCGTCACTTCCGCATATCGTTGCCGCAACCCCTGGTAGGCCAGCGTTTCGAGATATTCATCCAGCGTCTTGCTCTGCTCTTCCGGTGGAATCGCGAAGGTCGGCAAATGAACCTTGTCAAAATCCAGTTTGAGATCGCATTTTTTGGCAATTTCCTCCGTGATGCGCAACGCCTCGCCTTCCTCGGGAAACGTATTTTGCATTTCCTCCTGCGACTTGAAATAGATCTGATCGGTGGTGTAGCGCAGGCGATTGGGATCATCACGGTCCTTGCCGGTTTGTAGGCAAATTAACACATCGTGCGGCAGGGCATGCTCACGTTTGAGATAATGCGTGTCATTGGTGACCACCAAGGGAATGCTGAGTTCGCGGCTGAGCGCCTTGACTTTTTCGCGGACGAGATCCTCTTCCGGAATGCCGTGTTTGTGAATCTCCAAATAGTAGTCGTCGCCGAACAGTTCCCGGTATTCCAGCGCCACCTGCCGGGCCCCCTCCTCGTTGCCGGCGAGCAGAGCTTGCGCCACTTCTCCCTTCAAGCAGGCGGAGAGCACGATGATGCCCTCATGATACTTCTGCAAGACCTCGCGATCGATGCGAGGCCGGTAATAGAAGCCTTCCAGATACCCGATCGAAACCAGGCGCATGATGTTTTGGTAGCCCTGCAGATTTTTGGCCAGCAGCACGAGGTGAAACGAAGTGTCGGCCATGCCCGCTTTGGAGGCGGACTTCTCCTTCCGGCTGCGCGGGGCCATGTAGGCCTCGACGCCGATCACCGGCTTGAGGTCGGCTTTTTTGCAGGTTTTGTAGAATTCGATGGCGCCGCACATGTTGCCATGGTCGGTGAGCGCCAGGGCGGGCATGTGATTGCGCTTCGCGGCATCGACCAAATCCTTGATGCGGCAGGCGCCGTCGAGCAGGCTGTAGTGCGAATGGTTGTGGAGATGAACGAATCCGGACATGGGCGCGGAGGTGTAAGTAATGAGGTTGAGCAGTACCGGTCAAACCGACGGCGAAAATAGAAAACTGACAGCGCAATTGCAACAGGATTTCCCCGCCGCCAAAATTTCTTCATGATCGAGTGCTGCAGCTCCGCTGCTTCAGACTCGATTTTTCACGAGGGCACACCAAGCCGGAATGACCGCCAGCGTGAGCAGCGTCGCGCGTGCCATGCCGCTATCCCGGAACCGGCGCGGAATTTTACCGACCGCTGGCGGTTACAGTGATTTTCGGGGTGTTGTTCGCAACCACATTGACGCCGGTGGTGGTACCGGCGGCAGTGTGGGTGATGGAACGGCTTGCTCACGGTGGGGAGAGGCTATCCCAGCACTTGCCAATCCGACCTCACCGCGGTGGGCAACATCACCATCGGAAAATACAACACCATCAACGGCAATGTGAGATCGCAGAGCAGCATCAGCAATTCCGGCACCATCACCGGCAGCAAGACGATCGGTCCGGTGGCCACCGAGCCGTTGCCGAGCTTGAGCTACTCCGCCGGCGGCCTGAGCAAAATCTTGCCACAAAACGGCACGCTGCCGTTGGCGCCCGGCTCCTACAACCATGTGACCATGTACAGCTACAGCAAGCTCAAGCTCACCAGCGGGGACTACTACTTCAACAGCCTGAAATACGGCAGCAGCACGGTGACCACGGTTGTGAGCGAGATCGACTTGAGCAGCGGCAATCCGGTGACGCTCAACGTGATGAACAATCTGTATCTCGGTAATGAAGTCGAAATTCGCCTGTTGCCGAATGGCGAGGCCGACAGCAAGCTGGTGGCGATTAGCGCGCGGCAGAGCACGGCGGTCACGGTGGGACGCGAGGCCTATGTGTTGGGCACGCTCAACGCGCCGAACAGGACGCTGACGCTGGAGAAGAACAGCCAGTTGCGGGGCACGATCTGCACCAATGTGATCGTGGTGAGCAATGACTGCCTTTTCCTGCATCACGATTCGCCGGGCAGCTTGCCGGGGCCGGGCAATTTGCCGAAGACCCCGGGCGAGGGGTATGAAGTGGATGATGAAAATGCGCCGGTGACCAGCTACGAATTGGCGCAGAACTATCCCAATCCGTTCAATCCCGAAACCGCGATCCGCTTTGCCCTGCCGGAAGCGGCCAGTGTGACGGTGGTGCTGTATTCGCTTTCCGGGCAAGCCGTGAAAGAGCTGGTCAACGGCGAATTCACCTCCGGCCGGCACCAGGTGATTTGGGACGGCCGTGATGCTTCCGGCGCGGCGGTTGCCGGCGGCATTTATTTCTATCGGCTCATTGCCCGCAGCGCGAACGGCGAGGAGACTTTTACCCAGACGCGCAAGATGACGTTGGTGAAGTGAAAGTCCGGAGTCCGATGTCGAGTATGGCGTCGGACTCCTTCTTCGAACTCATACTCTTATTCGCTCTTGACGGTCGTCGCCGCGCGTGGACGATTTTCGCAGCAATCGTTTGGCTTGCCAATAGCGATCTACGTGGGGCAGGGGTGCGGCGGGTTGTTGTGGCGAGTGAGAGTAAGAGTAGGAGTAAGAGGCTGGCGCGAGAGGAGTAGGACTTCTGATAGAGTGTCTATCATGCGAAGCGTCGCAGCCAGAGCCTTGATTTTTTCAATGCTACTGCAAGCAACGGGCTATTTGTTTGTCTTCGAAATCCAGAAGCTCGAAATTCGCCGGGAGATCAAGCAACGAATCAAGGCTGGGGTGCTGGAAACCGAGTTGGTTCTGGTGAAAATCTCTGCGGGGCAAGTCCCCCCAGCCTTGCAACGCATTCGCGCGGACGAGTTTCGCATTGCCGGCAATATGTATGATATTGTTTGGCAGGAAAGCCATGGTGACACGGTTTGGTATTATTGTCTGGCCGATGAGAAGGAAACCCAGCTTTTTGCCAATCTCGAGGAATTGGTCAAGCGCGAGATGAGCCAGAACGGGCGGCAGCAACAACGCCGGGAGCGGCTCTTGAGTCTATTCACCTTGCTTTTCTTCTGTCCCAAAGAGGAGGCCGTTGCCGTCCCTGTTGTTGCAGCAATGGCTTGGAGCACCCACCGTTTCGGATTGCAGGTCTGGATCGCCCCCCCGCCCACCCCCCCCGCCTGAAGCCTGAGTCTTCACAAAATTCCTCTTGCCCTTCATGTTTCCGCCACTATCCTGTTGTGTGGGATTGCTGGCATGGGACCAGATGTCTGCACGGCCCGGCAAGCAAGGCATCATGAAGGAATGCTGTTTTCGCGGAAACCTTTCAACTTCTGGCAAGGAGATCACGCCATGTGTTTCGGCAAATGTGATTGGCGGTGGCTTGCGCTGGCGCTGCTCGGCGGCTTGGCAACAAGTGCCCCGGCACAAGGCGAGCGGGGTTTCAGAATCACGGCCGACAGTACCGTCTACCAATTCGAACAAGTGACCGTTACGGCTCTGCGCGACCCGGAGCTGGCGATCAAAGTGCCGCTCGCCGTGAATGTGGTCGGGCCGGAACGGCTGCAGAACACGCGCGGCTACGGCATGGAAGAAGCGCTGAAATTCGTACCCGGCGTGCTGGCGCAGTCGCGCGCCGGCAATCAAGACGTGCGCCTCACCATTCGCGGCTTCGGCGCACGCGGCGCCGGCGATCGTTCCAACGCCGGCACCTCGCGCGGCATTCGCATTCTGCTCGATGGCGCGCCGCAAACGGAACCGGATGGCCGCACCGCCTTTGACTTGATTGATTTGAGCCTGGCGCAGCGCATCGAAGTGATTCGCTCCAACGCTTCGGCGGTTTGGGGCAATGCTTCGGGCGGGGTGATCAACATCATCTCGGCGCCGGCGTTCGACGCACCCTTTGTGACGCCACAGGTACTGAAGGGCAGCTTCGGGCTGCAGAAGTATGTGCTGCAAACCGGCGCCACGCTGGGCGAAGCGCGGCTGGCGCTGGCGCTGAGCAACACTTCATTTGATGGCTGGCGGCAGAATTCTGCCAGTGAGCGGACGCTGGTGAATATCAGCTTGCTGTCCCATCCCGGTGCGCGTACCAAGGTTGGCATGTATCTGGTCGCCGCGAACAACCGATTCCTGATTCCCGGCCCGCTCTCGCCCGCGCAGTTCGCGGCCGCTCCGCAGCAGGCCAATGCCACCTACCTGCAGCGCAGCGAGCGGCGCCATAATCGGCAGGGCCGCATTTCAGCAACATTGCATCATGAGCTCAACGACAGCCATGGATTTGCCGCGCTGGCCTTCGTCGAGCCGAAATACTTGCAGCGGTCCGAGCGCGGCACGTTTCGTGATTTCAACCGGTATCACGTCGGCGGCAACGTGACCTATCGCTACCGGCAGGATATTGCCACCGCGGTAAGCAGTACACTCCAAATCGGAGTGGATGAGGCCTATCAAGATGGCGCGATTCTGTTTTACAGCCTGTCAGCCGCGAACGGTCGCGGCGAGACGCTGCAACAGAACAAACGCGAAGGCGCGAACACGTTCGGCGCGTTTTTGCAGGAGGAAATAAGTTTCGGCGATCGCGTAAGCCTGCTGCTGGGCGCGCGCTACAGCGGGGTGACGTATCACACCCAGGATTTCATCAACACCGCGCTCAATTCTCAAAAGACGTTTGCGCGCTGGACGCCGAAGCTCGGCCTGAGCTTTCGCCCGGCGCCGGCGCATAGTTTTTACGCGAACCTGGGCGGTGGCATCGAGGTGCCGGCGGGCAATGAAACCGACCCCGCCTCGACGTTTGGGCAGGACAAGGTTTTTGCGATCAATCCCCTGCTCGATCCCATTCAGTCGTCCACAGTGGAAATCGGCACCAAACACGTACTCCTTCCCACCGCCCGCGGCTTGCTGCATGCGCTGACGTATGACGTGGCGGTATACCGCATCACGATCCAGAACGATATCATTCCGTATCGCGGCGGCAGATTCTATTTCACCGCCGGCCAGACGCGGCGCTATGGCCTGGAAGCCGGCATCAAGGGGGAGTTCGGCGCCGGTGTGACGGTGCTGGCAGCAGGGTCGTATGCCAGCAGCAAATACGTCGCCTACCAGGTCGATTCGGTGCACTACGGCAGGGCAGGCAAATTCGCGGAATACAAGGGCAACAAAGTCGCCGGCATGCCGGAGGCGTTCTACAATGTCGCCCTTCGTTGCGCGCCTCCTCTGCTTGCCGGTTGGTATGCTGAAATCAATCTGCAGGGCATCAGCGACTATTTTGTGGATGACGCCAATCGCCTGAGAGTGCCGGCCTGCACCCTGCTGAATCTCACGGTGGGATTGGGCCAGCCGGTGCAGCTCACGGAAGAATTGGGGCTGCATGCCTTTGTGGGCGTCAACAATCTCACTGACCGGAAATACGCAGCCTCGGCTTTTGTCAATCCTGACATAGTGAACGGCGCGCCGGTGTACCTCGAGCCGGGTTTGCCGCGCAATTACGTGATCGGCTTGTCATTCACCGGTCGCAAGGCACGCAAGTGAGCCGCTGGCTTCCCCCGAGCGTGTGGAGTGATGGCTCCCCAGCAACGAAAAATCGCCCCCAAACAAAAAAGCCAGGACAATCGCCCTGGCTTTTTGTTTTGCGAAGGAAAACGGAATCACGCGCCGAGTTGCCGCAGGTATTTCACTGCTTTCTTGGCGGAGCTGGAGTTGGCGGCGAAGGTCATCAAAGCATTCAGCTCGGAGCGCGCCAGCTCGGTTTCGCCGGCTTTCAAATAGGCGATGCCGATCATCAGTTGCGCGTCGTTGGCCTTGTTGGTGCCGCCGGTCGCCAGGACTTTTTGAAACTCGGCAATGGCCTGGTAGTAGTTGCCCTGGGCGAAATAGGCCTCGCCGATCCAGTATTGGCAGTTGTCGGCCAGTTCGGCGCCGCTGCCGCGCGCGATCAGCTCGCGGAATTTGCGGATGGAGCGGTTGTAGTTGCGCACGTAGTAATCATCCAGCGCGTCCTGGTAGTAGGCGCCATATTCCGAATTGTAGGCGCGAGAGTCGTCGACGATGGTGGCGGGCAGGGACGGCGAAGAGGCGCCGCTGGCGATCTGCCGCGTTTGCGAGGCGGTTTCCAGCGCGGTGATCTGATAATTGACATTCTTCAGCTCGGTGCGCAGGCTGTCAATCGTGCGATCCTTGCTGGACGAGATCGAAGAAAGCTCCTCCACTTGCGCGCGCATGCTGTTGAACAGCTCGGGCGTCAGGAAACTCTCGGCCGAGCCTCCGCCGCTGCCGCTGTTCGATTCCGGCAGGTCGGTGAACATGCCGCCGGCGGATTCCGAGTCCGGCGCCTCCATGCTGCTGCTGTCTTCGCTTTCCAGCATGTCCAGCCGGCTGAGCACATCGCTTTGGTCCGTCACTTCGCCTTCGGGTCCGAAGGTGTCTTCGAACTGTCCGAACTCGCCGCTTTGCTCCATGCCTTCGGAATCGTCACCGAATTCGTCTTCGAAGCCGACATTCTGCATGCGGCCGCTGCAAACCACGAACAGGCCGACGACGACCAGCAGCAGCGAGAAAAGTGAGGTTCCGAAGATCCTTTGTGTCTGCGTCATGATGTGTACTCCGTGAAACGAGGGTAAGGTCAAAGATGCGGTGCCTGTTCATCATCCAAAACGTCCTGTAATGACATCAGTCACGCAATGGTCTATTGCTGGGAAACGGGGTTGCCGGCCTCCGCCAAAAGTTCCTGGGCGCTTTTCAAATGCGTCGCGGTGATCTTCTCTCCCCCCAACAGGCTGGCGATGGCAGTCACGCGTTCCGGCGCGTCCAGCCGCCGCACGCTGGTGTGCGTGCGGTCTTTCCGGATTTTCTTTTCCACCAGAAAGTGATGAGAACCTGTACTGGCAATCTGGGGCAAATGCGTGATGCAGAGAATCTGGTGCGAAAGTGCCAGCTTTTGCAACCGCCGGCCCACGGCCTGCGCCACCCGGCCGGAAACGCCGCTGTCGATTTCGTCGAAGATCAGGATCGGGATGTCGTCGCGCTCCGCCAGGATCGATTTCAGCGCCAGCATGATGCGGGAAATCTCGCCGCCAGAGGCCACTTTGGCGAGCGGCGCGGGCGGCTGGCCGGGATTGGTTGAAATATCGAACTCCACCACATCAATGCCGTCACGCGTGGCGCGAACCGGCTGCTGCTCCACTTGCACGAAGCCGTCAGGTTGCGGCTGGTGTTCCAGGCGGACGACAAACTTGGCCGCAGGCAAGCCCAGCTCCTTCAAAACTTCAGGAACGGCGCGCTCCAACTGCCGCCCGGCCTGCCTCCTTTTCTCGGAGAGCTGCAGACAAAGCTCGGCGCAGACACGCTCGGCGGTTTGCCGGCGCTCGGCCAGCTCAGCCAGCGTGGCGTCGAAGTTTTCGAATTCCGACAGTGAGCGTTCGAGTCTATCGAGATGGGCCACCACTTCCGCGAGCGTGCCGCCATATTTGCGCTTGAGGCGCTGCAAATCTGCCAGGCGCTGCCGGGCTTGTTCCAGGCGGGCGGAGTCGAACTCGATCCGCGCCTGATAGCTCTGCATTTCAACCGCAGTTTCGTGAACGGTCACCTCGGCGGCTTTGAAATCGGCGAGCAGGCGGGCCAGGCCGTCATCGATTGCAGCCAGATCAGCCAGCGCGTCCGCCGCGGCCCGCAGTTGCACTTGCACAGCGTGCTCACTTTCCGTGAGCAGAGTGACGAGGCGGCCGGCGAGCTCGGCGCGCTGTTCCGCGTGCCCCAACAATCGGATCTCTGCTTCCAGCTTCTCTTCCTCGCCGGGCTGCGGGTTGATCTGTTTGATCTCCTGCAGTTGAAACACCTCGATCTCGGCGAGTGCCTTGATCTCCTGCTGCCGGTTCAACAGATCCTGATACTGCCCGCGCAGCGTGCGCGCCTCTTCCCAGGCGCGGGCGACCTGCTCGCGCAGCCCGTCCAGGCCGGCGAAGCTGTCCAGGAAGCGCAAATGCGTTTTGGGCCGCAGCAGGGATTGATGCTCATGCTGGCCGTGCAAATCCGCCAGCAAATCCGCCAGTTCCTCGAGAATGGTCGTGGCCACCGGCGTGTCGTTCACGAACACGCGGCTGCGGCCGGTCGGGTGAAATTCGCGGCGCACCAGGAGCGAATGATCTGCTGCGATGTCGATTTCATGCTGCCGCAGCAGGGCATTGATCTGTGGTTGCGTACAGTTGACAAAGAGCCCTTCAATCACCGCTTTGGTCTCGGCTTCGCGTTGGGGATTGAAGGCAGCCTTTTCGCCCAGCAGTGCGGCAATGGCGCCAATCAGGATCGATTTGCCGGCACCGGTTTCGCCGGTGAAAATGTTCAAGCCATCACCCAACTCCAGCTCGAGCCGGTCCGCGAGAGCATAGTTGGAGAGTGAGAGTTTATGCAGCATCCGCTTGACCCTCCATAAGCCAAGCGCTGCCGGCGGAAGCTCCGCAAAAAGCCGCAGTTGCGCTAATTGCAAAGCTCATGCCTGCCAGCGCTTTGAAATTGTGCAGCCAGCGCTGCGCAGCAACTGGAGCAGCAATGACAACGGCCGCAGCGCTAATGACGCTAAGTCTGGCAAAACTGTGAGATGGAAATCGAACTTGGGCAGGAACAACCAAATAGCACGACGGGTGCAAAGGCTTCACGATCCCAAACCAACCTTCGGTGATGGACTGATTGTGCTCTCCTGAGACATGAGTTTGCCGGCCACGTACAGAATCGTAAGCAGGTGCGTGAACCGTTCTCGTGCGAAATTCATCCCTTCCTGCCCTGCCTGCGCGCAAGGGGCTGGTGAAGTGGCAGGCGGAATGTGCATTGCTGATGTTGTCCTGCCTCCGCGCGGGAGCGGGACAACCAGGCACCAGGTCAGTGGTGCCCTACCGGCGAATGACGGCAACTTTTCCCACGGCGCTGGTGCCGGTTTCTTCGATGTAGGCCATGAAGAAATAGACGCCACTGGGCACGAGTTGCTTGTTGCTGTCGCGGCCGTCCCAAATCACCTGCGCGCCCGGGATTTGCTCGCGCGTGAAAGTCCGGATCAACTCACCGGAGGCGCTGAAGATTTTGACCGCGCTGTTCTCGGCAAGATTGCTGATCACGAAACGGCCGCCGGCCTCGCCCAGGCGAAAGGGATTGGGATAGCCCGTGAGAAACTTGAGATCGGCCTTGGGTGCCGTGAAAGGCGTGCGCAAGCGCGAAATACCGTTGGTGGTGGCAATCCACACGTCGCCATTGTCCGGATTGAAGGCCAGGTCGGTGATGGATTTGGAAACCAGCCGGCTGTTTTCGACCGTGATGGCGGTGAGTGAGAAATTATCATCCCCGGAGAGCACCGAGATGCCGGCATTGGTGCCGATCCATTTGTTGTTGCGCGGATCGACTTTGATCACCTGCACGTTGTCGCTGATCAAGCCGAAGCGGCTGCCGACGGTGCCGGCAAACCAGTAATTGAGGCCCAGCTCCGTGCCGATCCAGATGAAGCCATCGCGGTCTTGCACGATTGCATTCACATCGACGCTGAGCAGGTTGTCGTCCTCATCCAGCTCGCCGGAGAGATCGTCATCGCTCTTGCTGTTGAGGGTGCCGCCGTAATCGATCACGCTGACCCCGTCGTTGTCTGTGCCCACCCAGATGCGGTCGGTGGTGGTGGTCCGCTCGACGGCGAGCGTGACCACAATGCTGCTTTGGATGCCGTCGGAAGTGGAGAAGTAACGCCACTCCCCTGCCGGCGTGTACACGGCAATGACGTTGGAATTGACCGCCGTATAGTTGCACAGCCAAACATTGCCGGCGTCATCCTGCTTCATGTCAGGCACGCACACAAAGTTTGGGTCGCTCAACACCGCGCTCGAGAGAATGTTGTTGGTGTGGTCGATTCGCTGAAACTCGAGATTGCCCAATTCGCCGCGCACGATGGTGATGCCGCCGCCCCAGGTGCCGATCCAGCGCTCGCCGTTTTGCAGCACGATCACCTTGCGGCTGTCGTTCCAGATCGCCGGATGATCCTTGGCGCTGAAGGTATGCCAGCGCTCGCCATCAAAAACCGTGAAGGCAACGTTCAGATCGGAAAAGCCCGAGGTGCACCACAGGTTGCCTTGTTGATCGAGCGCCAGGGAAGTGATGCTGTTGCTGCCCGGCCCATCCGGCTCATGCCACAGCCAGTCCTGATTTGCGCCCGCCGATTCGTACAACCCCGCAGTGGAAGTCGCCAGCCAGGGTTTGCCGTCAGGATCAACCACAACACCGGTGACCGAAGCAACGCTGGTGCCATAGCGCTGCCAGCTCCCCGGCGTGGTCGAGGTGAAAAGCCCGCTGCTCGTTGCCGCCAACAACACCTCGCTGCCGCCGGCGTCACGGGTCACAGTGACTTGCTTGACCGAGGGATCGGCCAGGTTGCCGTTTAGGCTGAGCCAGCGGGTGCCGTCAAATTGCGCAATGCCGTTGCTCAGCGCGACAATGATTTGACCCTGCCATTTGGTGAAGCCGAGCACGACGTTGGAGGGCAGGCCCTCGCTGGTGGTGTAGTTGGTCCAACTCTCGGGGGCCAGCAGATTGGGCAGAGTCAGGGAAGTCTTGGCAATGCCACGATCGGTGCCGGCCCACAGGTCTTCGCCGTCGAGGAAGATCGTGCGTACGGCGGTGCCGATCTCCAGGCGTCGGCCCAGGTTCTTGTAGGTTTCCTTCACTTCATGGCGATCGACACGATAGAGACTGACGCCGATGCTGAGCGCAATGTACATGGAATCGCCGCGCACAACGAAATCGGTGAGGCCGAGTGTCTTATAGTCATTGATCTGTGTGAAAGAGTTGCCGGTGGGATCATAGACATCGATCATGCCCGAGGCCTGGCCCAGCCAGACCCGGCCACGGGCGTCGAAGCCGAGCGCCGTCAGTTCATTTTGGCTGAGGCCGTCCGTGTTGCGGAAATAGCGATAGGCCTTTTGCTGGTGATCCCAAAACAGCAAGCCGCCGGAGGTGGCCGCCCAAATGCCGCGGGCGTTGCTCTTCGCCGCCTTGAGGTTGCGCATGTTGGTGAAGGATTCCCAGAGATTGTCGGAAAGGTCGATCGCCACGCCGGTTTGGGCGAAGGCGAAGAGGGGCAGCAATACGAGAGCGGCGAGAGTGGACAACAACGCTTTGATCATGAGAGATTCAACCTTGGCAATTTTATCCTGCTTGATTTTCAGCATCCGCCCTCCGGCGCGTTCACAGCGGCGGCGACACCCTGCCGGGCGCGGGAATTTTCCGGCGGCCGCTTGCGGCTTCAGGTGGAAGCTGCAGAGTTAAACCGCGGCATCACCGTGAAGTTTCGAGATTGGCGAGCAGGCTGGCCATCTCGATCGCCGCCAGGGCCGCGTCCCAGCCCTTGTTGCCGGCTTTGGTGCCGGCGCGTTCGATGGCCTGCTCGATGGTATCGGTGGTCAGGATGCCAAAAATCGTGGGAATGCCGCTGGTCACACTGATTTCCCCGATGGCCTTGGCCACGAACCCGGCAATGTGATCGAAATGCGGCGTGGCGCCGCGAATCAGCGCGCCCAGGCAAATGATGGCATGCGGCCGCGTGGTTTTGGCAAGCTGCGCCGCCAGCAGCGGAATTTCGTACGAGCCGGGCACGCGGTAAACCGAAATGTTTTCTTCCGCCGCGCCGTGACGCAACAGGCAATCCCTCGCGCCCTGCAGCAATTGCTCCGCGATGAAACTGTTGAAGCGGCTAATGACGATCGCGAAGGTTTTGTGCTGCGCGTTAAGTTGTCCTTCGAAGGTTGGCATGATGTTTCTCGGTCAATCCCGATCTGGTTGAGCAGCCTTACGTCGTTTCCGGAAGCCGGCGTGGGAGAAGCGCGACATGACGCGGGCGGGCTGCCGGCGGCATGAATTCGTGCTATTTCAAATCCCACTCCGCCAGCGCGATCTCTTCGCGGCCATTCTCGGACAAGCCGTTGAGGATGAGATGCCCCAGTTTGTCACGCTTGGTTTCGAGATATTTGCGATTGATGGCATTGGCGGGGATTTCGATGGGCACGCGCTCGACGATCTCCAAACCATAGCCCTCCAGCCCGACGATCTTTTTGGGATTGTTGGTGAGCAGACGAATCTTGCGGATGCCGAGATCATGCAGAATCTGCGCGCCGATGCCGTAATGCCGCAAGTCTGCCTTGAAGCCGAGCGCCTCATTGGCCTCGACCGTATCGCGGCCCTGATCCTGCAGCGCATAGGCCCTGACTTTGTTGGCCAGGCCGATGCCTCTGCCCTCCTGCCGCATGTAGAGCAGCACGCCGCGGCCGGCGCGTTCAATCTGAAGCAGCGCCTGCGCGAGCTGCTCGCCGCAATCGCAGCGCAGCGAGCCCAGAATGTCGCCGGTCAGGCACTGCGAATGCACCCGCACCAGTGTGGGTTCGCCGTCAGCCACCATTCCCTTCACCACGGCCACGTGATGATTTTCCTCGATGTCGCTTTCATAAACGTGCAGCAGAAAATTGCCGTACTTGCTGGGCAGCTTGGTGGTGGCGATGCGGCGCACCAGCTTCTCGTAACGGCGGCGATACTCGATGAGGTCACGAATGGTGATAATTTTGAGATGAAAGCGTTCCGCCATTTTCAGCAAGATGGGGACGCGCGCCATGCTGCCGTCTTCATCCATGATTTCGCACAGCACGCCGGCGGGATAAAGCCCGGCGAGGCGCGCGAGATCGACCACAGCTTCAGTATGCCCCGCGCGCGTGAGCACGCCGCCCGGTTGCGCGCGCAGCGGAAAAACATGCCCCGGCCGCGCCAGGTCTCTTGGCCGCGTCTCCGGCGCGATCAACTGCCGGATGGTTTCCGCGCGATCCTGCGCAGAAATGCCGGTGGTGGTGTTGCGTTTGGCATCGACGGAGACGGTGAAGGACGTGCCCAGGCTCGCGGTGTTCTCCGCCACCATGGCATGCAGATCAAGCTCATCCAGCCGCTCCGGGGTGAGCGCCACGCACACCAGGCCGCGGCCGTGGGTGACCATGAAGTTGATATGCTCCCGTGTCACTCTTGCGGCCGCCACACACAAATCCCCCTCGTTTTCCCGGTCATCATCATCCACTACAATCACAATCTTGCCATCGCGAAAATCGGCCAGGGCCTCTTCGATCGTGTTGAATTCACTCATGATCAAGTCGAATCTTCAAGAATGATTTTCTGCAAGCATCTGTTGCCTGTTGCCCGCATGAAATGCAAACGTGCGCCACGCGGGTGAAGGCGTGCGCACTCACCCGCCGGAGGCATCTTGTTGCGGCGTAATATAGCCCCAGGCTCGCAATTTGTCAATAAGCGGCATGGAATCCGGCGCGGAAGCCAGAAGCTTTTCGAGATGTTTTGCGAGCAAATCGGTTTCCACATTCAACACCTCGCCGGCCTGGCGCTGGCCCAGGGTGGTCCAGGTCAGCGTGTGGGGAATGACGGCGATGGTAATCATCTGCGCTTGCACGCGCGCCACGGTCAAGCTCACGCCGTCAAGCGCAATCGAGCCCAGCGGCACCACGTAGCGCGCCAACTCCTGCGGCAATTCCACCTGCATGAGCTTGCCGGCTGCCTGCGGCTCCCAGCGCGCCAGCCGGGCGACGCCATCGACATGGCCCTGCACGAAATGGCCGCCCAGGCGGTCGGTCGGTCGCAGCGCGCGCTCGAGATTGACCCGGCTGCCCGTTTGCAGTTGCCCGAGATTGGTTTTGCGCAGCGTTTCGTCCACGGCCTGCACATCGAACGCCTCCGCCGTACGACGAATCACGGTCAGGCACACGCCATTCACACAAATGCTGTCGTCAATTTTCAGGTCGCTGAGCACCTTGTGCGCCGCAATCGTGAACTGCCGCGCCGCGCTGATCGCGCGCACGGCTTTGATTTGACCGATCTCTTCGATTAATCCGGTAAACACAGCGTGCGTTCTCCTCGAGGCATTCTTCTTGCGCGGGCTGGCCGGCGCCAGGGGCCTCAATCGGTGCGGGGATAAGTGATCTGCCCGGTTACCAGCGCGTTGTCGCCGATAATTCTCCACTCCGGTTGATCGAGCGTGATCGAATGCGTGATGCTGGCAATGGGCAAATCCCGGAAGGCAACGATGCCTTCGCCCAAGATCTTGGGCGCGATGAAGCAGGCCAGCCGATCGGCATGCTTTTCAGCGAGCAGCGTGCTGAACACCCGGCGGCCGCCTTCGACCAACACCGAGGCAATGCCTTCCTGGCCGATGCGCTCCAGCACGCGCGTCATCTGCAGACTGCCGGAATGCGAAGGCTGCACCTGCCACACTCGGGCGCCGCGCTGCTGAAGCTGCCGCTGCTTATCGTATTCCTTGCACTCGCTGGAGATGATGATGATGGTCTTGTCCACGAAATTGTCGTTGAGCACCCTGGCCTGCAGCGGTACGCGCAAGTGGCTGTCGAGCACGAGACGGCGCGGCTGCGGACCGTCTTCATGGCGCACGGTGAGCTGCGGATCATCGGTCAACACCGTGCCGATGCCCACCAGCACGGCGTCGCTTTGCCAGCGCCAGCGGTGCACCAGCACGCGCGCGCGCTCGTTGCTGATCCAGCGCGAATGGCCCTTGGAATCGGCGATCTTGCCGTCGATGCTTTGCGCGATTTTCAACGTGAGGAAAGGCAAACGGGTGGTGATGTATTTGAAGTAGGATTCGTTGAGGCGGCGGCAGATGTCTTCCAGCAAACCGGTTTCCACGATCAGGCCGCGTTCGCGCAGGATCTTGATGCCCCGGCCATTGACCAGCGGATTGGGATCGACGCTGCCGATGATGACTTTGCGAATGCCGGATTCGATCACGCGATCGACGCAGGGAGGCGTTTTGCCGTAGTGGCTGCATGGCTCGAGCGTGCAGTACAAAGTGGCGCCCTGCGCCAGATGCCCGGCTTCGCGTAATGCTTCAACTTCGGCGTGATCGCCGCCAAATTTGCGATGATAGCCTGTGCCAACGATTTCTCCCTCACGCACCACCACCGCGCCCACCATCGGGTTGGGGCTGACGAATCCGCGCCCCCGCGCCGCGAGATCAATGGCAGTCTTGAGAAATTCCTTGTCTGAGTCTGAAAAGCGATGTTCCAACGCTAAATCCTTGTTAATTCCAGCGCAATATAACCTCCATCTGCCAAGCTGTCAAGCGCTTTTTCCAGCAGAATCTGGCGCGTCAAGACTTCGCTGGGCAACTATTAGTAGGGTGAACGAAAAACCCAAATACAACATATCGAAACTTTTGCTTGACTTCTTGCGAGTCAGAGGTTATATTGGCGCCGTTTTGTGCCGGGTAGTCTGTCGAATCCAGCGAGCAAGTAAAGCAACGAACTGATTTGCCCGCTGATCCTGACGGCACAAAACGTAGTGCAGTCACACCCCCTCACGGCGCGCCACACCTCATCGGAAGCATGATGGAACTGGGGCAATAGCAGTTATTGGCATCCGTCCCACAGGTTGAAATCTGAACGACTTGTGCCAGGGAGGCAAGGGAAGACTCTCAGCCCGAAGGCCATGTGAGAAATTCGGGCCGTGATTTTTCCTGAAGAGTCAGAGATTCCGGTCCCGCCCTTCGCTCAGCCTGATCCTGATCGGCTGTCATTTCCGGCGCTGCCAGCAGCAGACATTCCTTCGGTCGTTGCGATGACGATCGCCAATTCCCATGCCGCTGCAGAAATTCTCTCTCAGGCTCCTGCCGGAGTAAAGCTGATCGTGCGCTGATTCGCTCTCTGCACTTTCTCGCCCTGCCGGGCATGACCCGGGTCTTCTGGGGGGCGCGGTGCAGGCAGTCTGGCTACCAGGAACGGTTCAATCGTTGAAGCGTCGTACCGTTTGATCACCCACATCATGGAGGAACAACATGGCTTCGAGAGCAGCAACCCTGAGTGTCCCCACGCAACCGAAAACCTCGAATGGCAACGGCCATCCTGCCGCCCCAGCACCGGGAAATGCCGCCACGCCGGCCAGCCCTGCCGGGTCCGGACTTGCCATCGCGCGTTATTTCACCGACGGTAAGCAATCTCCCTTCGAGCAGGTGCAGTGGGAGCGCCGCAGCGCCCTCATCTCCAATGAAAAAGGCGAAACCGTTTTCCGGCAGGATGACGTCGAGGTGCCGGTCTTCTGGTCGCAAACCGCGACCAATGTGGTGGTCAGCAAGTACTTCAACGGCAAGCTCGGCACGCCGCAGCGCGAGAACAGCGTCCGTCGTCTGATCGACCGCGTCGCGACCACCATTCGCGACTGGGGAGCCGCCGGCGGCTATTTTGCCGGCGCGGCGGAGGCCGCAGTCTTTTATGATGAGCTGGTGCATTTGCTCGTGCAACAGAAGCTTTCCTTCAACAGCCCGGTTTGGTTCAATTGCGGCATCGAGAAGAAACCGCAGTGTTCGGCCTGCTTCATCAATTCCGTGGAAGACCGCATGGAATCGATTTTGGAGCTGGCGAAAACCGAGGGCATGTTGTTCAAGTGGGGCTCGGGAACCGGCTCCAATCTTTCCCCGCTGCGCTCTTCCAGGGAAAAGCTTTCGAGCGGCGGCATCGCCAGCGGCCCGGTGAGTTTCATGCGCGGCTTTGATGCATTTGCCGGTGTGATCAAGAGCGGCGGCAAAACCCGGCGCGCCGCCAAGATGGTGATTCTCAATGCCGACCATCCCGACATTGTTGAGTTCATCAACAGCAAAGCCAGCGAGGAGAAAAAGGCGTGGGCGTTGATCGACGCCGGCTATGACGGCTCCTTCAACGGTGAAGCCTATCATTCGATTTTCTTCCAGAACGCCAACCACAGCGTGCGCGTGACTGACGAGTTCATGCGCGCGGTCGAGCGCGACGGCGAATGGCAGACGCGCGCCGTCACCACCGGGGAAGTGGTGGAGACCTACCGCGCCCGCGATTTGATGAAGCTGATTGCGGAAGCCGCATGGCTGTGCGGCGATCCCGGCATGCAGTTCGACACGACCATCAACCG
This sequence comes from bacterium, assembly GCA_037445455.1. GTDB lineage: Bacteria > Zhuqueibacterota > Zhuqueibacteria > Zhuqueibacterales > Zhuqueibacteraceae > Coneutiohabitans. The sequence goes on along the minus strand of JBBIKM010000010.1, from coordinate 44,057 downwards.
CTGGCACACGTGCTCCAATACCGATCGCATCCACGCCAGCAATCCCTGCTTCACTGGCGACAGCCTCGTGCTCACCAACAAAGGGTTAATCAGCTTCCGCGAGCTGATTGAGCGCGCAAACCATGGCGAAGAATTTCAAGTCGCGACCGACAATCAAACGAGCGGTGGCGAGGGAATACGGTTCACGTCGCCGGAGCAGTACATGATCACCGGCTTCAATCCGATCGTGCGATTGGGCTTCAGCAACGGCATGGAAGTGCGATGCACCAGGAATCACCGCTTCTTTACGCAGAATCGTGGCATGGTCAAAGCTGCGGAGCTGACTCCGGCAGACAAAATCGTGGTGCAAACGCACGCTGCGACGTTCGCGGCGGCGTCTTGGAACATGCCGGCGTCCTCCGATTTCGACGCCTACCGCGCCAAGGGCGACCGCTATGCGCCGCTGGCGTTGCCGGAGCGTTGGACCGAAGACTTTGCCGAATTGCTCGGCCATCTAGTGGGCGACGGCAGCATTTCAGGCAACGTGGTCTCGTGGATCTACGGCAGCGATGATGACAAGGAACAACTCCTGCCCAGGCACTCGCAAACGCTCAAAGCGCTCACGGGCGAAGAGCCGCATGTGACGGTGATGGAAAACAAAACCCTGCAAGTGCGGATAAGTCGCGGCGCGTTCAAGCGTTTCATCGTCGCGTTGGGAGTCAAAGAAACGTATGCGGCAAACAAGGTTATTCCGGCGAGCATTTTTCAAGCGCCGACGCCCATCGTGGCTGCGTTTCTCAAGGGACTCTTCACTGCCGATGGTTGCGTGGTCGAGCAACCCAATGGCACGCGCTACGTGGGTTTGGGAAGCAAGAGCAAAGAGTTGTTGCAGGGCGCGCAGAGGCTGCTCGCCACGTTTGGCATTTTCAGCAGAATCGACGAGACCAAGCCGGCTGCCGGCAAAAGCGGTCTTCCATACACGCGCCGCGACGGCTCAGAAGTGGTCTATGAATCCAGGGGGCCGTCGTATGACTTGCGCATCACCGGCCGCTCTTTGCGAGTCTTCGCCAAGCAAATCGGCTTCGCCACGAAAAAGCCAAGCACAAAGCTCATCGAAATTGTTGAGCGCACAGAGCATTACGCTACTGACGAAACGATCAATCTGGTAAGCTGTGAAGATGACGGCGTGGAATTGACCTATAATCTCACGGAGCCGGTCAATCACTCCTACATCGTCAACGGACTGGTCGTGGCGAATTGTTCTGAATATATGTTCCTCAACGACACCGCCTGCAATCTCGCGTCGCTCAATCTCATGCGCTTTCGCCACGCCGACGGCAGTTTCGATCACGCCGCCTTCACTCACGCGGTCAGCGTCGCGATCTTGGCGCAGGAAATCATCGTGGACAATGCCAGTTATCCCACGCCCAAAATCGAGAAGAACAGCCACGACTACCGGCCGTTGGGCCTGGGTTACGCCAACCTGGGCGCGCTGCTGATGGCCTCCGGCCTGCCCTACGACAGTGACGCGGGCCGCGCTTATGCCGGTCTGATCACGGCGCTGATGCACGGCCAGGCCTACAAGACTTCCGCGCTCATCGCCAGCACCATGGGCCCGTTTCCGGGTTACAGCCGCAATCGCGAACCCATGCTGCGCGTGATCCAGCAGCACGCCGCGCAGGTCGATGCCATCGATCAGCACCTGGTGCCCTCCTCCCTGTTTCAGGTGACCAAGAACGTTTGGGCGGAGGCCTTTGACCTGGGACGCGAGTTTGGCTACAGGAACTCCCAAGTCACGGTGTTGGCGCCCACCGGCACGATCGGGTTCATGATGGATTGCGACACCACCGGCGTGGAGCCGGATATCGCGCTGGTGAAATACAAAAAGCTGGTGGGCGGCGGCATGATCAAAATCGTCAACCAAACTGTGCCGGAAGCGCTGCAGAAGCTGGGCTACAGCGACGAGCAGCGCAAAGCCATTTTGGAGTACATCGATCGCCATGACACCATCGAAGGCGCGCCCGGCCTGCAGGAGGAGCATTTGCCGGTGTTCGATTGCGCCTTCAAGCCGGCGCGCGGCCAGCGCACGATTCACTACATGGGCCATGTGAAGATGATGGCGGCGGTGCAGCCCTTCCTTTCCGGCGCCATCTCAAAGACGGTCAATATGCCGCATGAAATCACGCCGGAGGATATTGCGGCGACCTATTTGCAGGCCTGGAAAATGGGTTTGAAAGCCATTGCCATTTATCGCGACGGGTGCAAGCGGATTCAGCCGCTGGTAACCAGCCTCGAGGAAAGCAAGCCGGCAAAGCCGAAACCGGCGGCCGCGGAGAAGTTGAAACCTGTGCGCCGGCGCCTGCCGGATGAGCGGCAATCCATTACGCACAAATTCAGCATTGCAGGACATGAGGGTTATCTCACTGTCGGCATGTATGAAGATGGCACCCCGGGCGAGATTTTCGTGGTGATGGCCAAGGAAGGCTCGGTGGTTTCGGGCTTGATGGATTCGTTCGCCACCGCGATTTCCCTGGCGTTGCAATACGGCGTGCCGCTGCAGGTGTTGGTGCGCAAGTTTCAGCACGCGCGCTTCGAGCCCTCGGGCTTCACCACCAATCCCCAGATACGCATGGCGAAGTCGATTACCGACTACATTTTCCGCTGGCTGGCGCTGAAGTTTTTGCCGGATCAGGAGATTCCCGCCAACGGCCACAGCACCGGCATGGACGCGGATTTCGGCATCGACAATGCGGAGAACGGCGCAACGGGAAATGGCGCTGTGGGCGCAACCCCGGCGGATCACAAGCTGGCCATGGCGCACGCCTCCCAGCTCGAACACAGCACCTACCAAAGCCAGGCCGATGCACCGCCCTGCCACGAATGCGGCAGTGTGATGGTGCGCAGCGGCAGTTGCTACAAGTGCCTGGAATGCGGTTCGACGAGCGGGTGTTCGTGAAGGTTGAACAGGACTCTCCCCAGCGGTTGCGGCTGCCGGGGAGAGTCCTCTTGAAATCGGTTTATTTCCTGACTGCCCTTCCCAAGAGATTGCCAGCCCAGATCGCTTTTGGTGTTCGGGAGAGCAGCATTCTGCAAAACGCGGTTGATTTGGCAAAATGATAAGAAAGCCAGAGCAATCAAAACACAAAGGGCATCCCAATTCGAGATGCCCTTTGTCGCTCTGGATGTTTGGCAGGCCGTTGCTCTGATTGGTTCGGCTTGCTCACTTGATTTGTGACCCCCTGTCAGCCCGCGGGATCTTGTGAATAACCTGGGACTGGGCCTTGCTCTTCATCGGATTCAATCAGGATGACAACGGCAGCGAATAAGCTTCTCAAGAAAACAGCCCACCGATTCTCCCGTTATCCTGTCTTAATCGTGAGCAAAACCGCGCCCTTCTCCACCGCGGTATGCGCTTGCGCCGTCACCGTTGCCACCACGCCTGCCACCGGTGATTTAAGCTCGTTCTCCATTTTCATCGCTTCGATGACCACCAGCGCCTGCCCGGCGGTCACGGTGTCCCCGGCCTTCACCAAAATCCGCGTGATCAAACCCGGCATGGGCGCCTTCACTGCGGTTTCGCCGGCCTCTGTTTTGACCTGGCGTTTGAGCGCGGCCAGCGCCAGGCTGCGCTGGTCCGCCACGCTGACGGTGTAGACGTGCGGGCCGATGCGGACTTCCTGCTCGGGGCTGGCGCCGCTGAGTTGCACAGAATAAGCCTGGTTATCGATCAAGATCGAATACAAATCGCCGCGCACGTGGCGAAAGTCGAAGCGCACCGGCTTGCCCTCCAGCTCGGCAAGGCCGGCAGCCGCATCCACCACCCGGACCGCTACGATCCGCTCGCCAATTTTAACCTGGTAGTTCATCAAGTTGGCCTGAAAAAAGAAAAGCCGTTCACACGGCTTCTCAACAATCGCGTCATTGACGGAATGGAAGAAACGCTGGGCGGCACGACGGCGCCTTGCGAAGCGCTGCCGGGCGGCGGTCAAGCTTCAGTTCCACTCTTCCCGGTCGCCCCAGTCGAAGGAATCTTCATCTTCATCAGGGTTGTCTTCGTCGTCCCAGTCTTCTTCCTCCTCCCAGTCATCTTCTTCCGCTTCTTCGTCTTCTTCTTCTTCCTCGTCTTCTTCTTCGTCCTCTTCCTCGTCGGCGTCCTCCCAGTCTTCTTCATCGTCCCATTGTTCTTCGTCATCCCAGTCTTCGAAGTCGTCGAGTTCCTCTTCGCCTTCTTCGTCGATTTCTTCGAGGTCGGTGTCTTCTTCTTCGCCAGCTTCACCCTCCTCGCCTTCGGGTTCGTCTTCGTCTTCGTCCAAGTCTTCGTCGTCCAAATCATCTTCCTCCTCGTCCCACTCCTCCTCGTCCTCCTTGGGGCCGAGCTTGATGGTCTGCAAATCGAGCTCGCCCACCGGCCGTTGGTCAGTGTGTTCGAGGCGGAAAAGCGAATGGCCTGCCGCAATGCTCATCAGCTCAGACAACGCGCCGGTGAAGACGCGGTCTGAGCCCAGGTCTTGCGTATTGGGTTTCGGTTGCATGCTCATCTCCTTCAAAGGTTTCAAATTCGCTGTGTCCGCCCAGAAATGGCTAAGGCCTGCGCTCAGGAGAAACAGATCGCTGCTCCGGCACCGGCCGTCATGCTTACAGTTTCGCCGGCGAGCTGATGATAGACGGCTTCAGTCGCCGCCAGCATTTTCGGCAGAGAGAATGCCTCCGCCGCGTGGCGCTCAGCCGCGGCGCCCAGCCGCCGGCGCAGGTGAGCGTCTTCCGCCAGTTGCAGTGCCGCCTGAGTGAGGGCTGCCACGTCTTTGGGCGGCACCAGCAGTCCGGTCTGCCCCGGCTTGACGATATCGAGTACGCCGTCGCAATTCGAAGAGATCACCGGCTTGCCCATGGCCATGGCTTCGATCAACACCAAGCCGAACGCCTCGGCGTGCGAGGGAAAAACAAAGACATCGAGCGCGGCAAGCAGACGGGCAATGTCCTTGCGGAAGCCCAGGCAGATGGTCACCTCCTGCAAGCCCGCAGCGGCGATGCGATCAAGAATGAGCCGGGCTTCTTCCTCTTCGCCCCGGCTTGGTCCGCCGATCAAGACAAAACGGGCGTGCGGCAGCCGGGGTCGCAGACGGCGCGCCATCTCCAGGAACTCCAGGTAGCCCTTGCTGATTTGCAGCCGGCCGACGATGCCGAAAACCAGATGCTCGGCTGACACGCCCAGTTCCGCGCGCACCGCGGCCGCCGCAAAACGTTGCGGGGAAAATTCCTGCAGATCGACCCCGTGGTGAATGACGCCGACTTTGCCGGCGGCAACAGGGTGGGTCGCCAACAGATTGCGCCGAATGACTTCGGAGATGGCGATGAGGTAATCGACGCGGCGATAAAGATAGCGATGTAAAAGATCGCGTTTGGGCTTTTGCGTCCCGATGTGCTTGGTCAAAACCAGGGGAATTCGCGGCATGCCGGGATGCGCCAGCGCCGGCACCAATGTCCACAGGTCGCGAGAATAGTGGGCGTGGATCACCTCCGGCTGTTCCTTCAGCAAGAGTCTTGCTAGCTTGAGAAGCGCTCGAGGATGGAAATATCCTCCCAGGCTCAAATCGTACGGTTGGAAACCGCGCCTCTGGAAATCGGCATAGAGTGGAGAGCCGGGTCTACACAACGGCAGAATCTTGTACCCGCGGTTCGCCAGATGCTGAGATAGATAGCTGACATGCATCTCCATACCTCCCCACGACGGCGAGGTACAGATCTGCAGGATTTGCGCCATGATGGAAACGAGCTAAGTCCTTGTTCTCGCGCCTACCTATCTTTTTTGCAGGGCGCAAGATAAACCATCGACCTTCAAAAAGCAAGCACTATTTGTACAGGCCATGCGTGCGAATGTAGCCTCGGACCGCCTCGGGAACCAGGTAGCGTATCGATCTGTTATTCTTAACCTTGATACGTATGTCAGTAGACGAAATTCCGATCAGGTTGCCGCCCAGTTGATGATCGGCTTGAGTCAGCGCTGCCGCCTCGGATTCCGCTTGTTTTTCGGGGCGAGGATAGACTACCAACCGTGCGAGGCTGCGGATCGTTTCTGGTTCACGCCATTTGTGAAATTCCGCCAGACTGTCAGCGCCAATGATCAAATGGAATTGCGCACCGGCATATTCCGGCCGGCGACTCAGGAGGCGGAGAGTCTCTACGGTGTAAGAAGGCCCGGGTCTCTCCAGTTCCACAGTGGAGACTTCAAAGCGGGGATTGCCGGCAACGGCAGCGCGCAGCATCGCCAGGCGATGCGCGACCGCGGTCAGTTGCACGGCGTTCTTGTGAGGAGGCTGGGGTGCCAGCACGAACAGGACGCGCTCGAGCTGCAGCTCTTCGCTGGCGGTTTCTGCAATGATGAGATGGCCGTAGTGCACCGGATCAAACGTGCCGCCGAAAATGCCGACTCGCATGCGCTTCTCTAATTCCTGGCCTGGCCGTTCGTGGCCAGTTTGTCTTCCAGCATTTTGAGCAGAGCTGTGGCCCGCTGCCGGTACTTTTGTTCCGCCAAGCCGCCATGACTGGCCTCAGCCCTCTCTTGATCCTGGCGATACTTGTCGAGAAGAGTCTTCAGACTTTCCCGGGCTTCGCTGTAGCGCTCCAGCTTGGTGAGGGCTTCGGCTTTGAAGAAAAGCGCAGGCTCATAGTACCGGGTATCATAGAAGCGGTTGAGCACGCCGTCGTAGTAGATCAACGCCGACTCGTAGTAGGCCATGCGGCGATAGAGATCAGCGGTGCGGTACTCTTTCTTGGCGAGTTTTTCGCGCGTCAAGTTGAGCTTGCTGACCACCTCCTGCCGCAAGTCGCTGGTGGGATAATCATCGAGGAAGCGCTGAAACTCTTCGATCGCCTGCCAGGTGTATTTTTGATCGAGATCCGCTTTCGGCGAGAGCTGATAGTAGCACATGCCGAGTTTGTATTGCGCGTCGTCGAGGTATTCGCTTTGCGGATAGAGGCGCAGGAGTTTTTCGTATTCCGCCGCGGCCGTGATGAATTCCTCCATGCCGTAGTGGCACTCCGCCAGGTAGTACTGCGCCTCATCGACGAAGGTACTGCCCGGCGCGTTCAGCGTTACGATGCGAAATTGCGTGCGGGCATCATAGTAATTCTTCTTGCGGAACAACTCCATGGCATAGGCCAGACGTTCCTCGTTGGTGAGGTTGGCGCGCAGCTTGTTGCTGCCGCAGGCCAGCAGCCCGGTGAGCACGGTGAGCCCCGCCAGCAGGCAAATACCGCCTCGCCGCACGTTCAGGAAAAAACGGTTCCGGTTCATCAGAGTTTTCATTGGCACCTTTGCACAAGTTCCTATTGACTTCGCAGCGAATAAAACGCATAAACGATGGCGCCGGTTGCGGTGACCAGCACCGCTGGTTCGAGCCAGCGGTGACTGCGTTCCCGCTCCACCCATCGTCCGACGGTCATGGGCACGGCGGTGTTTTCCAGTCCGGCAATCTGGCCGGCTTGTACGGTATCGCGGTGCACGATCTGCACCAGTCCCTGAAAATAGATCTCGCCGGTGGCTTCATGGTGAATATCGAAGTCGACCGCCACCTGCGCGCACCGCTGGGCGCGCGCCGTGCGCAGCCAGCCCAACCATCCGCCCGGCAGCCGGCTGTAAGTCAATTGCGCTTGCACGACGGCGTAATTGACCGCGATCCCCTTTCTTGAGACGCCTTCCCGGTCAAAAACGCCTTGCCGGTTTTGCGTGCGAATGATTTCGGTCAGCGCGCTTTGCAGCAGCCGGCCTGGGCTTGCGGCGCCGGCTGGCTCGCGTGCGATCACAATCACCGAGTCCGGCACAGCCGCGAGCGTGGCCGCCGGCCCTGCTGCACAGGCTCGCAGGGCTGCCTCCAGGAACTGCAGATTATTGGGTGGCAGTTGCGCACCGGCTGGCGCAAACTCGAGAAAGTAAAGAGCCGCAAACAAAATCCTGGCTGTTTTCAACAGAAGCTCGCTTCCGGTTAAAGGCGAAGGATCGTGGTGAGCGCGTGGATCTTGCGGCGCCCGCCGGCTTCGATCACCACGCCGTAATTCAACAGCCAATTGGGCGAATGGCCGCGCCGGCCCGCAAACAGCAGGTCGGCGGTGTTGAACAGCCCGCAGCCCGCAGTGAATGCCATGCGCTCTTCCCGGCCCATCCAAAACGCGCCGCCGCGCAGGGCGATCACCGAAAAGAGCTGCTGCTCGAATCCGACATGCGGCTCGCGCACCATCTCGGTGTTGTCTTCCACCAGGTTTCGCACATCCAGGGCCAGCAGGGTGCCCGGTCGCGGCCTGGCACTCACACCGAGATTAACGCTGCCGTCAACGAACCGTTCCGGATGGTCACGGTAGCCCTGGCCGGATTGCGTGGGCAGGGTGAGGTAGCTTACGCCCACCAGCACGTTTTGCCACGGCGCCACCGTGATGCCATAGGCAGCCCGCATCACCCATTCCCGCCGCTCCGGCGCCGAGCTTTGATAATAAAGCCCAAGGCTCCCTCCCATCGCGACTCTCTCCGCAACCCGCATGCGCGCTGCGAACACGCTGTATTGATTGTCGAGATACTCGTCGACCTCGCCCCACCCGCTGCGCGCCAGCAACGTCCAGCGGGTGGATTGCTCGGCGATGAGGGCGGCGAAATCAAAAGGCCCGAGGCGCAACACCATGCCCTTGATCAACAGCCCGGCAGTGGCGACCGCGCGCGCGCCTGCGCCGGTGGACTGGTTGAAAAATCGCGCCGGCCGCGCCAGCGCCCACGCGGGGGTCAAGGGATTGAGAAAGAGCTTGAAAATCGGGTCGCGTGCGCTGCGGCTGCCGAAGCTGGCGGGATTGTACAAGCCCGCAGCCAGTTCATCGTGCACTGCCACAAACGCGCCACCCATGGCCAGCGGTCGCGCGCTCAGGGTATTGGTGGTGAGGTATGCCTCCTGCGCCCAGGCGCCGGTGGCGCTGAGAAAAATCATGAGTGCGGCCCGTGCCGCAGCCAGACGGTTGCAAAACTGATTTCGGCATATCCATTCAGACCAGGGCAGCGGCTGGGAGCATCGTGGTTGATTCGGGGAATGGTGTAAGAGTCGCAAGAGACGATACACTTGTTTTCGCTTTTTTGAGTAGTCGAACTTCGATCTTCGGTTCCTCAAACTGCCGCGTATTCGGAGTGATGAGCCGGCTGAGAGCAAACGGCAGGGCAAACGCCAGCAACAGCACTGCGCTCAGGCCGGCCAGCCAGCGTGGTTCATACCGGCGCAGCCACATGCCGAGCAACAATGCGTTGAGCGCCGCCACCCAAAGCGAGACGGCATAAACGCCAAATGCCGGTGTGTACAGGATCATCTGCAGGTAGTAATTCTGTGTATAGCCCAGGGCAAAGGCCTGAAAGTCGGCCTGCACCAGCGCCTTGCCGGCTTCCATGGCCATCCACAAGAAGGGCACGGCGATCAGATAGCCGCGCGGCCACCACCGCCGCAGCGGCAGCAGCAGCAGCGCAAAGAAGACATAGAACGAGGCATGTGCCGCAATGGTGTACATGTTGGTGAAGGGCCCCATTCGTCCGGAGGCCAGGATGGCGAGCGCCGTCAGCAGCAGCCCGAACAACGCGCTCCAGCGCACGGTCTCCGCCGGCGCTTTGTCCTGCAACAGCAGCAACAGGGGAATCAAGCCCCAGTAGGCCAGAAATCCCCAACGATAGGGCGGGAAGGCCAGCGTCAGGGCCAGTGCC
>JBBIKM010000010.1:0-34347 GCA_037445455.1 bacterium | reverse complement strand
CAGGTGCTTGCCTCCAACGTTGGAGGTACCGCCACGCTCATAGGCCAGTGCCGCGAGCAGGCAGAGCAGCAGATTACGTGACCTCAAAGCTCGACCTCTTTTCCGCGGCGCGCGGATTCGTACATGGCTTCGATGATGCGCATGCGATCCAGGCTCTCTTCACCGGTGGAGAGCATGGGCGTGTCGTCGCGCAGGCATTTTATGAAGTGCCGCAGTTCGTTGCTGTAGGAGCGTTTGTAGCGCGACATGGGTTTATCGTCGACGTGCGGGGTCAGGTTGGTGAAATTGCCGTGCACCTCTTTCATCACCCGCAGGGGGTTGGTCATGGCCCAGCCTTGCGTGCCCAGCAAGTGGGTGTAGAGCTCGTCTTGGGCGGTGAAGAACGTCCAGTTCACTTCCAGCGCCAGGGAACTGCCGTCTTCGAGATGCACGAACGCCACCGCGGTGTCTTCCACCTCGAGTTTGGAGACTCTGTTGTAGAGCGTGGCTTTCACGGCCCTGGCCTGCTTGTTGCCGAAGAGCCACAGGGAGAGGTCGAGCATCTGGATGCCCAAGTCCATCAGCACGCCGCCGCCGGAGTATTGCTTTTGAAAAAGCCAGGAGTGCTCCGACCATTTTTCCTGGCGGCGCAGCCAGCCGCAGCGGGCGTAGAAAATATCGCCCAGTTCGCCGGCTTCGATGAAGGATTTCAGGTTGATGGCATCGCGGCGAAAGCGCACGTTCATCGCCACCATGAGTTTGCGTTGATAGCGCCGGGCCGCCTCCACCATGCTGCGGCCTTGTTCCAAGTTGAGCGCCATGGGTTTTTCGACCAGGACATGTTTGCCGGCGGACAGGGCGGCGAGGGCGAGCGGCATGTGCATGTGGGTGGGCGCGCAAATGTCGATGGCGTCGATATCGTCGCGTTTCAGCACGTCGTCATCGCGGGTGTAGTATTGGGGGATGGCATAGCGCTCGGCCACGGCCTTGGCACGAGCGAGATTGGTGTCGCACACCGCCACCAAATCGACACCGGAGAGCTTTTTCCAAATGGGAATGTGCGCAACTTGGGCAATACCGCCGGCGCCGATGACGGCGAGTCTGATCGTTCTCATAGCCAAGGTTTCATTGAAGTGAGTGCAAGCGGTCCAGATAATTCTGCAGAATCAAAATGGCCGCCAACTGGTCGATTTTTTCTTTGGGTTGTCGCCGGGCGCCGGTCTCCGCCAGCGTGCGTTCCGCCTGTTTGCTCGACCAGCGTTCATCCCAGGCCACCACCGGCACGGTCACCTGCTGCTCGAGCTCACGAATGAAGGCTTGCACGGTCTTGGTCATGTCGCTGTCGTCACCGTTGAGGTGGCGCGGCAGCCCCACGACGATCAAGCCGACTTCCTCTTCCTGGATGAGCCGCCGCAAGCGCGCGAACAATTCGCCCTTCGCGGTGAAGGGCAGCGTGTCACGGCCATGCGCCAGCAGATGCAAAGCATCGCTCACCGCCACGCCGATGCGGCGCCTGCCGTAGTCCAATGCGAGAATTCTCCGGCCGGGCGGCGCGGCCTGCACAGTTGCCATAGGCAAATCAATGTTGCTGGTCAAGCGTGAGTAACTTTCTCGAGAAGGCGCGCCACGCGTCACGGCGTCTGGCGGGGTTCCTTTTCCTCATCCTCTTGCTCGTCGGCTTTTTCCTCGTCGCGCTCCTCCTCTTCCTCCCAATCCTCGTCCCAGTCTTCCCAGTCCTTCTTGCCGTCCTCGCTGCGCGGCGGCAGGTCGGTGAGCGGCTGCTTCAACACTTCTTTGAGCAGCTTGCCGGCCTTGAAGTGGGTTTTGCGGCGGGCAGGCACGTAGATGATTTCGCCGGTTTTGGGGTTGCGCGCCTTGGGCTTGGGCTTGGTGGTTTTCACCTCGAACACGCCAAAATCTCGGATTTCGATGCGGATCTCCGGGTTGGCTTGCTCCATGAACTCGCGCAACGCCGTGAACACGCCATCGACGACCTTCTCGGTGAGATAGATCTTCTCGTTGACGATCTTCGCGGTTCGTTTGGCAACGTCTTTCTTGGTAATGGTGCTCTTCATGACCACGACTCCTCATTTTGCGTTCATACGGCACTCGCCGGAAGATTCAGACAACTTCCTCCTCCGCGATCAATTCGTCGGTCCCGCCGACCCGCTCGACACTGAACACGCCGTTGACCTTGCTGATGCGGCCGATGACCCGGGTGAGATGCTGCAGGTTTTTCACTTCAATGATGATGTTGCTGTGCACCACGCCGTCTTCCGCGCGCATCTCGATGCTGACGATGTTGGTGTCGGTTTGCGAAATGGCGTCACTGACATCGCGCAGGAAGTGCTTGCGGTCCGTGCCCAGCAACTGCAGCCGCACGGTGAAATGTTTATTGGGCTCGACGTCCCACTGCACTTCCACCCGGCGCTCCGGGTTTTCCAGCAGTCGCAGGATGTTCGGGCAGTCGGTGCGATGCACCACCACGCCCCGGCCCTGCGTCAAGAAGCCGAGAATGCGGTCGCCCGGCACCGGCTGGCAGCATTTGCCGAAGTTGATGAGCAAATGATCCAAACCCTGCACGCGCACGCCAATGGCCGAGCCGCGCGCCTTGTCGATGATCTTTTTGAAGAAGCCGGGCTTGTCGTTGCCCTCCGGCACTTCCGGCAGAATCTTCTGGATCACGCTTTGCGCCGCCACGTCGCCCCGGCCGATGGCGGCATGCAGCTCGACGGCATCCGCCAATCCCAAAAGCTGCGCCACTTCATTGACGTCAATCTCGTCCCGGTTCACGTGGGCGCGCTTGAAAGCCTTCTCCAAAATTTCCGCGCCGAGCTTCTGGCTTTGCTCGGCCATGGATTCCTTCAGCCAGCGCTTGATCTTGGCGCGCGCCTTGGATGTTTGCGCGAACTTGATCCAGTCCTTGTTTGGTTTTTGATTGGCGCTGGTGATGATCTCGACCGTGTCTCCGCTCTTGAGGCGATAGTTGAGCGGCACGATGCGGCCGTTCACTTTGGCGCCGATGCAGTGCAGGCCGATGTCAGTATGCACCGCAAAGGCAAAATCCACCGGCGTGCTGCCCACCGGCAGCTTGTTGAGCCGGCCCTTGGGCGTGAACACGAACACCTCATCTTGAAACAGATCGATCCGCAGGTTCTCCATGAACTCTTTGGGATCGTTGGTGTCGTGCTGCCACTCCAGCATCTGGCGCAGCCAGGCAAGCTGTTTGTCAAGCTCGTCGGCCTTCTGTTTGCCTTCCTTGTAGCGCCAGTGCGCCGCCACGCCCACTTCCGCCGTCCGGTGCATGTCTTCGGTGCGAATTTGCACCTCCACCATCTTGCCTCCGGCACCGACCACGGTGGTGTGCAGCGATTGGTACAGGTTGGATTTGGGCGTGGCAATGTAATCTTTGAAGCGTTCTGCCACCGGGGTGAAGAGATTGTGCACGATGCCCAGCACGAAGTAGCAATCCTCGGTGCGCTTCACGACAATGCGAACGGCGAGCAAATCGAAGATCTCTTCGAACGATTTGTCACGGCTCAGCATTTTCTGAAAAATGCTGTAGAGATGCTTGGGCCGGCCGGTGATTTTCGCCGGCAGGCCGGCGTCCCGCAGCGCGGCCCGCACCGGCTCGGTGAAACGCCGCAGGTAGGCCTCCCGCTCCTCCCGCTTCTCGGCGATTTTGTTGACGAGATTCCAGTAGGCTTGCGGCGCCAGGGTTTTGAACGCCAGGTCTTCCAGCTCCCAGCGGATTTTGCCGATGCCCAGCCGGTGCGCCAACGGGCCGTAAATTTCGCGGGTTTCGAGCGCGATGCGCCGCTGCTTCTTTTCCGGCAGGTATTCGATGGTGCGCATGTTGTGCAGCCGGTCGGCAAACTTGATCAGGATGACGCGAATGTCCTTGACCATCGACAGCAGCATCTTGCGGAAGTTTTCCGCCTGGCGAACTTCCACGCTGTCGAATTTCAGCTCCGAGATTTTGGTCACGCCGTCCACCAGGCCGGCGATCTCCTCACCGAACTTTTCCTGCACCTCTGCGATGGTCACGCCGGTGTCCTCCACCACGTCGTGCAGCAGGCCGCCGACGATGGTGACGTAGTCCATGCGCAGCTCGCACAGGATTTTGGCGACCTCCACGCAATGAACGAAATAAGGCTCGCCGGATTTGCGCAACTGGTTGCGATGCGCCTCTTCGCTGAAATGAAACGCCTGCGCCAGCAGCTCATGATTGATGGGATGCTTGCTGTAGCGGTGCAGCCGGCGCACAATCCGCGCCAGCTCCTTGTCGAAGTCGTATGTCGCCATGATGCCCGTTCGTGCCAGTCTGTTCCGTCTCGTTGTCTTCGCCACCCTACCCCGGCGTTCATCAAAGCTCACCGTTGCTCTTTCCTGCACAGGAGCGCTCACCTCATCTCACCTCGCTGCCACACTGATTTCTCAGCTCGCTGCCGCCGCGCTGCATGTCTCCGGTCGCGCCCGGCGGCATGTGCGGCAGGGCTTTGACTCAAAACGGTGCGCCGCTGAAGCTGTTTTCCGTATGAAAGCGATCAATGTCCGCAAAGCGCACGTTGTCTTTGTGGAACAACAGCTCCACCGTGCCGGTGGGGCCGTTGCGCTGTTTGCCGATGATGATTTCCGCGGTGTTGTCGTTCAATTCCCGGGTGTACTGCCCCGGCCGGTAAATGAACATGACGATGTCGGCGTCCTGCTCGATGGCGCCCGATTCCCGCAAATCCGAAAGCTGCGGCCGCTTGTCGCCCCCGCGCTGTTCCACCGCGCGCGAAAGCTGCGACAGCGCGATCACCGGCACGTCCAGCTCCTTGGCCAGCGCCTTGAGCGATTGTGAAATCAAGGAAATCTCGATCTGCCGACTTTCGGCGCTGCGCGGGCCGCGCACGAGCTGCAGATAGTCGACGATGAACATGCCGACTTGCTTCTCCGCTGCCAGCCGCCGCGCCTTCGCGCGAATCTCCATCACGGTCAAGGCCGGCGAATCATCGATGTAAATCGGCGCCTCCGCCAGCCGGCCAACCGCATGCGCCAGCCGCGCGAAATGCTCGCGCGGCAGCTTGCCGGTGCGCACCTGATGCGAGTTGACGCGCGCCTCACTGCACAAGAGCCGCAGCGCAAGCTGATAGCTCGCCATTTCCAGCGAGAAAATTCCGACGCCGACTTTGTGATCGATGGCGGCGTTGCGCGCGATGTTCAAACAGAAGGCGGTCTTGCCCATCGAGGGCCGGCCGGCGATGATGATCAAGTCGGACTTCTGAAAGCCCGAAGTCATCTCATCCAAATCTTTGAAGCCGGTGGCCACCCCGGTGACGCTGCCCTTGCGTTGATGATAGGTTTCGATCGTCTCGAAGGTGCGGTGCAGCACGGGATTGATCGACTCAAAGCCCCGGCGCAGCCGGCGTTCCGAAAGCGCAAAAATGCGCTGCTCCGCCTTGTCCAGCAAATCATCGACCGGCTCCTTGCCCTCGAACGCCTCGCTGGAAATCTCGGTGGCAACGCCGATCAAGCGGCGCAGAATCGCCTTCTCCAACACCAGGCGGGCATGATACTCGACATTGGCGGCCGAAGGCACGCTCGCCACCAGCTCGGCGAGATAGTAATTGCCGCCGGCGCCATCGAGATGCTGCTGGCGCTGCAATTCCGCCGACACCGTCAGCGGGTCGATCGGGTGATTGCGATCGAACAACGACTGCATTGCCTGGAAAATGTACTGATGGCTGCTGGTGTAGAAGCACCAGTCTTCCAGCAATTCGATCGCCTTGCTGACGGCATTGCTCTCTTGCAGCATGGCACCGAGCACGGCCTTTTCCGCATTCAAATCCTGCGGCGGCAGCCGGTCGATAATCTGATCGACGGTCGGCCGCCGGACATTCTCGTCGTGCTGCGGTTTGCGCTGCGCTGCCGGATTTTCCAACATTCTCTTGTCTGGTTGGCGCCGACTTGCTGAGCAGTCGCACGTTCACGTGCCCCGCTGCTCTGCGCCCGGCGCGGTTTCTCAACAGGTGGAGCGGGCGGTGCGTGCCTGCCCGGCCGCCGGGAGGGCCAGCACGGCCTGCCAAATTTCAAAGGCCACTTCACTTTTCGACAGCAGCGGCAGCCGGGTGATATTCCCGGCCGCGTCAATCAGCGTGACGCGATTGGTTTCCCCTTTGAAACCCGCGCCCGCCTCGGTTGCCTCATTCAGCACGATCAGATCGAGCGCTTTTTCCCGCAGCTTTTGCTGCGCATGCGGCACCGCGTTCTCCGTCTCCAACGCGAAGCCCACGTGCACCGCTGCGGTTTTCTGCCGGCTGAGCAGGCGCAGAATGTCATCGTTCGCTTCGAGCTCGAGCATGGTGGTGGCGCTGCTCTTCTTGATTTTTTCCGCTGCCCGCTGCCGCGGCCGGTAGTCGGAAACCGCTGCGGTCATCACCACCACCTGGGTTCCGGGATAATGTGCCAGCACGGCGTCGCGCATGTCATTGGCGCTCACCACCGGCACGGTTTGAATCTTGTACGGCGGCGGCAACTCGGTCGGGCCGTGCACCAGCACCACTTCCGCGCCCAACGCCCAGGCCGCCTGCGCGACCGCGAAGCCCATGCGGCCGGAGCTGGGATTGGTGAGCATGCGCACCGGATCGAGATATTCCTCGGTGCGGCCGGCGGTGACCAGCACTTTCATGCCCAGCAGTGGCTGGCTGGGCTGCACCGCGGCCAGCGCCTCCGCCAGAATCCACTCCAGCCGCGCCAGCCGGCCCCAGCCCGCGCCCTCGGTGGTGGTCGCCAACTCGCCGAATTCCGGATCAACACAGCGATAGCCGGCCTGCCGCAGGCGCTGCATGTTGTGCTGCACCAGCGGATCCTCCCACATCGCGGCGTTCATCGCCGGACACAAGACCACCGGCACGCGCGCCGCGCGAATGGTGGCGCTCACCGGCTCATCGGCAAAACCGTTGGCCAGCCGCGCCAGGGTGTTGGCCGTGGCCGGGCACACCAAAATGAGATCGCCCCAGCGCGACCAGTCGATGTGCGCGATCGCCGCGGAACCGGCTGCCGGGAACAGGCTGGTCAGCACGGGATTCTCGCTCAGCGCCGCAAAGGTCAGGGGCGTGACGAATTCCCGCGCGCTCGGCGTCATCATCACGCGCACGGTGGCGCCCCGGCGTTTGAGCTCCCGCACCACCTCACAGCTCTTGTAGCAGGCGATTCCGCCGCTCACCCCCAGGAGGATTTTTTTGCCGTTGAATCGCAGGGTCAGTTCTCCCGGTCTGTGGGCGCCTCTGCATAATCGAAATTCAACTTGCCGCCCATCATCTCCTCGAGCGAAATGGAAGTGGGCTTGGGCAGCTTGATCAGCTTCACCGGCGCCTTGGCACGCTCGTCTCGCACCTCTTCCACGTCGTCATCGCTGTCGTTGGCGTGCACGTTGTCCAGCGCGCTGTCATAGCCCAGCTCCTGCTCGATGTAGCGTTTTTGTTCGTCGTTGATTTGGCGCGCCCGCTTGGCGATCACCACGATCGCTTCATACAAATTGCCGGCGTGCCGTTCCAGTTCTTCCAGAGGTACAGTGCTGACCATGAGATCATCTCCGATTGATCGATGCGTTATGTGAATCTGATTGATTGCCAGATTGTCGCGTCCGGCGGCAGCTCAGTTGCCTTCCGCCTGCGCCGCTTGCCTGCGGTAGCGGGCAATGATCTCCGCCACCTGCCGCACGGTATCATCCAAATCAAAATTCGTCACCACGTGATCATACTGTTCGGCGGCCGCCATTTCCTGCTCGGCGGCCTGCAGCCGGGCGGCGATTTCCTCCGCCGAATCGGTGTTGCGGCCGTGCAGCCGCTCGCGTAACAGCTCCAGCGAGGGCGGGCGGATGAAGATCAAAATCGCGCGCTCGCCCATCTGCCGTTTGATGTTGAGGCCGCCCTGCACGTCGATATCCATCAGCACGAATTTCCCCTGCGCCAGCCACTGCTCGACGTTCTCGCGCAGCGTGCCGTACAGGTTGCCGTGCACCAGGGCATATTCCAAAAAGCGGCCGCGTTCGATGCCCTGCTGAAATTCCTCCGGGCTGAGGAAGAAATACTCGCGGCCGTGGCGTTCATTGCCGCGCGGCTTGCGGGTGGTGGCCGAGACGGAATAGCAGAAGCCGGAATCGTTGCTGTGCAGCAGCCGCTGCAGAATCGTCGTCTTGCCGCCACCGGAGGGCGCAGACAACACCACCAGATAGCCGGAAGCCGCCCCGTGTTCGTTCGTCGTTGCGCGTGCCTGATCCATCGGCCTCCCGTCATTCGATGTTCTGAATTTGCTCGCGGAGCTTTTCCACTTCCTCTTTGATCTCGACCACGAGATGCGCGATCTTGGCATCATTGGCTTTGGCGCCGATGGTGTTGGCTTCGCGGTTCATCTCCTGCAGCAGAAAATTGAGTTTGCGGCCGGCCGGCGCCTCTTCCTCCAGTGCCTCCAAAAACAGCGTGTTGTGGCTGCGAAAGCGTGTGCATTCTTCGGTGACATCGACGCGGTCGGCGAGCAGTGCCACCTCCAACTCCAGGCGGTTGGGATCCAACTCCTTGGTCTGCACCATCTCTTTCACGCGCTGATACAGTCGTTGAAATTCTTCGCCGCGCCGCGCAATCGAACGTTCTTCAATGGTCGCGAGTTTCTGCTGCAACGCTTCCACGCGGCTGCGCAAATCATTGGTGATCTCCAAACCCTCACGCTGGCGCATGTCGTTCAAGTTGCGCATCGCCTGCGCGATGGCGTTTTCCACGGTTTGCCAAACCTCCGCCGGGAGCTGGTCATTGCTGTCGGTGGTGAGAATCTCGGAAAAGTGCAGCAAATGATCGATGGTAATCTCGCCGGCGAGGCCGAGATCGTCCCGCAGTTTCTCCAGCAATTGCTTGTGGTGCGAGGCCGCCTCCATGTCCAGCCGCAGCCCCAGCCCGGTGTCACGCTCGCTCTTGAGCGTGACTACGAGATTGATCCGGCCGCGCGACACGTATTTGCGCACCATCTCTTTCACGGTTTCTTCGTAGGCACTCAGTGCGCGCGGCAGCCGCATGGTCACATCCAGAAAGCGATGGTTGACGGCCCGTACTTCGACAAAGGACTCGTAACCATCACTCTTGAATTCTCCCTGGCCATAGCCAGTCATGCTTGTAATCATCAGTCCGCTTCGGTCATGTTTATAGTTACGCCCGATTCGATTTTGCAATAAGTTACAATTTACAAGCGGTTTAGATTTTACGAAAGCCGCTGCTAAGATACAACACAATTTTTGGGAAATTTTTTCTGAGTGAAAGGAAGAAAGATCAACGAGATATAACGTGGAGTGAACGCGGGGCTACCCGGCACTTGCCAGGGATCGGATAGTTTTTTTATTTTGTGGTCCTGTAAGACTAGCCCAGATTGCGGTGAGCCTGTGGTCCGAAACAGAGGCGCAAAGAAATGGCTCCGTTGATCCCGCCCAAGCAGGGATAGCGCTGCTCCTCAAGCCACACTCACCGCTCTCTACCGCAAGACATCGCTCGCGCGCGTGGCATTAAGCTGGTCTCAGATGGTAACGCCTTGGGCTGGTTCAACCAGATCACCTCCAGCTTGGGCGTGTTGGTATGCTCCGAGGAGCAGAAGCGCATGTCATAGCCGTCTAAGTCTTCGTCCGGTGTCCACAAGATGACGCCATGGTTGCTATTCGGATCAGCCAACCAGAACTGCACCGCGTTGCTCAGAGTCCAGCTTTTCCACGTGCCGGTTTCGATCTGCCTAACCTGCACCGCGTTTTCCATCGCGGCCAGGGCATCGGTGCCGTCAATTGCGCCATAAGGCGCTTCCCAATTCACGCCCGTCAGGCGAACATCGCGCGTGGCTTGGGCTTCATGCCAGGGAACCAGCATCCGATGCGCCTGCACCCAGCCATTGGTCGGAACTTGCGAGCCGCCGCAAGGCGTCCCGGCCCCGGCATATCATAACCCGTAACCGCGCCGGCTTGATCCACCACCGTTGCACGGATGAGGCACTTCTTCCAATCTCAAACAAACAACCCCACGAAACTGCGAATCCATTCGTGGGGCTATGTAAAAATTGGCAAAGAGTACGTCTTGATAAGGCGATAAGCGGCCGGGAAAGAACTCACTTCGTCCTTCGATACTTCGCTGCCTGAATCGTAAATCGGGCCGAGACGCGATGGGTTTCGCCCAAGTCTTCGTGGCCAATGAAGGCGTAATCAACTTGTATCTTGGGCAGGTTGATGCCGGCACCGGCGGCGAAGCGGCCAGTGTCTGAGCCCAGGCGCAAGGAGAACACTTCTTGAAATTGGTATTCCCAGCCCAGATGTGTATCCACGCTCACCGGACCCGCGGCAAGCTGGGCCGCATAATCACGGCCCTCAAAACGAATGTCGAAGTCAAGCGCGGGAGACATGTAGCCGTTGAGCATGGGAATGGCCACGGGATAGGCAAGGCCGGCTTTCAAAGTGGGAACGATGATCTCGCGCGTGCCCTGGTTCCATGCCAGCACAGTGGTGGTGATGTCTTGAAAATTCAGGCCGAGCCGTAAATTGCCGACGGGATTGTACAATGCAGCCACGTCGAAACCTAGGCCCCAGGCGGAATTGTCGCCCACGCTCTTGCGCAACACCTTGGCATTCACGCCAAAGCTGAGGCGCTCGCTGCGCTTGACACCGTAGCTCAGGAACAGGGCGTATTCGGCATCGGAAATCGTGCGAAAGATGTAGGGCCGGTTGATGCGCGTGACGCCGTCGTCATCGACATAAACCGCGCCCAGCGGCAGCGCGGGATTTTGCAGGCGTGTAACCGGAATGTCATCGACGCCCAGGCGGATCAGGCTGAGGCCCAGGCTGCGGTTGGCGCCGAAGGGAATGGCAAAGCTGCCATAATCGTATTTGATCGTGCGGTCGAATTGCTCGGTGTGCATGAGCATGATTTGCGGATAGTCGAGATTCACAAGTCCGGCGGGATTCCAATAGCCGGCCGTGACGTCGGTGGCAAGCGCGGCATAAGCGCCACCCATGCCCAGCGCGCGGCCGCCGACCCCGAGGCTGAGAAATTCGTTGGCGTACTTGGCGGTGCGGGTTTCACCGGCAAAGGCGGCGCCGGCGAATAATAGTGCGAGCACAAAGGGGACAACTTTTTTGGTGGAGATCATGTAGGTCTCGGTAAGTTTCGGGGTTTACATGTAAATTTGTGAATGCTTGGATTGGTGGATGGGTGGATTAATGGATTATTGGGGCTGCATCAATCCATTAATCCAACGATCCAGCGCTCCAGTGATTTGTCGTTCCATTGTTTTATTCTGGGTGAGACGATAAATCGTAATTGTGCCGCTTGCAGCAGCGCTTCTGCAATCCATGAATCAAGATTCTTCCCGCCTTTTGCAGCAGCCATGATGACTTTTTTGTGCTGATCCGGAGATAGGCGGACGGTGAAGCGGCCGCAGAAAGATTTGTGCGGCTCTTTGCCACGCCATTGCTCAATTGTCACATTGTTTTACTCAATGCAACGTACCAAATCCGTGCGGAAGGTGTTCAGCCACGGCTTGGCCGTGGCATCTGCCAAGTTGAAGCCACGGCCTAGCCGTGGCTGAACATTATTGAAGTAGTGGGTCACTAAAATCATCCGGCACAACAAATTCACCTCTGGCCAGTGCATGGGGACGCAGCCCTATTGCATTCGCAGTGATGGTGTCTGCAGCAACCGGCTTGAGTTCGGCCACCGCTCTTCCAGCTCTGACGATCACAAACGTTTCCCCGGTTTCGACACGGCGAAGGAATGCGGGCAGATCATGCTTTATTTTATCCAGGCTAATTTGAGTCATCGTGCCTTATTCCCAGTAAATGATTTGCTATTGCGCTGCTTGCAGCAGCGTGTCTGCAATCCACGAATCAAGAGTCTTCCCGGCTTTTTCAGCAGCCATGATGACCTTTTTGTGCTGATCCGGAGACAGGTGAATGGTGAAGCGGCCACTGAAAGGTTTGTCCGGCTCTTCACCGCGCTCCCGGCAAAAGGCCAGGTAATCATCCACGGACGCTTCAAATGCTTTTTTAAGCTCATCTACTGATTTTCCCTGAAACGTGATGACGTCACGGGTATTTATGACTTCGCCGTGAAAAATTTTTGCCTCGTCGTCATACTCCACACGAGCAAGATAACTGTGGTATTGCATCATGGCTGCACTCCTGCTTCGGCTAAAAAACGTCGCATCGACTTGACTGCACCTTTATCAGTCTCTTTGCGAGGATGCGGGCGATGAAAAACAGCTCGAACGTTATTCAATGCAATCCGAACTCTCGAACCTTCGCCTTCGCTGACCTCAGCACCCAGGGCTTGAAGTAGGCTTTCAATATCCGCCCACAAAATATTCGAACGGGCCGGATCTGTGAAAATCGCTTGCAGGATTTTACGATGTTTTGATTTCATTCACAAACAGCTTGCTAACTCACTTCCAGGCAACAGAGTTTCACTCGTTTGCCAGTTTCTGCAAATGCGCCAACTGCTGCAAGGCTTCCAAGGGTGTGAGATTGTTCAGATCAAGTTGCAGCAGGGCTGCACGCACGCGCTGATCCTGCTGCGAAAAGATATCCAATTGCACCTGGCCGGCAGCAGCCGGCTCGCCTTCCGCAGATAGATTGGCGCGCTCGAACGATTGCTGCTCGAGCGTGGCGAGCACTTGTTTGGCGCGGCGGATCACTTTGGCCGGCAGTCCCGCAAGTTGCGCGACGTGGATGCCGTAGCTGTGATCGCAGCCGCCGGCGACGATGCGGCGCAGGAACACCACTTGATCGCCCCACTCTTTCACCAGCACGTTGTAGTTCTTGACCCGCGCGAACAGCTTCTCCAACTCGATCAATTCATGATAGTGCGTCGCGAATAGCGTGCGCGCCGCGATTTTGGCGTTTTCATGAAGGTATTCGACCACTGCCCAGGCGATGGACAAGCCGTCATAGGTGCTGGTGCCGCGGCCAATTTCATCGAGCAGCACCAGGCTGCGGCTGGTGGCGTTGTTCAGAATATTCGCGGTTTCGTTCATCTCCACCAAGAACGTGCTCTCTCCGCCGGCCAGATTATCCGAAGCGCCGACGCGCGTGAAGATTTTGTCGACCATGCCGATGCGCGCTTCGGCGGCCGGCACGAACGAACCGATCTGCGCCATGAGCACGATCAACGCCACTTGCCGCAGGTAAGTCGATTTGCCCGCCATGTTGGGGCCGGTGATGATCAGGATCTGATGGCTGTCGTCATCGAGATAGGTGTCGTTGGGCACAAATTTTTCGCCGAAGGGCAGCAGCTTTTCCACCACCGGGTGGCGGCCTTGTTTGATGTCGAGCACGGTGCCGTCATCGATCAGCGGCCGCACGTAGTTTTGTTGATGGGCAACCTCCGCGAAGGCGAGCAGGCAGTCCACCGTGGCGAGGGCGCGGCCGTTTTCCTGCAGGGCCGCCGCATGCCCTGCGACTTTCTGGCGCAACTTGTCGAACAGTTCGTATTCCAGCGCCACCAGTTTTTCCTCGGCCTGCAGGATGCGCTCCTCATATTCCTTCAACTCCGGCGTGATGAAGCGCTCGGCATTCACCAGCGTTTGCTTGCGGATGTAGGAATCCGGCACTTTGGCGAGATTGGGATTGGTGACTTCGAGATAATAGCCGAAGACTTTGGTGTAACCGACTTTCAGCGAGGCGATGCCGGTGCGCTCGCGCTCGGTTTTCTGCAGGTTGGCGATCCAGTCCTTGCCGTGGGTGGCGAGTTGGCGCAATTCATCCAGCTCGGCGGAATAGCCCGGCCGGATGAGATGGCCTTCGGTCACGGAGAGCGGCGGGTCCTCCACCAGCGCGCGGCGCAGTTCTGCAGTCAAGTCACTGAGCGGATCAAGCGTGTGGCCGCATTGCTGCAGGAGCGTGCTTTCATATTGCAGCAGCAGGCTTTTCAGCTCGGGGATGCGTTCCTGCACCTGCTGCACGGTCAGCAGCTCACGGGCATTGGCGCGCGCCAGGCTGATCTTGGCAACCAGGCGTTCCAAGTCGCCGATGCCGCGCAGCCGGCTGGCCAGCTTCTCGCGGCGCGCGGTGTCGGCCAGCAACTCGGCCACTGCGTCCTGGCGGGCGCGAATCGCCGCTGCCTGGCGCAGCGGATGCAAAATCCACTGCACCATTTTCCGGCCGCCCATGGCGGTGCGGGTTTGATCGAGCACGCCCAGCAGCGTGGCGGGTTGATTCTCACCGCGCAGGGCGCGCACCAATTCGAGATTGCGCCGCGTCGCAGGGTCGATGGTCACGAACTCGCTCTCGCTGCGCCGCTGCAGTTGGGTGAGGTGAGCCAGCTCGGCTTTTTGCGTTTCTTTGAGATAGGACAGCGCGCCGCCGGCGGCACAGATGCCGCAAACGAGATCGTCGCAGCCGAAGCCTTTGAGCGTGAGCGTGCGGAAATGGCGTGTGAGGCTTTCGTAGGCGTGATCGAAGGCAAAATGCCAGGCTTCACGCGGCGTGATCACGGTCTGAAAATTTCTGCTGAGGCGCTCGCGCAGCCAGTCTTGTTGATCGTCCGGCACGACGATCTCCGCCGGCTCGATATCCTGGATGACTTCGACCAGGCGGTCGAGCGGCAGCTCATCCAGCATGAATTCGCCGGTGGAAAAATCGATTTGCGCGAGGCCCGCAGTCTTCTTCTGCAGATAAAGCGCGAGCAGAAAATTGTTGCGGCGGCTGGTGAGCAGATTGTCGTTGAGCGCGGTGCCGGGGGTGACGACTTCGGTGACCTCGCGCTTGACCACGATCTTGGCGAGTTTGGGATTTTCAACTTGTTCGCAGATCGCGACGCGATAGCCGGCGCGCACCATCTTGGTGAGATAGGTGTCGAGCGCGTGATGGGGAAAGCCGGCGAGCGGCACTTCCGCCGCTTTGCCGTGCGCGCGGGACGTCAAAGTGATGCCCAGCACCTCGCTTGCGATTTTCGCATCTTCGAAAAACATCTCATAGAAATCGCCCATGCGAAAGAAGAGAATGGCATCCTGATGCTGCGCCTTGATGGCGAGGTATTGGCGCATCAGCGGGGTGCTGACCTCGTCTTTGCTGACGGCCTCCGCCGCGGTGGCGTGCTCTGCAGTTGTTTCCGGCGCGCGAGCCAAGCGCGTTGCTCCTGGGAATCTATCGTGTGCACTGCGGTTTGAATTCGGGCGATTGCCCGTGAGCGGTCAATTTACAACTGTTGCGACGAAAATCAAGCCATTTGCCCGGTGGCAGCCGCAGCCTGGCACATGGCCCGGGCATGGTGATACAGGGCGTAGTCCAGCCAGCGGCGATCGCCGCAAGGTGTGCGGCCGGCGGCAATGAAACCCATGTGGCCGCCGCTGCGCGTGAGCAGCATCTGCAGCCGCGGATTGCGGGGCAGATCGGCATAGGTTGCGCGCGGCACGAAGGGATCGTCTGCCGCGGCAAGCAGGAGGACCGGCGTGCGAATCGTGTCAAGCAACTGGTGCGCGCTGCATTTTTGATAGTAATCTTCTGCCGAAGCGAAGCCGCCCAGCGGTGCCGTCACGCTTTGATCAAATCCAACCAGCGTGCGTTTTGGGGGCAACTGTACCCGCGGAAAATCCGGGAAATCGGCGGCGCGTTCTGCCAACGTCTGCTGGAGCAGCCGCAGGAAGCGGGCCTCATAAAGCGAATTCCTCCGGCGGCTGATGGCGGCGGCACTCAACGCCAGTTTGATCGGCGCGCTCACCGCCAGGGCGCCGGCCAGGTTGGGCGGAGTTGCCCCTCCCTGCTCGGCGAGATACTTCAACAGCATGTTGCCGCTCAATGAAAAACCAATCACGATCAGCGGCTGGTGCGGCGCGCGTTCCACGCAAAACTGTATGACGGGCCGCAGGTCTTCACTGCGGCCGGCATGATAAAGCCATTTTGCCAGCCCTCTCCCCTGCCCGGCGCCGCGGTGATTCAGCCGAAAAACCGTCCAGCCTTGCTGCACGAATTTCTGCGCAACGCGCACCATGTAGGGTGAATCAGCCTGCCCGCCCAAGCCGTGCAGCAGCAACACCATGCCGGCGGCAGGACGCGAGCTGTTTTGATTTTCACCCAAAACGACGCGGTCACCAAGCGAAACCGGAATGGTATGCCACCGGGTTTCCGGCAGTGATGGTGGACTGGCAAGCAGATGGCCGGCAAGCGTTTGGCCGTGGCCGCCGGGCGCCCACCAGGCCGGCGCAAAAGGCTGCAAATGAAAAAACCCAACTGGATCGCGGGCGGCAGTTGGGTTTGCAGAGGCAGAATTCAAATGGTCACCATGGTCATGCCAGCGCTTTTTCCAACGGCGTGTAGGGCAGATCGAAGGCCTCGGCCACGCCCTTGTAGTCACCATGCCATGCGCAATGTTCACGCCGTAGGCCAGCGCCTGGGATTTGCGCACGGCTTCGGGATAGCCGAGATTGGCCAGTTGAATCGCATACGGCAGTGTGGCGTTGGTGAGCGCGAAGGTCGAAGTCATGGGCACGGCGCCGGGCATGTTGGCCACGGCATAATGCACGATGCCGTCGACTTCATACGTGGGATTGTCGTGCGTGGTGGGATGGATGGTTTCGACGCAACCGCCCTGATCGACCGCGACGTCAACGATGACCGAGCCTTTCTTCATCAACGACAGCATTTCCCGGGTGATGAGATGCGGCGCCTTGGCACCCGGAATGAGTACGCCGCCGATGACCAGGTCGGCCTGCGCGATGGCTTTGCGAATATTGGCCGGGTTCGACATCACGGTCTGCACGTTCTTCGGCATGACGTCATCAAGATAGCGCAGCCGGTCGAGGCTCAAATCGAGAATGGTGACGCGCGCGCCAAAACCGGCCGCGATTTTCGCGGCATTCGAGCCGACCACGCCGCCGCCAAGGATGACCACCTGGGCCGGTTCCACACCCGGCACGCCGCCCAGCAAAATGCCGACTCCGCCTTGCAGCTTCTCCAGGCACTTCGCCCCTTCCTGAATCGACAGGCGGCCCGCCACTTCACTCATCGGAATCAACAGCGGCAGGGCTTTGTTCTCGGTCTGCACAGTTTCGTAGGCGATGGCGATGCATTTCGATTTGATCACCGCTTCGGTCAGTTCGCGCGAGGCGGCGAAATGAAAATAGGTGAAGACAATCTGACCGGCACGCAGCAGGGGATATTCGGCAGGCAGCGGCTCCTTCACCTTCATGATCATCTCGGCTTCACGGTAGATTTTGGCCGCTTCGGCGATGATCGTGGCGCCGGCGCGGCGATAGTCCTCATCCTGGAATCCGCTGCCCCGGCCGGCATCCTTTTCGACCAAGACCTCATGCCCATTGGCTTTCAGCAATTCGACACCCACCGGAATCAGAGCCACCCGATTTTCATTCTTCTTGATCTCTTTGAGAACGCCGATAACCATTTCCATCCTCCCTGAGCTAGGTGAGCCAATGAATTTCGGTTATCGGAGAGTGCCGGTTTCCACCGCCGGGAAAGAGGCGCTCTCCGGTGTTGATGTGGAACGCCGGTCAGGAATCGGAAGACAACAGCGCCTTGCGGCTGAGACGGAGCTTGCCGTCCGGGGCGATTTCGATCAGCTTGACGGTGACTTCGTCGCCCACTTTCAGCACATCTTCAACGCGCGCAATGCGGCGGTTGTCGATCTGTGAAATGTGCAGCAGGCCTTCCCGCCCCGGCAGAATCTCCACGAAAGCGCCGAATTCCTTCACACTCTTGACGGTGCCCTGATAAATGGTGCCGAGTTCCGGCTCCGCCACCATGCCCTGAATGATGGCTTTTGCCTTGTTGCATGCTTCCGGATCAACACCGGCAATGGTGACCACGCCGGAGTCATCGATGTCGATGGTCGTGCCAGTGCGCTCAGTGATGTCGCGAATGGTCTTGCCGCCCGGGCCGATGATCAAGCCGATGCTGTCGGTTGGCACCTTGACGGTCAGGATGCGCGGTGCATATTTCGAGATTTCGGGACGCGCGCTGCTGAGCGTGGCGTTCATGATGTTGAGAATGTGCAGGCGGGCGCGGCGCGCGTGTTCGAGCGCTTCCGCCATGATTTGGGAGGACAGGCCCTTGATCTTGATGTCCATCTGGAAGCCGGTAATGCCCTGGGCGGTGCCCGCGACTTTGAAATCCATGTCGCCGAGATGATCCTCGTCGCCCAGAATGTCGGTGAGAATGACGGTTTGGCCGTCTTCCTGGATCAGGCCCATGGCGATGCCCGCCACTGCGCTTTTGATCGGCACGCCGGCATCCATCAGCGCCAGCGAGCCGGCGCAGACCGTCGCCATCGAAGATGAGCCGTTGGACTCGAGAATATCCGAAACCACGCGCACGGTGTAGGGGAACACTTTTTCATTCGGCATCACTGCTTTGATCGCGCGCTCTGCCAGGTTGCCATGGCCGACTTCGCGGCGGCCCGGACCACCGAGACGGCGAATTTCACCGACGCTGAACGGCGGAAAGTTGTAGTGCAGCATGTAGGATTTGTAGAACTCGCCCTCCAGCTCATCCATCTTCTGCTCGTCCACTTTCGTGCCAAGGGTGACGGCCGCCAACGCCTGGGTCTGGCCGCGGGTGAAGATGCAGGTGCCGTGCACGCGCGGCAGCACGCCAACTTCACAGGTGATGTCGCGAATGCTGGTCCAGTCGCGGCCATCAAGGCGGCGCCGATCGTGCACGATCATGGCGCGCACAATCTCCTTCTCGATGGTGTGCAGAATCGTGCTGACCTGCGCTTCGCTTTCCGGAAAGTCGGCTTGCAGCGCTTCCGTCAGAGTCTTG
Organism: bacterium; assembly: GCA_037445455.1. Classification (GTDB taxonomy): domain Bacteria; phylum Zhuqueibacterota; class Zhuqueibacteria; order Zhuqueibacterales; family Zhuqueibacteraceae; genus Coneutiohabitans. Next base: position 15,593 of record JBBIKM010000010.1, on the reverse strand, counting down.
TAATACTGCTTCAGACTGTCACGGCGTTTCTGCTTGTCGGTTTCCCGCAGCAAGCCACGCAGTGTTTCGGTGGCAGCTTCGCGCACGCGGCTCTCCAGGCCGGCCGGCAGCTCGACCGGAATCACCGGCCGCGGCGGTTTGGCCGCCTCCGCCACCACTGCCTTTTGCACCTGAATGAGCTGGCGTGCAACTTCATGACCAAACGCCAGGGCCGCGACCATATCCGCTTCGCTGAGTTCGTGGGCTTCACCCTCCACCATGATGATGGAATCCTCGGTGGCGGCCAGCACCAGATCCAGGTCGCTGTCTTCGAGATCGGCATGGGTGGGATTGGCAATGAACTTGCCGTCGCGGCGGCCGACGCGCACGCCGGCGAGCGGGCCGTTCCAGGGAAGGCCGGAGAGCATGATCGCCGTGGAGGCGGCGGAGATGCCCAACACGTCGGGATCATTTTCCTTGTCTGCCGAGAGCACGGCGACCATGACCTGCACTTCGTTGCTGTAATTCTCGGCAAAGAGCGGGCGGATGCCGCGGTCGATCAAGCGCGCTGACAGAATTTCATTTTCGCTCGGTTTGCCTTCCCGTTTGAAAAAGCCGCCCGGGATTTTGCCGGCGGCGTAAGCCTTCTCACGATAATCGACCGTGAGCGGGAAAAAATCGACGTCGGGTTTGGCTTCCGGATCGCCGACGACGGTTGCGAGCACGATGGTCTCGCCAAATTGCACCCAGCAAGCGCCGTCCGCTTGCCGTGCGACGCGGCCGGTTTCAATCGCGAACACCTTCCCGTTTAGTTCCGTTTCCTTGCGACTAAGCATTCGGAAAACTCCTCGATGTTAATGTCACCCCGTTCGTTCTCTTGTACATCAGGCGGCGGGCGTCGTCTTTTGTACAAACGCAATATCAGGTTTGAGAGATTGTGATCTATGAATCGGTGAATCGTGTCGGTCCAAACAGGTTCCGACCAATGAAACAAAGCCCCACGAGGGGGCAGGGTTACAGCAGGCGAGTCACCGGCAACTAACGGCGCAAGCCCAGGTCGCTGACGATCTTGCGATAGCGCGCGACGTCGGTGCGGGCGAGATAGTTGAGCAGCCGGCGGCGCTTCCCAACCATTTTCAACAAGCCCATGCGGGAATGGTGGTCTTTCTTGTTGGCCTCGAGATGGGAAGTCAGGCCGTTGATGTTGGCGGTCAGCAGCGCGATTTGCACCTCCGCCCTGCCGGAGTCCTTGTCGGTGCTGCCGAACTTCTGCATGATTTCTGCTTTTTGCGAACTGGTTAAAGCCATTGCAGCATTCTCCTCATGAGGTTAGCTTTTGGAACAGATTTGCGCGATACGATTTTTTTGAAAAGTGGCAAATTTTTCGCACAACTGCAAGCGGCGCGCCCGGCGATTTGCGCAGTTTCGGCAGGCTCACCTGCCGGGGCCGGATTCACGTTGTGCGACCGGCCGGCGCCCCCACCATGGCCAGCAGGCGAAGGCTGGCGGCACGATCAACCTGCAACTGTGCCTGCAGCGCGGCCACCGAGTCGAACTTCATCTCCGGCCGCAGGCGCGCCACGAAGCGAACTTCAATTTCCTGATCATAAAGATCGCCGGCAAAGTCGAAAAGATGCACTTCCAGCGTGCGGCGGGTGCCGGCAAATGTGGGCCGCACGCCGATATTCATCATGCCGCCGTATTCCGCTTCCGCCCGCCGGACGCACACCGCATACACGCCATTGGCGGGAATCAGCTTGTCCGGATGAAGTGGCGCCAGGTTGGCGGTGGGAAAGCCAATGGTTTTGCCGCGGCCCTCGCCCCGCACCACTTTCGCACCGAGGCGATACGTGCCAGCGAGCCACTCGTTGGCCTGCTCGATCTCGCCGGCCAGCAGCGCGCGTCGAATTCGCGTGCTGCTGACCACGGTTTCACCCTGCTGCAGCGGCGGCAATTCGTGCACGGCAAATCCCAACTCCCGGCCGAGGCGGTGCAGGGTGGCAACATCGCCTTCGCGATTCTTGCCGAAGCCGTGATCATGGCCGATAACGATGGCCCGCATGCCGATGGCGTCGAACAGAATCTCGCGTACAAACGCCTCCGAGGGCGTTTGCGAAAAGGCCAGTGTGAAGGGAATCACCACCAGCCGGTCGAGGCCGAGGGCATCGAGCAGCGCGATTTTTTCGGCTATGGTCGTGAGAATGTACAGCGGCGGCTGTCCGCTTCTTTGCAAGACCAACTGCGGATGCGGTTCGAACGTCACCACTGTCGTGCTGCTGCCGCGGGCCTGGGCTTCCTCGCGCAGCAGCCGCAGAATCATGCGGTGGCCGCGATGCAAGCCATCGAATGAGCCGACCGTGACCACGCTGCCCGCGTCCTTTGCCACCTGTTCGAGGCCAAAAAACGTCTTCACCGCCATCGTCAATCCACCAGGCTCTTGATGAACTCCGCGACGGTCAGGCTGTCCGCGAGCCGGTAAGGCCCCACACGCGTGCGGCACAAGGATTTCAGATGGGCGCCGCAGCCCAGGTCTTCTCCGAGATCACGCGCCAGGCTGCGCACGTAGGTGCCGCGTGAGCAGCGCAATCGCAGCGTGAGCAGCGGCGGTGCGCAGGCGACGAGTTCAAGGGCATGGATCGTCACCGGCCGCGCTGCCAGTTCGATCTCCTGACCGGCGCGCGCGAGCTGGTACAGCCGGCGACCGCCCTGCTTCAAGGCGGAAAACCTCGGCGGCTTTTGCAGAATCGTGCCGCGGTACCGCGCAAGCGCCTGCTCTACTTGTTGCGCGGACAGCGGCGGCACCGGCCGAGTGTTCAGGATCTTGCCGGTCACGTCATGCGAATCGGTTTCGACCCCGAGTTCCAGCACGCCTTCGTATTCTTTTTCCAGCGCCATCAGTTGTTCGACCTGTTTGGTTGCGCGCGCAAAGCAGACCACGAGCACGCCGGTGGCGAAGGGGTCGAGCGTGCCGGCGTGGCCGACCTTGGCGATGCGCGAGGCAGAGCGCAGTTGGTTGACCACGTCGAAGGAGGTCCAGCCGGCCGGTTTATTGATGCTCCAGATTTCGCCGGCGGCAAGCTGCGCGCGGGAAATCGGGCGTGAGGGCGTGGCGGGTTCTGTCATGACCGAGAATCGTTACTCGTCGCACCGCGTTACGAGCTGGTGCTTGTCCGAAGCGGTTCCGGCCTCGGCTGCGCCGGGGCTTCTTGAGCCTCATTCGGGCGGTTTCGCGTCGGGCGGAAAAGCCTGCTTCAACAACTGGTCGATGCGCTCGGCGTAGTCGAGCGTGTCATCGTAGAGGAACTGCAGGTCCGGGGCGCGGCGCAGGTCCATGCGTTTGCCCACTTCCGTGCGCAGAAAGCCGGCGGCGCGTGTCAGGCCGGCAAGCGTTTTTTGCCGTTCGGCCCCGGTTCCCAGCATGTTGAAATAGACGCGTGCGTTTCTTAAGTCGTCGGAAAGGGTGACCCGGGAGATCGTGATCCGCCCCACGGCCGGGTCCTTCAACTGGGTGGCTAGAATCTCGCTCAGAATCTCACGCAGCAACGAGGCAACTCGAGAGGCGCGTTTCAGTGCCATGAGAATATCCGCAATGCTTCCAGTCAGCAACGCCGCGCTTCAGTAGATGTCAACAGTGTGTCCGAGCACCTCCAGGCGATCCTCCTGATACAGCAATTCGAGGATCTTGTTGAAGGTTTGATCGATGAACTTGTGCTCGTTGGTCACCAGCGCCAGACCCAGCACGCCGCGCTGCCACAGCTCGTTGTTGCCCACCTCGGCGACGGAGACGTTGAATTTGTTCTGAATCTTGGTTTTGATGCTGCTCAGCACGAAGCGCTTGGCCTTCAGCGAATCGCTCTCCGGCAGCATGATTTCGATTTGGCAGACGCCGACGAACATTGGGGAAGCCAGGTTTGCAGTGCGCGCCTCAGGCGGCCGCCACCAGCGTGCGCTTGGTTTTGACGATTTGGAAGCTTTCCATGACGTCGCCGACGTGGATGTCGTCATAGCCTTCCAGCTTGATGCCGCATTCGAAGCCGGCCGCGACTTCGCGCACATCGTCTTTGAAGCGTTTCAGCGAGGCGATTTTGCCTTCGAAGATTAGCTTGTCGTTGCGATAGAGCTTCATGCTGTCGCTGCGATGCACCTTGCCGCTCTGCACATAGCAGCCGGCCACCGTGCCGACCTTGGGCACGCGGAAGGTCTCGCGCACGGCAATCGAGCTGGTGATCTCCTCGGAGATCTCCGGTTCCAGCATGCCTTCCAGCGCCGCCTTGACGTCGTTGACGGCATCGTAGATGATTTTGTAAATGCGAATATCGACACTTTCGCGCTCGGCGGCTTCGCGCGCCTGTTGCGTGGCGCGCACGTGGAAACCGAAGACCACGGCCTCGGAGGCTGCCGCCAGCAAAACGTCCGATTCCGAAATGCCGCCCACACCCTTGTGAATCACGTTGACCGCCACCTCATTGGTCGAAAGCTTGAGCAGCGCGTCGCTGAGCGCCTCCATCGAGCCGTCGAAATCGGCTTTGACGATGGCGCGCAGTTCCTTCACGCCACCCTCCTTGATCTTCCTGGAAAGCTGATCCAGGGTGAGGTGCTGCGTCTTGCGATAATCCTGCGCGCGTTTGAGCTGTTGCCGTTTCAAGCTGATTTCCTTGGCCTCGGCTTCGGAACTCATCACCGCCAGGGTATCGCCGGCGCTGGGGATGCCGGCAAAGCCGACCACACGCACCGGTTTCGAGGGTGGAGCCTGCTGCAGCCGCCGGCCATGCTCGTCATACATTGCCCGCACTTTGCCGTGGTTGTGTCCGGCGATAAAGGGATCTCCAACTCGGAGCGTGCCGGTTTGTACCAATACCGTTGCGACCGGGCCTTTGCCCTTGTCCAATTCGGCCTCGATGACCACGCCGCGTGCCCGCCGCTTGGGGTTGGCCTTGAGATCGAGAATGTCGGCCTCCAGCAGCACCAACTCCAGCAGGTGATCAACGCCCACGCCGGTTTTGGCGGAGAGCTCGGCAGATTGATACTTGCCGCCCCAGCTTTCCACCAGGATGCCGTGCTGCGACAACTGATTCTTGATCACATCTGGATTGGCGCCGGGTTTGTCGATCTTGTTGATGGCGATGACAATCGGAACACCGGCGGCGCGCGCGTGGCTGATGGCTTCCAGGGTTTGTTGCTGCACGCCGTCATCAGCGGCCACCACCAGAACCACGACGTCGGTCACCTTTGCGCCGCGCGCCCGCATGGCGGTAAAAGCCTCATGGCCCGGCGTGTCGAGAAAGGTGATCAAGCGGCCGTTGAATTCCACCTCATAGGCCCCGATGTGCTGCGTGATACCGCCGGATTCGCGCGAAACGATGTTGCTCTCGCGAATATAGTCCAGCAGGGAGGTTTTGCCGTGATCGACGTGTCCCATAATCGTCACCACCGGCGGCCGGCTCACCAGGTCGGCAGGATCGTCCTGTTCCTCCTGCTCTTCGACGGTTTCGGTGCCGTATTCCTGCACGATTTCCACATCATAGCCGAATTCGTCGGCAACCGTGATGATGGTATCTGCATCCAGGCGCTGGTTGATCGAGACGATGATGCCCAATCCCATGCACTTGCGAATGACTTCGCTGGGATCGACTTCCATGAGCTTGGCCAGATCCGCGGCGGAAACAAACTCCGGCACCTGCAGCTTGTTTTGTTCGTCGGCGACCAGTTCGCCGTCTTCACTGCGTGCGCGGCGGCGACGCACCCGCGGCTTGCCTCCGCCTTCCATGGCGGCGAGTGTCTGGCGAATGGACTCTTCAATTTCGGCATCGCTGATTTTGCGTTTTTTCTTGCGCTTGCCCTTGCGCGCGGCGCGTTCTTCTTCTTCCTGCGCCACCGCTGGATGCTTTGTCTTTTCGCGCGCCTGCTCGGCTTCGGTGAGCAGCACCTCTTCCGTTTCGGGGGCGACGGTTTTGTCTTTCTTCTTGCGGCGTCTGCGCTTCTTGCGCTTCTTGGCGGCTTCGGTCGTCTCTTCAGCAGTCGCTGCTTTCTTTGGCGGCGGCGCCACAGGTTCCACGACTGTCACTTTGCCGGCCGGCGGTTCAGCATGCGCCGGCGCGGTGGTGGGATGCAAATCTTCCTCGGGAATCAGAGACGCGATGGTTTCCTGCAGGCTGGGGAGGGATTTGGGCTCGACGCGAGCCTCAATCACCGGCGGCGCAGCGTCAATGACTTCGACCGGTGTGGCCCCGGGTTGTTCCGGTTTGGGGGCGGCCTTGCGCCGTGCCGGCTTGGCTTCTTCCGGTGCTGTTTTGGCCGCACGCTTCTCTTTCGCCGTTTCCTTGGGGGAGCGCTTCTCCATCAATTTGGTGGCGACCCGCATGCGTTCTTCCAATTCCTGACGGGCCTTGGCGCGCTCCTTCTCTTCCTCAAGCTTCTTGTCGCGAATGTGCCGGCGAAATTCGTAGTCTGCATCTTTCTTTGCCGGTTCCTTGCGATACTTCTTGAGAATCTGTTCATACATCTCATCCGTCAGCGCCGCATTGGGGCTTTGCACCGAGAAATCAAGCTCAGTTAGAAAGCCAATGAGGGCTTCATTGGAGATGTTGAACTCCTTCGCAACCTGATGCACTCTACGTTTGGTTGTCACTACCATACCCTGCCAAAATTTGAGACGCTACAGATCAAGAGAGGCGACCGCTGGGGCCGCGGCCGGCCTTGCCGCGCGGCACTGCTGCCGTGGGCTGGCGCCCGGTTCTCTTGGGAATTAACTTGAATCTGAGAATCGCACGGCTCAGACATCGCCCGCAACCGGGAGGCGTTGCGGCTCGTTATCTTCGGCGTTCTCTTCCGCGTGGGCCGGTTCCCCGCTTTCCACTTCCTCTCCTCCTCCTTCTCCTCCTTCTCCTTCTTCTCCTTCTTCTCCTCCCTCCAACTCACCCGCGGCGGCCATGGCTTCCTCCGATTCAGCCTCCGGTTGCACGGCAGGTGCCGCTGCTGCCTCGGGCGTCGCGCCGTCACTGCTGTGCACCAAGGCCCAAATCTTCTCCGCCGTCTTCTCCCCAATGCCTTTGATCTCGGTCAGGCTGTGCTCGCCCGCCTTCAGCACGTCATTCACGGTGTTGAAACCGGCGTCCTTGAGCTTGGTCAGCATCGCCTGGCTCAGGCCGGCGACATACTCCAGCGGCGTTTCCTTGCCGCGCTGCGCCTCGATCATCTGGCGGTATTCGGATTCCTTCATGATTTCGATTTCGACGCCGGTCAGTTTGCTGGTGAGGCGGCGATTCTGCCCGCCACGGCCGATCCCCAGCGAAACCTGATCATCCGGCAGCACCGCCACCGCGCGATTGTTGGGTTCGTCGATCAACACGCGCACGGGCTTGGCCGGGCTGAGCGCGCGGGTGATAAAGACTTCCCGGTCATAACTCCACGGAATGACGTCGACTTTTTCGTTGTTGAGCTCTTTGCTCACCGCCTGAATGCGGATGCCCTTCATGCCGACGCAGGCCCCCACTGCGTCAATGCGCTTGTCGTTGGAGGAAACCGCGATCTTCGAGCGCTCCCCGGGCTGGCGCGCCACGGCCTTGATCTCGATAATGCCGTCGTAAATCTCCGGCACTTCCAATTCGAACAGTCGCACGAGAAACTTGGGATCGCTGCGCGAAACGATGATTTCCGGGCCACGGCTGGTGCGCCGCACTTCCTTCACCAGCGCCCGCAGATTGTCGCCACGGCGGTAACGCTCGTTCTCGATCTGCTCTTTTCTGGGCAGCAGCACTTCGGTGCGATCGACATTCAGGAAGACATCGCCACGGCTGATCTGCCGGATGTCGCCCATGACAATTTCGCCGATGCGCGTCTCGAATTCATCCGAAATGGCTTTCTTTTCCTCGTCGCGGATGCGCTGGTTGAGGTTCTGCTTGGCGGAAGTGATCAGCCGCCGGCCGAAGGTCATCGGGTCGATGATTACCAGAAATTCATCGCCGATGTCGAAATCGGGCTCGGTTTGGCGGGCGGTCTCGAGATCGATCTCGCGCACCTCATCGGTGACCTTTTCGACGATCACCTTGGTTTGGTGAATTTCGATCTCACCTTTGTCCAGGCTGACGTAGACATCGAAATTGTCGGTGGTGCCGTACTTTTTCTTGATCATTCCCATAACCGTGGAATGAACAATCTCCGTCAACTGGTCCTTGTCGATGTTCTTTTCTTTGATGAGTTGCGAGAAGGCTTCCGCAATTTCGCTTTTCATGACACTGCCATCCTGATTGACTACCACTGCATTCTTAATTTGCCGTACTCGATTTCGGGCCAGGGCATGGCGAGCGGCCCGGCCTCGGTTGCCAGCACCAGGCTCTCCGCGGTAACGGTTTCGATCACGCCCTCCAGCTCGCGCGGCTCTTCCAGTGCGCGGCGGCGAAGCCGCACGGTTCGGCCGAGGTTTCTTTGAAAGTCCCGTGGCGTGCGCAACGGCCGGTCCACTCCCGGCGAAGAAACTTCGAGACGATACCGGCCGGGGATGAGATCGCTGGTGTCCAGCTCATCGCTGATGGCCTGGCTGATTGCGGCGCACGTATCCAGCTTGACGCCGCCTTCCGCATCCACCACGATGCGAACCACTTTGTTGCTGCGTCCGCCTTTGAGTTCGAGGTCGATGAAATCGAGACCAAACCGTTCGACCACGATCGGCGTGATGAGGGGCAGCAACCGTTCTCGCAAGGGATCCATCGCCACCAGTCCGTTTTACCTTTTCATACCCCCCTACAACAAAAAAGTGGGTCTTTTGAACCCACTTTCAAGCACGCCGAATATAGTGATCGGTTCACCCAATTGCAAGCCCTTTTTCCCGGTCCCCGCCTCAGGACCGCAACTCCGCCTGCAGCAGTTTGGCCTCCTCCGCCTGCCTGGCCTCCGGGTATTCCTTCAGCAGCAGCGCCAGGACCCGGGCGGCTTCAGTTGACTTCTTGCTCAAGTGATAGCAACGCGCCGCCTGCATGTACAATTCCGGCGCGCGAAAGCTGTCGCGATGATCCCTGGCTGCCTGTTCATAAAGCTCACCGGCCCTGGCAAAGTCGCCGCGCTCATCATAGGTTGCCGCAACGCCCGCGGCCGCGGCAATGCGCAGGATTGGATCATCGCCGTAATCATCCAAATACTGGCGATAATACTTTTCCGCCTCGGCATAGGACTTTTTTTGGAAGAATGCGTTTGCCAGGTAGACCGTGGCGACGCCGGCGCTGGGCGTGCCGCCGTAATTGTTCACCAGCTTGAGCAACGTATCGATGGCGGCCTGGGTCTGTTGATTCTCATAGGAAGTCTTGCCTTGCGCCAGCAACACCGAGGCGGCAGTCTCCTGCGATTTCTGATAGGAGTTGTACCAAAGCACGCCTGCAACCACGACTGCGATCGCGATCGCGCCCAGCAGCAGGTCACGGCTGTGATGGCTAATGTAGTCATTCGCCTTGAACCAGGCAGTCACCAGCCTGTCTTGTTTGAGTTCGCGCTTGCTCAGGCGCTTTTGCGGTTTCAACATCGTGACGGTTCCTTGCGATAGTGATGTTCGATTGGCGTTGATTGCCGGCAGTGCCCCTAGCAGGATTCGAACCTGCGACACAAGGTTTAGGAAACCTCTGCTCTATCCATTACTGAGCTATAGGGGCGTTGTTTTCCAAAGCGGCGCCAAATGTAGCAACTTTGCCGGGCGGATGCAAGGCCTTTTCCAGCATTGCCCAGCCGCGGTTGCACGCCCACGCAACCACAACCTGCTGTCACTGCCGCCCGGCCCGCGCGTACCTGCGTCCTCAGCCTTCCTCTCCTGCCGCCGGCGGTGCCCAAGCCTGCGGCTGCGCCCTATTCCGCTGCGACATGAATCAGCGTGTGCACCGCATAGCCTTCGAGCTGGCGCCGGCCGTTGAGAAAATCCAGCTCGATGAGAAAGCCCAGACCGATGACCTTGCCGCCGAGTTGTTCCACCAGGCGGATGGCGGCGGCCGCCGTGCCGCCGGTGGCGAGCAAGTCGTCAATGATCACGACGTTCTCGCCGGTGCTGATGGCATCGACGTGCATTTCGAGCGCATCGGTGCCGTATTCGAGCTGATATTCCGCGCGCACGGTGGCGGCCGGCAATTTCTTCGGTTTGCGCGCGGGCACGAATCCGGCGCCCAGGTGCGAAGCCAGCGGCGCGCCGAAAATGAATCCGCGCGACTCGATGCCGACCACCTTGTGCACCTGCTGCCCGCCGAAGCGGTTGACGAATTCAGTGATCGCCCTCTGGAAGGGCTGCGGTTCCTTCAGCAGGGTGGTGATGTCTTTGAAGCCGATGCCCGGCTTGGGAAAGTCCTGCACCGTGCGGATGTAGCGCGCCAAATCACTCATGCCTGCTCCCGGAAATTTAGTCAATGATCTGAAAATGGTTGAACTTGTTGGTCGCGGGCAGCCACTCGACCTCGACGTTCTGGACGGTGGAGAAGCGTGAACCCTTGCGCATGGCGCTGACGAATTCCTGCAACTCCAGCTCATCGCCTTCAGCCATGACCTCCACGCGGCCATCCGGCAGGTTCTTCACCCACCCGCCGAGGTAATGCTGGCGGGCCGACTTGTTCACGAAATAGCGGAAGCCCACCCCCTGCACCAACCCCTGGATGTGTAAATGAACGCATTTCTTCATGGATCATCCTATCGCTTGAAACGCCAACTGCACCGCCTCCGCCGGAGTGGTGGCGGAGATTACACCCGGAACATCAAACTCAAGATGCAAGCCGATGACGATTTTACCGAACTTCAGACCAAAGGCGATTTCGGAAAGTGTGCCATGGCCGCCGTCAATGGCAATCAGCGCATCTGCCGTGCGGGCGATGATCACGTTGCGTGCGTCCCGCAAGCCGGTCACGATTTTGAGATCAACAAAGGCATTGGCCTCCGCTGGGGATTCTCCCGGCAGGATGCCGATGGTCAGGCCGCCGCCGGCTTTGGCGCCCTGGCACGCGGCCTCCATCACACCGCCGCGACCGCCGCAGATCAAGGCGGCGCCCCGGCGCGCGATGCCCTCGCCGACCTGCCACGCCAGTTCGTGGATTTCCACGCTGCAGTGCGCGCCGCCGATGACGGCGATTAATTTCAGGTTCGACATTGCCATCGTTCTTCTGCAGATTTCTGTCCTCATGAACCGCCGCTGCACTGCGGCCTGCTTGAGCGCCAGATTAACCGGAACGGTTCAATTTTGTCATGAAATATGTTTGTGTTGATATGCAACTCTTTGAGAAGCACCGAATTGTATTTCGAGTGGAGGGAAAGCTGTTAAACCAAGACAAGAGAATTTATGGACCCAGCGTATGACGCAACGAAACATCAATACTCGTCATCGGAAGCGTGCCAATCTTGCGATCAATCTCAGTCTCTTTGATGGTGGCAAGATTGTCCGTCATAACAACTGAGTCGCCAAGCAAACCTGATTGCTGTCCTTCTGGTGTGGAAAGCACGATTGTAACGCGACTGGGATGATTGCCACGAAAAAGCTTTGTCGTGATCATTGCAACAATGAGTTGAGGCAATCCCGTTTGAAGATTGTCGGCTTGCACAATGAGTGCCGGCCGGGTTTTCGCAGTGCTCAAATCTGAATGTGGAAAGAGCACCAAGATGACATCACCGCGCTTGTAATGTGGCTTTGGCTGCGTCATAGTTATCGTAGACATCCATCTCCGGGCTGTTCCAATCTTCGGCAAAGGTCGCTAGGCGTCCTCGCAAGTCTGCTGCTTGTGCTTCATCGATACCACGTGCACGTAAATCAACCACCATGGGTTCGACAAACGTTACGATAACGCGCATTTCTTCGTTAACATTGGCGGGCATTTCTCTCAGTTCAACCTTGCCGTTGCGGTAAACACCTTCAACACTTATGAGCATAACTGACGCTCCACAGCTTTGGGTGAGAATACATGCATTCTTATTCAGGGCAAAGCCGTTGCTAAATATAGCACAAAATATGAAAAATCAAACACGGCGTCCCTCCACCATTCCAGATCTCGGCTAGCATCTTGATTCTCGACATTCCCACTGTTCCACCGAAGATTTCTGCCCTCATGAACCGCCGCTGCACTGAGGCCTGCGAAGAGCTCGCCCCGGCTTCCATGCTGAAATGGTCACAACCGCGACGCGGCATTCGCCAGCAGGATCAACCGAACGAACAGGAACAGAGGCTTTCCTTGAGCAATCCTGTTGATCCAGCCAATTCTGTCGAAAATCGCTTCTGGCTTCTCGCCTGATCTGCATTTTGCGCTGCACACCCGCGCGTCACGGATACAGCCGGTGCATCAAACGCGCAAAGGGAATCGTTTCACGCACATGATGCAGGCCGCAAATCCACGCCACCGTGCGCTCGACACCCAGGCCAAAGCCGGCATGTGGCACCGAGCCAAAGCGCCGCACGTCCAGGTACCAGCGAAACGCCTCCAGCGGCAAGTCATGCGCTTTGATTTTGGCTTCGAGCGTGGCGAGATCGTCCTCGCGCTGGCCGCCACCGATGATTTCACCATATCCTTCGGGCGCAAGCACGTCCACCGCCAAGGCCTTATCCGGTTGTTCCGGATCGTTCTTCATATAAAACGCCTTGACGGCTGCTGGATAGCGATGCACCATAATCGGCTTGTCGAATTTCTCCGTCAAGAAAGACTCATCGGCGCCGCCGAGATCGCTGCCCGGTTGAAACGGCGGGGCCTCCCGCTCTTTGGCGTAGGCAACCGCCTCGGGCGTCGTCAACATTCTGGCAGCTTCGTCATAGCTCAATCGCGGAAACGGCCGCCGGATGTTTTCCAGCTTGCTGAGATCGCGCTCGAGCACTTTCAGCTCTTCGCGGCGGGTTTCCAGCACGCGCTGCACGATGAACTCGACAAAATGCTCGGCCAGCTCCATGTCACCTTCGAGATCCATGTAGGCCACTTCCGGCTCGACCATCCAGAATTCGGTGAGATGGCGGCGGGTTTTGGATTTCTCGGCGCGGAAGGTCGGGCCGAAGCAGTAGACTTTGCCGAACGCGGCGCAACCGGGCTCCATGTAAAGCTGGCCACTTTGTGTGAGGTAGGCCTTGTCGCCAAAATAATCGGTTTCAAACAGCGTGGTGGTGCCTTCGCAAGCGGCCGGCGTGAAAATCGGCGCGTCGAGCAGGGTGAAACCCTGGCCGTCGAAAAAATCGCGAATGGCTTTGATGATGGCGTGCCGCACCCGCAGTATCGCATGCTGGCGCGAGGAGCGCAACCACAGATGGCGATGATCCATCAGGAACGTGTCGCCGTGTTCCTTGGGCGTGATCGGGTAATCCTGCGCAATGTGCACAATCTCGATGTTTTTCACCAGCAGCTCGTAACCGCCGGGCGCGCGTTGATCCGCCCGCACCGTGCCGGTGGCCACAAACGAGCTTTCCTGGGTGAGTTGCTCGCAGCGGCTGAAGATTTCTTCGCCGACCTCCTGCAGAGAAACGACGCATTGCATAATGCCGGTGCCGTCACGCAGCAGCAGGAACCACAGCTTGCCCTTATGACGCGCATTGTAAAGCCAGCCGTAGAGTTTCACTTCCTTGCCGGCATGCGCACCGATGTTTTCGATGTAAATTTTATCGCGATTGATGTGAGCGGGAATCATGCATTGCTCCGTTGATATTTGAATTCCGGCTTTGCGGCCGCCGGGCGAGTGTTTTCGGAATCAAAGCAGTTGGTCAAATCGACGTTGTTGCAGACACCACCTACGCGAACCGCTCCATTTTCGCCTCGCGCGTCATCAGATCATTCACGGCTTGCGCGGGATTCTTGTCTTCAAACAGAACTTCAAAGACGGCGCGCGTAATCGGCAGCTCGATGTTGTGCTTTTGCCCGTAGGCATGCGTGGCCTGCGTCGTGCGCACGCCCTCGGCGACCATCTTCATCGATGCCAGCACGTCCGGCAATCTTTGGCCGCGGCCAATGGCCTCACCGACGGAGCGGTTGCGGCTCTTTTTGCTCATGCAGGTGACCACCAGATCGCCCATGCCCGACAAACCCGCAAACGTAATCGGATCGGCGCCGAGAGAGGTGCCCACCCGCGTCATTTCCACCAGACCGCGGGTAATGAGCGCGGCTTTGGTGTTGTCGCCGAAGCCCGCGCCATCGCCGATACCGGCCGCGAGCGCGATGATGTTCTTCAACGCACCACCCAGTTCCACGCCGACGATGTCGCGATGCGTGTACACGCGGAAATACGGCCCCATCAGCAGCGTCTGCACCTCGCGCGCCGCCTCCAGATTCTCACCGGCAACGACCACCGCCGTGGGAATGTCGCGCGCCACTTCTTCGGCCAGGCTTGGACCCGAAAGCGCAACGATGGCATGCGGCTGCGGCAGGCTGGCGGCAATCACCTGGCTCATGCGCAAATCGGTTTGCGGCTCCAGGCCCTTGACGGCGCTGATCACGATGGTATCCGGTGAGAGCGCCGGCAGCCGTGGCACCACTTCGCGCAGCGTGTGCGAGGGCGTGGCGATCAGCACCATCTCGGCGCCGGCAACTGCGGCCGCCAGATCAGCAGTTGCCTGCAGGCTTGCGGGCAGCGGCAATTCGGCCAAATAGGCTTGATTGCAGTGCTGCGCATTGATTTGCTGCGCCAACGCTGGGCGGCGGCACCACAACCGCACTGCGTGACCATTCTCACACAAGCGCTTTGCCAGTGCCGTGCCCCAACTGCCGGCGCCAATCACGCCAACCTGTGCCACGTGCCGCTCCACCGCAGATTGAAAAATTGCCTGGAATGTCAACCGCAGGCAGCGCCCTGCCTGCGGGGTTAGGATGCCGGTGTGACTGCACCGATGATCCAGTTGTGCTCACCGGCGGCATGCAAAAACTCCTGCACTGCTGCCACGGTCTCCGGCCGCACGATGATCACCAAACCGATGCCCAGATTGAAGACCTGCCGCATCTCCTCGGTGGTGACGCCGCCATATTGCTGCAGCAACCTGAAGATCGCCGGCCATTCCCACGCCTGCCAATCCACCGCCAGGCCGAGCGGTGGCCGCAGCAGCCGTTTGGTGTTGCCCACAATGCCGCCGCCGGTGATGTGGGCGAAGCCGTGCACGCCCTCGCGCTGGCGCAGGCCGGCGATGAGCCTGCGATAGCTGCGGTGCGGCCGCAGCAGCACGGCGCCGACCGTGTCGCCCAATTCTGCGCGATGCACTTCCGCGGCAAGCTCCGCGTGTGTGGCGATGATCTTGCGCGCCAGCGAGTAGCCGTTGGTGTGCAGGCCGCTGGAGGCAACGCCAATCAACACATCGCCCGCGGCAATCCTTTCTCCCGTGAGCACGCTGGATTTCTCCACCACACCAACGATGGTGCCGGCAAGGTCGAATTCGCCGGCTTGATAAAGGTCGGGCATCTCCGCCGTTTCACCGCCCAGCAAGGCACAGCCGGCCTCGCGGCAAGCTTCCGCGATGCCGCTGACCACCTCCGTGATCACTGCCGGATCCAGTCTGCCGAAAGCAAGATAATCGAGAAAGAACAACGGATCCGCGCCGCCCACCATGAGATCGTTGACGCAATGATTCACGATGTCCCAGCCCAGGCCGCGATAGCTCTGCAGTTGGCAGGTTATGCGCATTGCCGTGGTACAGATGATTGTCGACG
>JBBIKM010000009.1:59678-68467 GCA_037445455.1 bacterium | reverse complement strand
AATGCCGATGAATTGCGTCGCCTGCGGCCGGGCTTCGGTTTCGCGCCGATTCGCACCGCTGTGACGCCCACGGCCGGAAGCGAGGGCCTGCAGACTGGTCGAGGTGTAGATCTTCGCACCCAGATCCGTTTCCAGAATGATGGTGGTTTTCGTCGCCACCGTCGCAGTCCATTGGGCAAAAGCGTAATGCTCGACATAGTTGAATTCCGGCAGCTCTGCAAAATTGAAGTAACGCAGACTGTAGCTCAAACGCCCGAGACAATCGTTGGAGAGAGGCTGTTTGAGATTGGCGTAGATTGCAAGCTGCTGGTGATCATAGAAC
Source organism: bacterium (assembly GCA_037445455.1). Classification (GTDB taxonomy): domain Bacteria; phylum Zhuqueibacterota; class Zhuqueibacteria; order Zhuqueibacterales; family Zhuqueibacteraceae; genus Coneutiohabitans. The sequence continues at coordinate 68,145 of JBBIKM010000009.1, read as the reverse complement.
GCAAAAGCTGCGCGATTGCGGCGCAGGCTGTAGGTCGCGCCGGCGTTCAGCGTGGCGGTTGCGCCCCGGCCCAACAAACGCGAATGCACCAGTCCCACGGAATGATAATGGAAGGTCCTCTCGTTGCGGCTGTCGAAATAGTTGAGCGAACCCGTGTAGAACGCCTGCGTGCTGATGGTTTCACTCTCCCAATCATGCGCGGCCTGCAGGGTGAATTGAGAGATTTGATCGGAACTGCCCAGATGATTGTTGTTCACGTTGTCATCATACATCGTCAGCATCTGCGCGCCGAAGCGAAACTGTGCCGCGGCCTGGGCAAATGAAAGCGCCAGCAGCAGGGCAATGGTGAACCCTCCCGGGCAGAGCAGGCCGCCGCCGAACACGCCCTGCAGTTTCCGCCGGGATTGCCCGGCGCTTGCGTGCGCACCATGTCCTTTCATTCCAAACGAAAATTTCATTTTCGACCTCGTCCTTGTCGCTGTCTGCCATGCCCGCCCTTGTCGCCACCCGCATTGATGCCGCTGCCTTTGCCGTGCTGAAAGCCCAGACCGGCTTCGCGGCCATCGCAAATGCCGTCGCCATCCATGTCGATGAATTTGTCCGTCACTCTTTTGCGGCCTTTCGCCTGCAGGCTGTCAGCCGCGGTCTGGCTGCCCCTGCCTCTTGCGTAGCCGGAGGCGCCTGGGTCGTGCCGCGCAGAATCGGTGGCCGCCGAATCGCCGGCGAAGTTTCCAACCAATCGCACTGCCGCGGTATCCGCCGGCAGCCGCGTTTGCTCTGCGGTTGAATCAGGGGAAGCTTGCGGCCATGCTGCCGTGCTTAACAGCAGAATGGCCGGCCAAATTTTGAGAATTGCTTTCATAAACCCACCTCGCCCAAACGAAAACCTCCGGAGCCGGCACGCGGCCGGCTCCGGCGATTTTCACATGCTTCACTAACGGCGGCCGCGGCGTACCAGCTTCCCTTTCGGTCCGGTGCCATCGCACTCACCGGTGCCATTGCCGCTGCCCGGGCCATAACCCGACCCGTCACGCGGCCCGATGCCCTGATTGCCGGTGCCGTCACCGGGGCCGAAGCCCGGGCGTTTGCCGTCACGCATCTTGCCCTTGCCGAATTGATTGCCACTGCCGTCCTTCGGCTTGACATAATCCGGGTCAAGACCATTGGGAATACCGTCACCGTCTTCATCGAACGGGCCGTATTGGTGCAAGCCAGCGCCCTTGCCGAATTCCTGGCCGCGACCTTGCGCTTGTGCGTCCGTGGTCAACAGGCCAAGCAGCACGCCGAGCGCCAGCGCCGCTGCGAAAGAGAGAATGCGTTTCATGGTGATCTCCTGGGTAATGAAGTTTGATGATTTCAAGATGAAGACGTCTTCGCTTTCAGCCCGGGTCTCTTCAAGCTGCGTGCCAAAATTTCTTCGCTTGCGTGCCGACTCAGTTTCGGGCAATGAAATCAAGCCCTCGCTGCCTGCGCGGCAACCGGAATAGCTTCCGGCACCGTTTGCGACGATCATGGCCTTCGACAGAATTGTCGTGTCTGCTCGGCAGCTTTGTCGAAATCTCAATATTGCGAAAATCGGTTTGCACGGCAGCAGTTGCCGGAGTCTGCTCTGCAGTTGGCCGTTTTGAAATTTCAGAGGCTTACACTGGTTGTGGCGCAGCCATGGTCGCAGGCATTCCGCTCCGCACTTGGCACACGCTTTGAGATAACTCTATTCAGTCTGCGCGTTGGATTTGGCGCATGTTTGCCAACAGGCTCTAATCACTTTCCCTGAGGGCTGCTCTATGATTGACTTGAGGAGGTTGACCGTTCTGGCCGTTGCACCGGCTGTGATCTTGTCTGCTGCGATCGCGCAGGAGAAGAAGGCCGGTGACGCAGCATTGGGCACGAGGAAATATTCGGACTACGAAAAGCCGCCAGTCTGCGGCAGCTCGTGCCACGTCGATTTCTACCAGCAGTGGACGCAAGCGATGATGTCGCAGGCGTACACGCACCACTGGGATGAGATCGAATATTTCAAACTCGCCGTGCCGCATGCCGAGAAGGATCAGAAAGTCGCGGGTGTCAAAGCCGGCTGCAACGGCTGCCACAGTCCCATCGCCTTTCATGCCGGTGATGTGCCACCGCCCAGGCCCGAGAGGAACAGCCGGGCCAATGAATCGGTATCCTGCGACGTGTGCCACACCATGACCGGCTTCGAGGGCGACACGCCGTACAACTTCAACTTCATCTCCGAACCCGGACGCGTGAAATATGGGCCGCGGCCGGGCGCTGTCTCGCCGGCCCACGAGACGCGCGTTTCAGAGTTTCTCAAAACCGCGGAATTCTGCGGCACCTGCCACAATGAGAAATCCCCGTATGACGTTTGGGTAAAGTCCACGCACCTGGAATGGCAAGAGGGGCCTTATGCCAAACAGGGCGTGCGCTGCCAGGATTGCCACATGACCTACGCGCCCGGCCACAACGCGGCCATGGGCCCGGCGCTGCCGGAGGTGGCGCAACATCTCTTTCATGGCGCGCATGATCCCGGCAAAGTGCGCGGCACCATCGAGCTGCGCGTGCATCCCGATGTCCGCGAAGTGGAGCCGGGCGAACGCATGAAAATCACCGTGGCGTTGTTCAATCAGAAAACCGGCCACAAATTTCCCTCCGGCTCCGTGGAAGATCGCATCGTGTGGCTGCACGTGGAAGCGACGGATGCCAGGGGCAATGTCTATCATTTGCCGGTGGACCAGAAGGGCTTCGCCGGCGAGGAATACACCATTGCCGCCAACACGCTGGCGTATCAAGACATGGGCATCGCGCTCAATGATCCGAATTTCGCCGGCATTCAGCGTGACGGCGTGCCGGTGGGTGATCGTATTTTCCGGATGCCTTATTTCGATCCACAAGGCCGCATGACGATTCAGCAATGGAACACCGCCTCGCTGGGAACAGATTATCGCCTCGGGCCGCGCGAAACCAAGCTGGAAACCTTCACCTGGACGGTGCCTGCCAATGCCGCGCCGGGAAGGATGGTGATCCGGGCCGTGCTGAATTATCAAAAACTGGTGAAACCCGTGGCGGAGTTTCTCAACGTGCCAATGGAAGAAGCGGAAATCATCGCGGTCAATGATCATGAAACGGCCGTCACGGTCCTGCCCTAAGGCGCCGTGCCATGATTGTTGTTCGCCGCACGAAATGTCATTCATTTGCATCTTGTAAAGCACCCGGCGCGGCGCCCGCATCGGCACAGGCTTTCTTCACGGGCGCCGCCTGCGGTTTTGCCCCTTGCTGTTTTCCAATGACTGCGCAGATATACGACGAGGAAATATCATGAGAACGCCAACAATCGCCCTGCTGCTTGGTTGTCTTGTGCTTGCCATTTTCAACGAGCGGAGTGATGCCACGATTCCTGCCTTCGCGCGCAAGTACGACATGTCCTGCAATGTTTGCCATTCGCCGGTGCCCAAGCTCAAGCCTTATGGTGAAGAATTCGCCGCCAACGGCTTTCGCCTGCCGGACAAGGAGCCGCCGCGCTTCACCCGCGAGACCGGCGACGACAAGCTGTTGCTCATGCGCGAGCTGCCGCTGGCCTTGCGTTTGGATGCTTCGGCCACTTATGAAACCGAACGCACGCCCGAGCAGGATTTCGCCACGCCGGTCATCTTGAAGATCCTGTCCGGCGGCTTGATAACGAAAGACGTTTCGTATTATCTCTATTTTCTCTTCAACGAACGCGGCAAAGTCGCCGGGATCGAAGATGCGCTGCTTTATTTCACCAATGTCGCCAAAACAGGCGTGGACCTCACCGTCGGGCAATATCAAGTGTCGGATCCCTTGTTCAAACGCGAAGCGCGCCCAACCTTTGAAGACTACGTCATCTTCAAAGCCAGGCCGGGTTTCAGCAAAGCCGACATGACTTATGATCGCGGCGTGACACTGGGCTACGCCCTGCCGACTGATACTGACGTCGTGCTCTCGGTGCTCAACGGCAATGGCATTGGCGAAGCCGAACCGACGTTTGACAGCGATCCTTACAAGAATTTTTTTCTGCGGCTGGCACAACCGGTGGATTCATCAATTCACCTGGGCGGCTTCGGTTATCTCGGCAAGGAGAGGGAATTCGGCAACCGCAATGACTTTTACATGGCCGGCGCAGATCTCCGGCTGGAGGCGGGGAAATTCGAACTGGCCGGGCAGTACCTGTATCGCAGCGACAAGAATCCTTTTTTCCTCAGCACCGGCGCCCAACGTCTGAAAACGCAAGGAGGCTTTGCGCAATTGATGTACGCGCCCAAGCGCGATCGCAGCGACTGGTATGTCTTCCTGCTCTACAACCGGGTCGCTTCCGATCTGAATGAACTCAAGTACCACACCGCGACCGGAAATTTCTCCTACTTGATCGCGCGCAATCTCAAATTGATGACGGAATACACCTACGATATCGAGTATGAACGCCATCGCCTGACGGTGGGGTTCGTTACGGCATTCTAGGCGTTGGCGGGATTCGGCTGGGAAACATGCCGGCGAGAGTGCCGCGCTTCACAGCGGCTGAGCGGGCCTGGCAGACGGCAATCGCCGTCGTGTGCCGCAGCTTGAAGGCAAAGAAGGCGATAAGCGGGCAGCGCGCGGTGCTCGGTTTTTTCCCCTGCTTCGTGCGGCACGCCTACTTCATCCCCCACTTCTGCAGACGATAGCGCAGGTTGCGCTCGGAAAGGCCGAGCATTTTCGCAGCCTGCGATTGATTGCCCTGGGTTTGTTGCAGCGCGTCCAGGATCGCTTCCTTTTCCAGCGCTTCCACCCGTTCCGGCAGCGTTGCTGCAGGCCGGAGCGCGGCGGTTGTTTGTTCGCTGCGCAGTTGGCGCAACGTGAGCGGCAGCTCCGCCGTCGTGATCATCTCCCCGCGTGCCAGCACCACGGCGCGCGCAATCAGGTTTTGCAGCTCGCGCATGTTGCCGGGATAATCATAACGCAGCAGAATGTCCATCGCCTCCTTGGAGATGGACATTTTTGGTTTCTTGTTCTCGGCTGCAGCTTTCGCGAGAAAATGCTCGATCGCCGGCGCGATGTCGTCGCGCCGTTGCCGCAACGGCGGAATGTCGATGGTCACCACATTCAGCCGGTAGAACAAATCCTCGCGAAACAGGCCCTGCTTGATGCGCTCGTGCAAATCCCGGTTGGTCGCGGCGATCACCCGCACATCGACCTGCAGTGTCTCGGAGCCGCCCACGCGTTCGAACTGCTCCTCCTGCAGCACGCGCAGCAACTTGACTTGCGTTGCCGGGGGCACATCGCCGATCTCGTCCAGAAACAGCGTGCCGCGGTCGGCCAGCTCGAAGCGGCCGCGCCGCTGCTTGTCCGCGCCGGTGAACGCGCCGCGCTCGTGGCCGAACAATTCACTTTCCAGTAAATTCTCATTCAGCGCCGCGCAATTCACCGCGATGAAGGGCCGGTCTTTGCGTCCGCTGCTGAAATGAATGGCGCGGGCGATCAGCTCCTTGCCTGTGCCGCTCTCGCCGCGCAGCAGCACCGTGGCCTTGCTGTCAGCCACCCGGCCGGCAAGATTCAGCACTTCCGCCATGGCTGCGGATTGCGAAACGATGCCGGTGAATTGGAACTTTTCCGCCAACTGCTGCTTGAGCAGGCGGTTTTCCGAAATCAGTTGCCGCCGCTCGCGCAGGCGTTGCAGCAGCAGGTCAAGCTCATCGAGGTCGACCGGTTTGGTGAGATAGTCGTAGGCGCCCTCGCGCATGGCAGCGACCGCGCCCTCGATGGTGCCGAACGCGGTCATCATCACCACCATGGTTTCAGGATGCTGTGCGCGCACGTCCTGCAGCAGCTCCAGCCCGGATTTATCCGGCATCTTGAGATCGGTGAGCACGATATCGATGGTCTCGCGCTGCAGCCGCGCCAGCGCCTCGGCAGCCGAGCCGGCTTCAAACACCACGTGTCGCTTCTTGCGCAGATAGCCGGCCAGCACCTGGCGCTGCCCGGCTTCATCATCGACAACGAGAATGGTATCGTGGTTCATCAGACTCCGTGTGCAGAAAAAGTGATAGCGTTCATGCCGGCCACCTGCGCGGCCGGGCGGTACCCTGTTCTTGTCACGGTTCACCGAAGAATTTTACCGCCAGCAGCAGCAGGAGGCCCAGCACGAAGGCGAAGAAATGCGTGACGTTGGTCAGGAAGCCGTCCTGCTTTTTGATTTCGGGAATCAAATCCGAGGCGCCGATATAGACAAAATTACCGGCGGCAAAGGGCACGAGAAATGATACCTCGAAGCGGAAAGAGAGGGCGTAGGCGAGCAGTCCGCCCACGGGAAAAGCCAGTCCCGAAAGCAAATTGTAAAACAGCGCTTGTTTCTTTTCCCAGCCGCCGTGCAGCAACACACCGAAATCCCCCAACTCTTGCGGCACCTCGTGCGCGGCAGCAGCCAGCCAGGTGACGATTCCCAGCCGAATGTCGATCAGGAACACGCCCGCCACCGCCAGCCCGCCGAGAAAATTGTGCAGGCCATCGCCGATCAAAATCAGATAGGTGAGCGGCTTCTTGCAGCCGACGGATTCTTTGTGGCAATGGTGCCAATGCAGGAATTGCTCAAGCGCAAAGAACACAGAAAAGCCGGCAAGCAGCCAGGCAAAAACCGTCGTGCTGTTGCTATGGGCGGCCAGGCCGGCGGGCAGCATGTGAAAAAAGGCGCCGCCCAGCAGCGAACCGGCGGAGAAAGCAACCAGCGGCAGGAGCAAGCGCTGCAGCGTGGTCTCCTTGAGAAGCAGGGTAAGGCTTCCCACCAGCGCAATGGCGCTCATCAACAGGCCGCTGCCGATGATCCACAACAAGGTCTCCACAGGCTCCCCTGAAATAAGAGCCGGCAACCACAGCACAGCGCGCGCGGAGGCTTCGCCGGCTGCCGGCGTGATCATTGCCTTTGCCTCACGCTCGAGCAGGCCATAAGGCGCGCAAAGTGAGAAACGAATTCTGACACATTCTTGAACAGCCAGCAACCGCTTGCATGGCGGAGCCACGGAGAGCGCGGAGTCTTGAGAGCAAGGGTGTCCTGCTCCGCGTTCTTCGTCTCATCGCGGTGAGCTTTTGAGGTGAATGACAGGGCAGGGTGCCCAAATCTTCCCAAAATCCTGACCGGATGACCCTGGTGGTGGATACCTCATGCGAGACAACAGTGTACGACCCGGCCGGATTGCTGCCCAGAGGGCTTTGGAATTCAGCTTGTCTGAAAAAAATCACCGCAGCGTCTTCCGCTCGCAAGACCGGCGCGATCGCGAAGTTATGTTCCGGCTTCTGATCCGTTTACCGCGGCACGGCTCAAATGTACTTGCGCAGCCTGGCAAAGCTCTCCAGCTCCTCGCGAAACTTCGGGTGCGCAATGTCGATCATCGCGCGCACGCGCTCGCGGATGCTTCTGCCGTGCAGGTAGGCAATGCCGTGCTCGGTGACAACATAGTGCACGTCGCCGCGGCTGGTCACCACGCCGGCGCCCTCCTTGAGATGCGGCACGATGCGGGAGATCTGGCCGTTCTTGGCGGTCGACGACAGGGCGATGATGGGCTTGCCGCCTTTGGCGCGCGCGGCACCGCGGGTGAAATCGACCTGGCCGCCAAAACCGGAATAGATGGTGTAGCCGATGCTGTCCGAGCACACCTGGCCGGTCAGATCCACTTCCAGTGCGGAGTTGATCGAAATCATGTTGTCATTGCGCGCCACGATGAACGGATCGTTGGTGTAATCCACTTGATGCAACTCAAACAGGGGATTATTGTGGCTATAGGCATACAGCCGCTCGCTCCCCAACAAAAAGGTGGCGATGACTTTGCCGGGATGCAGGCTTTTGTAGGCATTGGTCACGATGCCGTCTTCAATGGCTTGCATGACGCCATCGGACACCATTTCGGTGTGAATGCCGAGATCCTTCTTGCCTTTTAACAGCGACAGCACGGCGTCCGGAATGCCGCCGATGCCGAGCTGCAGCGTGGCACGATCATCGATCAGGGTGGTGATGTGGTGCGCAATCTGCATTTCGACTTCGGTGAAGGGTTTGGGCTTGAGCGTGGGCAGCGGCTCGGAGACTTCGACGATTTTGCTGAGACGGGAAACGTGCAGGAAGCAGTCGCCCAGCACGCGCGGCATGTTCTCATTCACCTGCGCGATCACCAATTTGGCCGACTCCGCCGCGGCTTTGGTGGCGATGGCCTCCACACCCAGCGAGACGAAACCGTGCTCATCCGGCAGAGAGGTGTGGATGATGGCGACGTCCAACTGCACTTGTTTGCGGAAGAGATCGGGAATTTCATAAAGGAAGATGGGATAGTAGTCAGCCCGGCCTTCGTTAACGGCCTCGCGGTCCGCGGGCCCGACAAACAGGGATTTGCGCCGGAAATGCCCGATCATCTCCGGCCGGCTCAGGGGGTCTTCTCCCAGCATCAGCAGCGTGAATACGTCCACATTTTGCAGCTCATCCTTGCGCCGG
>JBBIKM010000009.1:39010-59660 GCA_037445455.1 bacterium | reverse complement strand
AGAAGATACGGCGCCGCGGCGTTGCCCGAGGTGAAGATCTTGTCGCCACTTTTTATGACTGCAACAGCCTGCTCGGCAGTGGCAAGCTTGCTGCGATAGTCTTCCATCCATTTCATTGTAAAACGTTCTCCTTTCAATTGAAGCAGTGGTCAGCTCGCAGAGGTCAGCAACGAATCGATGTCGGCATACTCGCTTTTCGTCTTTTCCGATACCCCCAGTTGTGTGCTGCGGCCGTTGTAAAGATAGACGCCGCGGCGCAGCGGCAACAGGCTGCGCAGCGTGACTTCCAGGCCGTCATTGGCAACCTCCTGCACCCAGGGCAGCACGGAATTGTTCAGGGCATGGGAAGCCGTGCGCGCGACGGAAGCCGGAATATTGGGCACGCAGTAATGAATGACGCCGTGCTGCACAAAAGTCGGCGAAGAAAGAGTGGTGGGCCGGCTGGTCGCCACGCAACCGCCCTGATCGATCGAGACATCGATGATGATCGAGCCCGGCTTCATGTTCTTCACCATCTGCTCGGTGACCAAGCTGGGCGGCCGCTGCCCGGGAATCAGCACGGCGCCGATCAGGACATCGGCAAGGCGCGACCAGCGCTCCACCAGCAGGGGCGTGATCACGGTGGTTGACACGCGCTTGTTGAGCAGGTAATCGACCTGGCGCAACTTGTCGAGGTTCTTATCCATCACCAAGACTTGTGCGCCGAGCGCGGAAATGGCGCGCGCCGCGTTGAAACCGACCACGCCGGCGCCCAGGATGACGACGTTCGCCGGGGTCACGCCCGAGACGCCGGCGAGCGTAATGCCGCGGCCGCCATACTCACTTTCCAGCAGGCGACCCGCGATTTGCGGCAGCAAATTGCCGGCAATTTCACTCATGGCGGTGAGCACCGGCAGATTGCCATCGGCCTGCTCAATGAACTCGTAGCCGATGGCGGTCACTTTTTTCTGCAACAATGCGTTGAGCACGGAGGCGCGCGTGATGCCGATGCCGAGCAGGGAAAAAACAATCTTGCCGGGCTCGAGGTACTGGCATTCTTCGTCGGTGGGAGGCTGCACCTTGACGATCAACTGCGCACGCCGGAAAACCTCTTCCCCCGAAAAAACGATTTGCGCGCCGACTTGCTGGAATTCGTGATCGGTGAAGCCGCAAGTCTTGCCCGCGTCTTTCTCGACGTAAACCACGTGACCCTCATTCACCAAAGCAAACACGCCAACGGGCGTCAGGCCCACGCGGCGCTCCTCGATGGAGGTTTCTTTTGGAATCCCGATGTTCATTCTTCTCTCCTTTCATGGATGATTGATTGCTGCACGCGCCGGTAGGTTGGGGGCCGTGCCGGAACAACGCATTCCGGCCGCCCCCTGTCGGCCGCAAACGCCCTGGGCGGCAGACTGGTTCCCGTTTGCCCTCGCCCTGGCCACGCCTGCCCGCGGCAACGCGCCATTTCGATCTGCTCCCGGCAAGACGTCTGTCCGGCAATCAGGCAGGGATCTTGTTCAAAGCCTGATCCAGATCCTCACGCAGGTCATCGAAATCTTCACATCCCACAGCCAGGCGCACCAGTTCATCTCCGATCCCGGCCTGTTCGCGCTCCTGCCGCGGCACACTGGCATGCGTCATGGAAGCCGGATGTTCGATCAGCGACTCCACCCCGCCGAGCGAAACGGCGAGAGTAAACAAGCGCACGCTGTTCATCACCATCTTTCCGCCTGCCAGCCCGTTTTTCACGCCGAAGCAGATCATGCTGCCAAACCCGTCCATTTGTTTCTTCGCGATCGCATGTTGCGGATGATCCGGCAAACCGGGATAGCGCACCCACGTGACCTTGGGATGCTGCCGCAGGAATTCCGCCAGCTTGCGGGCGTTTTCCTGGCTGCGCTCCACGCGCAGGGGCATGGTGCGCACGCCGCGCAGCACCAGCCAGGCTTGATGCGGATCCATCGTGCCGCCGAACAAGTTGAGCACCGGCTTGATGCGTTGATGGAGCTTTTCATTTTTCGTGATGATCATTCCGGCGACCACATCGCTGTGGCCGTTGATGGACTTCGTCATGCTGTGGACCACCACGTCGGCGCCCAAATCCAAAGGACGCTGCAAATAGGGACTGGCAAACGTATTGTCAACCACCAGAATGGCATCATGCTGATGGGCAATCTTCGCTGCTTCACGAATATCGGTCAGCGTCATGGTCGGATTTGCCGGCGTCTCGACAAACACCAGACGCGTGTTGGCGCGCAGGGCGCCTTGCAGATTCGCCAAATTCGAGGTGTCCACAAACGTTGCGGTCACGCCAAAGCGCGCGAATTCTTTTTCCAAAACCATGCGGGTCGGACCATAGACGGAATCCGTGCCGACGACATGCGCGCCCTGGCCGAGCAGCGCCAGGTAAACCGTGGTGATGGCCGCCATGCCGGAAGCGGTGGCCATGCCGGCATGGCCATTCTCCAGCGCCGCGATGCATTCTTCCAGGGCCTGAACGGTGGGATTGCCCATGCGCGTGTAGATATAGCCGGCATGCTCGCCGGCGAAGCGTGCCGCGCCTTCTTCGGCGCTGGGAAAGGCAAAGGTCGAGCATTGGAAGATCGGCACGGAAACTTCCCCAAACACTGCGTGGTGCAAACCGCCGGCGTGAATCGCCCTGGTCCTCTGGTGTGCTGCCTTCGCTTTCATGAGTGCATCCCGAGTTGAATCGTTCGTCATGCGCCTGGTGGCGTTTTCTCTCCACACGAAGCCGGCGCCGTGCGGCTGCCGGCTACTGCCCGTTGCGCTCCGCGGGTATGGTTATGAGGAATTCCGTGCCGCTGCCCACCCGGCTGTGCACTTGAATCGTGCCCTGATGTTGCTGCACGATCTGTTGCGTGATCGCCAGCCCCATGCCGGTACCGTGCGGCTTGGTGGTGTAATACAAATTGAAAATCTTATCGAGCCGGTCCGCCGGAATGCCGCTGCCGCTGTCTGCCACCCGGATCATCGCGTTGGAGCCGCTGCGCGCACACGACAACGAGATCAGGCCGCCGGGCGGTGTTGCCTCCAGCGCGTTTTGCAGCAAATTGAGGATCGCCTGCGTCATCTGTTCACGATCGAGCTGCAGATCGCAATCCGCTTCATGCGACGTTTCGAATCGAACGCCCTTGGCGCGCGCCTGGCCGGCAAACAGCGCGGCAATCTGCTGCAGCAGAGCGGGCAGGGCAATCCGGCTCAGATTCAAGCGCGGCGGCCGTGCGAAGCGCAAAAACTGCTGGATGATGTGCGTCACGCGCTGCACCTCTGATTTCAGCACCGCGGTGAGCGTGTGGTACTCCGCCACCTCGGCCTGCGGTACGAATTCCTTTTCGAAGCGTTGTGCAATCATGGAAATGGCATTGAGCGGATTGCGAATCTCATGCGCCACGCCCGAGGCCAACTCGCCCATGGCCAGCAGCCTCTCCCGGCGGTGCATCTGCTCCTCCAGCCGGCGCTGCTCGGTGAGATCTTTGATCACGGCGGTGGCGGAGTCCACCTCGCCGCGCTCGTCATGGGTCAGCGAGGTGCTGATCGACAGGATGCGCGTGCCGCCGGTCGCACTGACATAGCGCATTTCAAGATCGCGCACCGGCCGGGGCTGCCGCAGGCTCTCAGCCAGCACCGCATGCCGCCCGCCAAAGACTTCCGCGCACGACTTTCCCACGGCCTGCCCGGCCGGCACTTCGAGCATCTGCGCTGCGCTCTTGTTGAAAAGCGTGATCACCTGCTGGCGGTCGCGCGTGACCACGGCCTCCGCCAGGTTTTGCAGAATCTCGCCGGTGTAGGTCTTGATGCGCTGATATTCCTGCGATACGGTTTGCAAATTTTGGTTGATCAGGATGACGGTGAGCAGCACGGCGCCGATCGCGATCAAGACCAGGGAGAGGATCAGCAGGCGGCGCATCATGCGGGCCTCCAGCGCCAGCATTTCATCCATCGACAATCCCAACCGAAACAAGCCCTGCTGCTCGCCCTGCACCACCAGCGGCTTGGCCACTTCGAACACCTTTCTGCCGTTGAAGGCGGCAATGCGGGTGTGCACCGAATCGCTGCGCTGCGCCTGCCGCAGGAAATCATCGCCGGCAATTTGGCTGAGCTCCGCGACGTTGCGGCTGGCGGCGATAATGCCTTCTTCATCCTGCAGCGCGATGAACTCCACCCCGCTGTTGTCGCCGAGATCCTGCAGCAGTTTGCCGATGCCGATGCGTTTGCGGAATTCCAGGAAATAGGCGGCATCCAGATTCAACACCAGGGCGCCACCGCCGCTGCGCCGGCGTTGCACGGCCACGGCATAGCGCTGGCCCGCTTCGATGCGCGCAGCTTTCAGACCGATGACGAGCTGCGTCACCTCGCCGGTCAACACCGGCTGCAGAAAATCTTGCGGTTCATGCCGCGCCGGCAGGCCGGCGTGCTCGTCATTCTCGTAGTGACTGCTCAACACCTTCCTGCCCTTGCGATCGAAAATATTGATGCGAAAAATATCGTTGGCCGCCGCGATTTCGGCAAGTTGCTGCGAAGTTAGAACCGCCGCGCTGTCCAGCCGGGCCAGAAGATGCGCGTTGTTCAACAGCCGCTCCGCCAGCAATAGTTCAATCTCTTGATTCGAGAGAATGGTATTGCGGCTGCTTTGCGCGATGGCTTCGATAAGTGAGCTGGCTTCCTCCGTCATCAAGTGCGCCAGTTCGCGCTGGCTTTGCTGCAATTCCACCAGCGCGGAAGACACCATCAGGAAAGCCACCACCACGGTAATGGCGATCACATAGCGCGGTTGGATGTGGCGGGCAAGCTTCAAAGGCATTCCATGTGTTGAAATTCAACCGGAAAAACAAAACCCAGGGTGCGAGCCACCCCGGAAATGCCAACCATCAATAAGTATGCCGCTACTGTGATGGAAAAATGCAAAAACAAATATTAGAAAAACAGAGTTTTGAACTGGCCAGCGCCCGGCTGCCCTCCGGCGTTTTCCCACAATTGCAAATTCACCCGCGTTTTTTTCGCAAGCCCAGCAATGCAAGAATGAGAAAATCGCGACCTGGTTCTTCGCGGAATTGAGAATTCAACCTCAGAGACCTCCCTGCTCCCACGCGTTAATACCTGATTAAACAGGCGGCGCCAGGTTCATTTCGGCCTGGCCCAAAGCTTGCAAAATCCAGCATCCAGCAATACAGGATTTTGAAATAAAGGGCCGGTCACTATCCGGCCGGACGTGAGAAAGGTCCATGGCGAAGACAAATCCAAGACCCGAATTAAAGATCAGGCAGGTTGCCGCACAACTTGGCATCGCAGTGGAAACCATTCGCATGTATGAACGCGAGGGTTTGCTGCTGGTGCGCCGAACCGCGAGTGGGCAGCGCCTGTTCAGCGATAACGAAGTCCACTGGATTGCGTGCATTCGCCGGTTGATCACAGAGCGAGGACTCAACCTCGAAGGCATTCGCCGCATGCTGGCGCTGCTGCCGTGCTGGCAATTGAAGCCGTGTAGCGAAGCGGAAAGAAACAATTGCCCGGCGTATTTGAACGCCATGAAGCCGTGTTGGATGATCAAGTCCCAGTTGTCGGGCGCCTGCCAGACACACGCCTGTCATGAATGCAACGCATATACCAGTGCACGGCATTGTGACAACCTCAAGGAGCTCCTGCGCCAGTATGCGACGCTGTCCAGACAGTAAGAACTGGCATGGTGTGCCGCCGCCAGCGGCCGTGCCAGCGTGAATAAATCATGCAACGTTGGATGGATTTATCTGATGGAGGCGAGCTTTATGTGTCGAATGATGAGATGGGTTGGACTTGCTCTGTTGCTGACCGGCAGCAACGCTGCCCTGGCAACCAATGGCTACTTCGCGCACGGCTACGGCATCAAATACAAGGGGCTCGCCGGCGCCGGAGTGGCCCTGCCGCTGGGCACCATCAGTCCGGCCACCAATCCTGCGCATTTGGTGTTCAGCGGTAACCGTCTGGAAGTCAGCCTCGCCATGTTCAATCCCAACCGCCAGTACACCGTCACCGGCAGCCCCTCAGGTTATCCCGGCACCTTTGGCTTGCTGCCGGGCACATTCACCAGCGAATCGAAGTGGTTCGCGATTCCCTCTCTGAGCGCGAATTGGATGCTTGGTCCCGATCAGGCCTTCGGGCTGGCGGCCTATGGCAATGGCGGCATGAACACCAACTATACCGCGCGCACGTTCGGTTTTTCACCGACTGGCGTCGATCTCTCACAATTATTCTTCGCACCCACCTTCGCCAGGAAATTCGGCGTGCATGCTTTCGGCGTCACCGCCATCCTGGCCTATCAGCGCTTCCAGGGCCGGGGCCTGATGGCCTTCAGCAATTTTTCCAGCGCTGCCGGCAAGCTTTCCGATAACGGTTACAGCAGCAGTCTTGGCTATGGCGGCCGCGTCGGCTATCAAGGCGAGTGGCGGCATAACTTTTCCGTCGGCGCCTCTTATCAATTCAAGACGAAGATGAGCAAATTCGACGACTATGCCGGCTTGTTTGCCGAACAGGGTTGCTTTGATATTCCGTCGAATTGGAACGCCGGCATGGCTTTCAAGCCCGCCGCCACCCTGGCGATTGCCGTGGACGTGCAGCGCATCTATTACAGCGGGTGCAAATCGGTCGGCAACAGTCTGCTGCCAAATTTGATGATGAGCCGGCTCGGTGAGGAAAATGGTGCGGGGTTTGGCTGGCAGGATATGACCGTGGTCAAAGGCGGCGTGCAGTGGCAGGCACACTCCAACTGGACGCTGCGCGCCGGCTACTCCAAGTCGCGGCAGCCGATTCCAGCCACGGAAGTGCTGTTCAACATTTTGGCGCCGGGCGTGATCGAGCAGCACGCCACCCTCGGGCTTACCAGGACGCTGGCCAATGGCAGCGAAATCAGCTTCGCGCTCATGCACGGCTTTTCCAAAAACATGGCCGGGCCGAATCCATTGGAGGCGCCCGGGCAACAGACCATCGCGTTGCAGATGAACCAGTGGGAATTTGAGATCGGATATTCGTTCTGAATTGGCCGGAGGCAGAGAGCATGGCCCACTGCAAATGGACACCACGCTCCCAGCCTCCCGCCTTTGACAGGATTTTTCCTCATGGCCACCAAACTTACACGACGTGACTTCATCAAGATCGGCGGGCTGGGCTTGGGCGCAGTCGCCGCCGGCGGCGGCGTGCTCAACGCCCTTGTCGATGCGAAGCGGCACGAAGTACCCGCGGCGCCGGCGCTCACCGGTTTCACCGACGGCCCAGTGAGCTTGACGCCCACGGTTTGCGAGATTTGTTTCTGGCAATGCGCCGGCTGGGTGCACACGGTCAACGGCCAGCCCTGGAAGATCACCGGCAATCCGGCGGATCCGAACTGCAACGGCCGGCTCTGCCCGCGCGGCACCGGCGGTTTGGGCGCCTATCTGGACGAAGACCGCTTGCGCACCCCGCTGCTGCGCACCGAAGTGCGCGGCAAGCAAACGTTCCGCGAGGTTTCCTGGGAGGAGGCGTTTGCCTACATCGCGGACAAAATGAAGAAGATCGCCGCGGAGCACGGCCCGGAGTGCGTCGCGCTGTTCACGCATGGTTCGGGCGGCGCCTATTTCAAGCATCTCCTGCGCGCCTATGGCTCGGACAGCGTGGCTGCGCCCTCCTATGCGCAATGCCGCGGCCCGCGCGAAGAAGCCTACATGCTTACTTTCGGCGACGAAGTCGGCTCGCCCGAGCGCACCGACATCCAGAATACCAGGTGCCTGGTGTTGATTGGCAGCCATCTCGGCGAGAACATGCACAACACCCAGGTGCAGGAATTCGCCGACGCCGTTGCCAACGGTGCCACGGTGATTACCGTTGACCCGCGCTTTTCCGTGGCCGCCAGCAAATCGAAATACTGGCTGCCCATCCGCCCTGCCACGGACACCGCGTTGCTGCTGGCGTGGATTCACGTCATCATCGCAGAAAAGCTCTACGACCAGGAGTATGTGGAAAAATACACGGTGGGATTTGAGGAGCTGAAAGCTGCGGTGCAGCACAACACGCCGGAATGGGCCCATCCCATCACCACGATCGAGCCGGGCGTGATTCGTGCAACCGCACGCGAGATGGCGCGCCATCGACCCGCAACCATCGTGCATCCCGGCCGCCACGTGACCTGGTATGGCGATGACACGCAGCGCGTGCGCGCCGGCGCCATTCTCAATGCCCTGCTCGGCAGTTGGGGCCGCCGCGGCGGATTCTATTTTCCCAACAAAGCCGAGGTGCCGGCGTATCCGCATCCGCCCTATCCCAAACCGAGACGCACCTGGCGCGATGCCTTCCCCGACAAATATCCCATGGCAAATCTCGCCCTGGCCAACGGCGTTTGCGAAGCCACCATCCCCTCGGCCACACGCAACTGCAATTTCAAAGGGTGGATCGTGTACGGCACCAATCTCATGATCACCCTGCCCGAGCCGCAAAAGACCATCGCCGCCATTCAGAATCTCGACTTGCTCGTGGCCATCGATCTCATGCCGGCGGAGATCACCGGCTGGGCCGACGTGGTGCTGCCGGAATGCTCCTATCTCGAACGCTATGATGACCTGCGCCTCCTGCCCGGCCGCGTGCCCGCCATTGCCCTGCGCGCACCGGCCTTCGCGCCGCGCTTCAATTCCAAACCGGCCTGGTGGATGGCAAAGGAACTGGCCCGCCACCTCGGCCTCGAGGCTTATTTCCCCTGGCAGGATTTCGAAGAATATCTCGAGGCCCGCCTGCGGCCGCTCGGCACCAGTCTCGCGGAAATGAAAAAGAAGGGCGTGCTGGTGCTGGAGGATCAGCGCCATCCGCTTTATCTCGATGAGGGTGCACCGCACACCTTCGACACCCCCAGCGGCAAGATCGAGTTGGCCTCGGCTCTGCTCGCGGAAATGGGCTTCGATGCCGTGCCGAAATATGAGCCGCATGAAGAGCCGCCCGCGGGCTATTACCGGCTGCTCTACGGCCGCGCGCCGACGCACACCTTCGGCCGCACCACCAACAATCCGATCCTGACGGAAACGATGATTGAGAATGAAGTGTGGATCAATCCCACCGTGGCGAAGTTGAACGGCATTCGCAACGGCGAGTACGTCGTGTTGGTGAATCAAGACGGCGCGCGCAGCAACAAGATCAAAGCCAAAGTGACCGAGCGCATCCGGCACGATTGCGTTTACCTGGTGCACGGCTTCGGCCACACCGACAAGCGCATGCGCCGCACCTACCTGCGCGGCGCGGATGATACCGGCTTGATCACGCGCGTGAAAATCGACCCCCTCATGGGTGGCACGGGGATGCGCGGTAATTTTGTGACGTTTGAATCGGTCAGCAGTTGACAGTAATCAGTGATCAGTAACCAGTTTTCAGTTTCTTACTTGATTACTGATAACTGGTCACCGAACACTGATCACTGATCACTGAACACTGGTCACTGACAACTGGAGATAGATTATGCCTCGCTACGGGATGGTCATCGACACCAAACGCTGCGTGGGTTGCGCGGATTGTGTCGTGGCTTGCAAAACTGAAAACAACGTTCCCGACGGCTTCTGCCGTGATTGGATCGTGCAGGACGTGCGCGGTGCGTTTCCGAATTTGCAAATGGAGATTCGCTCCGAGCGCTGCAATCACTGCGAGAACGCGCCCTGCGTGCGTTGCTGCCCCACGGGCGCGAGTTACATCGAAGATGGCGGCATCGTGCTGGTAAATCACGACGAATGCACCGGCTGCAAGGCGTGCATTGCCTCGTGCCCGTATGATGCGCGCTTCGTCCATCCCGAAGGCTATGTGGACAAGTGCACGTTCTGCATTCATCGCGTGCAGCAGGGACTCGATCCGGCCTGCGTTGCGGTGTGCCCGACGAAATGCATGCACTTCGGCGATCTTGATGACCCGAACAGCGAAGTGAGCAAGCTGCTGGCCTCGCGGCCGCATCATGCCCTGCTTCCGGAAGCGGGCACGCAGCCGAAGGTTTTTTATTTGAATTGACGTTTGCCGTCGCGCCTTGAGGCACCCACCCTTTGCACACCTCGGGCTGCCAAAGGAGCTGCTGTAAACATGATTGAAATTTGGAGCACCACATGCACGAACTCGACGTCACCAGCGGCAGAAACATGCACCTGATCGATCCCCATTTGACGATCTGGGGCTGGGAGATTCCCGTTTATCTGTTCCTGGGCGGATTGGTCGCCGGCATTCTGTTCTTTTCCGCGTTCTACTTTTTGCGCGGCAAGGCGGATGAGATGCCCGCCACCGTGCGCCTGGCACCGCTGTTTGCACCCGTGCTGCTCGGTCTGGGCTTGCTCGCCCTGTTTCTCGATCTCGAATACAAACGCCACGTCTTTCGTTTCTACACCAACATCCGCCTGGAATCGCCGATGTCCTGGGGTTCCTGGACGCTCGCGGTGATTTTTCCGTTGAGTGTGATTTGGGCGGCCCTGCATCTCGAGCGCGTCTTTCCCCAATGGCGCTGGCCCTGGCCGTGGCTGGCAGGGCTGGTGCGCTTCGTCAAAGAACAGGCGCGGGTCGTGGCCTGGCTGCTGATCGTCTATGCCGCGCTGCTCGGCATGTACACCGGTATTCTGCTCAGCGCCTTCAATGCCCGGCCGTTTTGGAACTCCGCGATTCTCGGGCCTTTGTTCCTGGTCTCCGGCCTGTCAACGGGATTGGCGCTGAATCTTCTGCTGTCGCGCAACGAAAAGGAAAAACACACGCTCGCCCGCCTCGATGTGACCGCGATCAGCGTCGAGCTGTTTCTGATCATTCATTTGTTCATGGGATTTCTCGCCTCCACGCAAGTACACATCGATGCCGCCAGGCTTTTCCTGGGCGGGCCTTACACCGCGGCATTCTGGGTGTTCGTGGTTGGCCTCGGCCTGCTGCTGCCGGCGGCGATCGAGCTGCTCGAACTGCGCGGAAAAATCCTGGCAACGCGCATTCCCGCTTTGCTCGTTTTGCTCGGCGGCTTGCTGCTGCGCTTCATCGTCGTGGAGGCCGGTCAGGTGAGCCAGTGGAGTCTGGCCTTGACAAAGTAAACAGAGCAAGCAGGGTGGGCATTCGTCCCTTCAGTTCTGCAATCTCTGTTTACTCCGTGATTTCGGTGTTCGGAGTTTTTGCAGCGATTGCATTATTGACGAATCAAATCATCAACGAGGTTCCGCCAGGATCACATGCAAGGAAAGTCGGAGAAACGAAGATGCATGAACAAGAAACAAAATACTGGTCGCCCTATGTCGCCGGCGTTGTGCTGGGCTTGGTTTTGCTGGCGACGTTCGTGATCATGGGCCGCGGGTTGGGCGCCTCGGGCGCACTCATGCGCGTGACCACTTTCGCGGTCGATCAGGTCAATCCCGGCGCAGTGGACAACAATCCCTACCTGGCACAATATGCCGGCGGCAATCAGAATCCGCTGCAGGATTGGCTGGTGTTTGAAATCATCGGCGTGATCGTGGGCGGCCTGCTCTCCGGCATGCTGGCGAAGCGGATTCGCTTCATCGCCGATCGCGGCCCGCGCATCTCCGCTGCCGGACGGCTGGTCTTTGCCTTTCTCGGCGGCGGTTTGATGGGCTTCGGCGCACGATTGGCGCAGGGCTGCACCAGCGGCCAGGCCCTCACCGGCGGCGCCACCCTCGCGCTCGGCAGTTGGGCCTTCATGATGACGATGTTCGCGGCGGCCTATGCCATTGCGTATTTCGTCCGCCGGCAGTGGGTATAGTTTGGTCGTTGGTCGTTGGTCGTTGGTTGGTGGTCGGTGGTTGATGGTCGTTGGTTGTTGGTCGGTGGTTGTTGGTCGGTGGTCGGTGGTTGCTGGTTGTTGGTTGTTGGTTGATGGTCGGTGGTCGGTGGTTGTTGGTTGTTGGTTGTTGGTTGTTCGTCGTTGGTCGTTGGTCGTTGGTCGTTGATGCACTTGCCAACGACCAACGACTAATGACCACCGACTAAAAACCACCGACCAACGACTAACGACCAACGACCAACGCCTCATGACAAAGAATCAGGAGCAATTATGCCAACCCCACTTTACCCGCAGGGACTCTTCAGCGAGCAGACCAGCTTCGTGATTGCGTTTCTGCTCGGGATTCTCTTCGGCTTCACGCTGGAACGTGCCGGCTTTGGCAGCAGCCGCAAGCTGGCCATGCAATTCTATTTTCGCGATATGACCGTGCTCAAAGTCATGTTTACTGCCATTGTGGTGGCGATGCTGGGCCTGCTCTATCTCAACTGGATGGAAGTGCTCGATCTTTCGCTGGTGTCGCTCAATCCGACGTTTTTGTGGCCGCAGATTCTGGGCGGCGCGCTCATGGGTGTCGGCTTTGTCATCGGCGGATACTGCCCTGGCACTTCGCTGGTTGCCAGCGCCACCGGCAGGCTCGACGGCATGATCTATGTCGCCGGCGCCCTGTTTGGCATGTTGCTTTACGGCGTGGCCTATCCGGCCTTGCAGGGCTTCGCCAAAAGCGGCAGCCTCGGTGAAGTGACGCTGAGTGACTGGCTCAATGTACGCCCCGGCGTCGTGGCGTTTTTGGTGGTGTTGATGGCACTGGGCATGTTTTACGGCGCGGAATGGCTCGAAAAGAAATTCCAACCGCAACCGGCTGTGACGGCTGCGGGCGGGGAAAAACGCGAGCAGTCCGCCGCCGCTTTGCAACTGGAGCAAACAATATGAAATGGCAAACCCTCCTGGATCGGCGGTTCGGCGTGGCGTTGTTGATCATTCTCGGCGGCCTGCTGGCACTCTCGCCTGCGGGATTGCGCACCGCGACTGCAGTCTCGCCGCAGCAATTGGCCGAGGCGATCATCAATGAACAGGATCATCTCACCGCGGAAGAACTCGCGGCCTGGTTGATCGACAAAAAACCGGATCTGCTGGTGGTCGATATGCGCTCGGCGGAAGAATACGCGCAGTATCACATCCCCGGCGCGGTGCATATTCCCCTCAACCGGCTGTTCGAAGCGGAAGCGCTGGAGATGATGTCGGGCGAAAAGACGGTGGTGCTTTATTCGAACGGCGGCACGCATGCCGGCCAGGCGTGGGTGTTGCTGAAACAGCAGGGGATTGACAGCCGTGTGCTGCTGGGAGGTTTGAATTATTGGACAGCGGCGATTCTGAATCCCACCGCGCCGGGCGAAACCGTGGCTGATACGGAGATTCTCAAATACGAATTCCGCAAAGGCGCCGCTGGTTATTTTGGCGGCAGCGGCATAACGCCGGCACCGCGTGATTCCACGGCGTCTGCGAAGCCCAAAGTCTCGCTTCCGCCCACCCAAAAGAAAAAAGCCCGCGCAGGGTGTTGAAGCGGAGGGCGGGCAAATCACCCGCCGCCACAGCGGCGTGGGGATGCCATCGCCGGGCGACGGGAGATTTGCCATCTTGAGGTTGCCGTAATCTTATCTCAGAGCGGCCAGTCGCGCAGGATGCGCTCGGTTTCCTCGGAATGCCCGCTTTCATCCCGCACCATATCCTCGAGCTGCACCACGAGTCCCTTGTCCCCGAACTCTTCGGCGTCGCGCGCACGCTGGGTGTAATCCGCGGTGGCGCGGCGTTCGGCTGCCAAAACTGCTTCCAGCATTTCGCGATTGCTCTTCGCCGCCGGCACCGGCCGCGGCGTGGTGGTCGGTTCGCCGCCGAGCGCGACGATCTTGTTGGCGAGAAACTGGGCGTGCAGTTGCTCATCCGCAATCTCCGCGGCAAAAAACTGCGCCAGTTGCGGCCGGAACGGGCCGCTCGCCTTGGCGGCGTAGGTGAGATACTGAATGATGGCGCCCAATTCGCCCGCCAAATCTTCATTCAAGCGGTCAATCAACATCTGCTTGTTCATTGTTTGCCTCCAGGTTGGACAGCCGGGCCGCGGCACGGCGACGCGCTGCGGCCCGGCCGGGCTTCACACGTTTTGAATGACTTTCTCGAGCTTGCGGCGCACTTCGCCGGCAATGCGGCCGAGCTGTTCGTTGCGCACGGCAGCCATCGAGGCCACCGGATCGACCGCTGCCACTTCAACGCCCCCGGCTTTCTCCTGCACGATCACATTGCACGGCAACATCGTGCCGATGTACTCCTCCACCTGCAGCGCTTGATGCGCAAAGGGCGGGTTGCAGGCGCCGAGAATCTTGTACCGGCGGAAATCGACGTCGAGTTTTTTCTTCAAAGTCGCCTGCACGTCAATTTCCGTGAGAATGCCAAAGCCCTCCTGCTGAAGCGCTTCGGTCACCCGCGCGATCGCCTCTTCGAAGCCATAGCGCGTTTGCTTGACAAAGTAGTAACTCATCAGTCACTCCACATTATGATTGTCCTTCTTGCGCCTCCTGCTCTCGCGGTTCTTCCGGCGCCTTGCGGCGATCCACGCCGCATGCTGACGACATTCAGGTCGGCACGCCGAGTTTGGGCAGAATCACCAACTGCAAGAGCAAATAAACGGCGAGAAACAGAACCACACTCAGAAGATCCATTATTTTTTTCCTTTCGTGGTGAAAATGCTGATTGCCGGCCATGCAATTGCATTGCGCCGCTGTCCGGGCTTAGTCTTCGTGTTCGTGCTCGCCCACCGATTCTTCGCTCTGCTCCCTGTGCTGTTTGCCTCTGCCAAGCGTCGCCTGCAAGCCGCCCATCAACGCCTGCTTTTCTCCCTGCGAAAGCCGGGCCTGTGGGTGCAGCGGCAGGTAAAACCACGGCGGCATCTCTCCCTTCTGAATTTGCTCAGCGGCTTCATCAGCGTTCTTTTGTGGGCGATCCCACTCGCTGAAATTCAGCTTGCGGCGACCTTCGTCCACATCGCGCTGCACCAGCCATGAAACTGGCGCGACGTTGCTGTACCACGGCCACGCAGTTTCATTGCTGTGACAATCAAAACAAGCGCGCCGCACCAGGGCAGCCGTGTTGGGGGAGTCCCAAGCCGGTTCCTGCCGCACGGGCGGATTCGTATGGTTGCGGCCATAAGGCACGAATTGCAGGAGAACGAAAATGCCAGGGAGAATCATGCCAGCCCGGCGAATCAAAGTTGCAGGTTTCATCTCGCCGCCTCATCAGCGCAAGAATTCATGAATTGCCTTTGCCGCTTTCTTGCCGGCGCCCATCGCCAGAATGACGGTGGCGCCGCCGGTGGCAACGTCGCCGCCGGCAAACACGCCCGGCTTGCTGGTCGCGCCGGTTTCCGGGTCAATGGTGATGATGCCGTGCCTGCCCGTCTGCAATCCCGGCGTCGTGCGCGGAATGAGCGGGTTCGGTCCCTGGCCAATGGCAACAACTACGGTATCGACTGCAAGAGCATAATTCGAATTCTCGATGGGCACCGGCCGGCGGCGTCCCGACTCGTCAGGTTCGCCGAGTTGCATTTTGACAAGCTCGATTTGCGTGACCCAGCCTCTACTGTTGCCCTGCACCGCCACCGGCGCTTCGAGAAAGCGAAACTCAATGCCTTCTTCTTCGGCGTGATGCACTTCTTCCGCGCGCGCCGGCAGTTCGGTGCGCGAGCGGCGATAAACCAAATACGCATGTTCTGCGCCCATGCGCTTGGCGGTGCGCACCGCGTCCATGGCCGTATTGCCGCCGCCGATCACGGCCACCGCCCTGCCGACTTTGACGGGCGTATCCCATTCCGGAAAGCGATAGGCGCGCATGAGATTCAGGCGCGTGAGAAATTCATTCGCCGAATAAACCCCATTGAGATTCTCGCCCGGCACGTTCATGAAATAAGGCAAACCGGCGCCGGTGCCGATGAACACGGCATCATAACGCCCCAGCAATTCATCCACCAATTCCGTGCGGCCAACAACGTGATTGGTGCGAAACTCCACGCCCAGCGCCGCAAGCTGATCGACTTCCGCCTGCAAGATTGCCTTGGGCAAACGAAACTCCGGAATGCCATAAACCAACACCCCGCCGAGCTTGTGCAAGGCTTCAAACACAGTGACGCGATAGCCGAGTTGAATCAACTCGCCGGCCACGGTGAGGCCCGCCGGGCCGCCGCCGACAACCGCGACCGACTTGCTCTGCCGGCCTGGAATCCTGATTGTGGGCGCGCCATTGCTTTGTTCGCGAAGGTAATCGGCCACGAAGCGCTCGAGGCGGCCAATGGCGATGGGCTGATACTTCTTGCCCATCACGCACATCAACTCACATTGATTCTCCTGCGGGCAGACGCGGCCGCAGACCGCGGGCAAAGCGTTTTTCGTCCGAATGATTTCCGCCGCGCGAATGAAATCGCCTTGCGCCACCCGGTCCACAAAAGCCGGAATGTCGATGCCTACCGGGCATCCTGCAATACAGACCGGTTTCTTGCACTGCAGGCAGCGGCTGGCTTCAAGCACGGCCTGGTCATCGTCATAGCCCAGCGCGACTTCGTTGAAGTTGGTGATGCGCAGCTCGGGCGGTTGCTCTGCGGCCGGGATTCTTTCGGGGATGATTTTTTTCGCCATGAATAGTCTGCTTCTGTTGGCATTGCTTTGGGTCAGCAAGCCCCCTGACGGTCGATTACCTCTCACCCGAGCAGGGCCGACTCTGATTAGTTGTCACCAAGCCATGTGATGAATTGGTGTCTGTCCGAAGATGTTCCAACCTCGGCTGAGCCGAGATTTCTACAACGTCGGGCGTCTTGAAAACTCGCGGGATTTTGATGCAACGGCCAAGCCTTTGCAGAAACATGCTCTCACAAGTTCGGGGTTTCGGGCAGACACGAATTACCATCAGACGACGGCCGAAGAGGGCGCGGCGCAAAAGTGCGATCTTCGCTCGTGTTCCTCCATCACCGCTTTTTCTTCGCCACGATACATCTGCTGCCGCCGCACCAGCTCATCGAAATCCACTGCATGCGCGTCGAAATCCGGGCCGTCCACGCAGGCAAACTTGACCTTGCCGCCGATGGTGACGCGGCAGCCGCCGCACATGCCGGTGCCATCCACCATGATGGGGTTCAAACTCACGATGGTCGGAATGCGAAACGGCTTGGTCAATTCCGCCACCGCACGCATCATCGGCACCGGCCCAATGCAGAACACCCGGTCCACGAAATCGGTATTGTGCAGCATCTCGAACAGTGGCCGGGTCACCAGGCCGTGCACGCCGTAGCTGCCATCATCGGTGGTAACGATGAGACGATCCGCCGCCTGCCGCATCTCTTGTTCAAGGATGAGCAAGTCCCGCGTGCGCGCGCCGATGATGGCGGTGACTTGATTTCCGGCTGCCCGCAGCGCGGCCACCACCGGGTAAATCTCTGCAACGCCCACGCCGCCGGCCAGACACACACAGTGGCCGAAATTTTCGATCTGCGTCGGCTCACCGAGCGGCCCGCAGACATCCGGCAGAAAGTCTCCGGCTTGTTTCTGTCCCAGCAGGCGCGTGGTCCATCCCACCTGCTGAACGATTAGCGAGATCGTGCCGCGCTCCGGATCGGCGTCGGCGATGGTGATGGGAATGCGCTCACCGGCCTCGTGCACGCGCAGGATGACGAATTGCCCGGCCTGGCGATGCCGCGCAATTTCCGGGGCCATCACTTCAAAACGCTGGATGCCGGCTGCCAAAGTCTGTTTCTGGAGAATCTGGTACATCATTTCATCCGCAATAGGTGAGATTCCGGCCCAGCTCTTTTACTGCCGGCAGCGGCGGCAATCGCCGCAAGCTTTCCTGCATCTCGGCGAGCACACGGAAAAACTTCTCCTCCTCACTGGCGGAAATCCACTCCAGGCGCAGACGGCTTGGAGCAATGCGGTAGCTTTCCATAGCGTGCCAGAGTTTGGCGACGTGCTGGCGGACTTCCGCGCGGGTATGCCGGCAAAATTCGCTGGTGCAGGCCGCCAGCAGGATGCCGTCCGCGCCGTAGAGCAATGCTTTGAAAATCTCGCGGGCATGCACCTGCATCAGGCATTCCACCGGAATGCCGGTAAAATGAGGCGGCAGTCTTCGCCGCGCGGGATGAGAAAGATCATTGAAAATCTGGGCGCCGCTCATGCACAAAAAACCCACCAGCCGCGGTTGCCGGCCGGTGTGACTTGGCTCGGTAATTTCTGCTGATTGCGGTTCACTCGCGGTCACATGCACCTCCTTCATTGACAACACCTGCCACTGCGACAACCATGAGGTCCGTGGTGCCGGCCCGGCGCGATCATTCCGCATCTGCGGCCCGCGCTGCCGGCGGCGGACCATTTCGGAATGCCATCATCATCTGCCAACTCGATCCTGGCAGCGCCCTGGGTAATGGTGCAGGGATAGAAATGCAGGCCGTCATCTTCTTTTTCAATCTTGCCGCGCAGCACGGCCTCACCCTCGTTCAATTCAAAATCGTTTTGCTTCCAAAACCACTACGGACCAAGATGCAGGGTTGGCCGATATTTCCAGGAAAGTCTCTCCTCGCAGCAGGTTTAAACGTGACAAACCACATGCCTGAATCCAGCCCACTTGGGGGCTGCACCAGCATACTGCAAGTGGTTGAATTTTGGAGGGGTGCGCTCAGGTGTCCGGACTTGCTCCGCTGCGCACATTCGGTTAGGTTTGCAGGTATGCGAAAAGAGGTCGAAGGTTTCGCAGACTTGAGAATCAATCGCATGCTGTTGCGCTGCTTCATGAACAATGCCGCTTTCTCGCCAGTCTTGCGCTCGCGTGGTCAATTCCACAGGCCGCACGCTCATCCGCCCACGAGAGGCCGACACGGCGCAATGTCGTCAGAGAAAACGGCATTGGCTTCATGAGGTCCGGCCGAGCAGATTCAAAATGCGCATGCGCTGCCAATTGCTGCGCAACAAAATGCTGGCGAGCAACGGCGGCAGGCCCATGGTCAACATCACAAAGAGAATGGTTGCGAGCGTGTTCGCCTCCCAGGTGATGATGGGATAGCAGGCGAACACCAGCAAGCCTTCCCACAGCAGCAGCTTGGCGCCGAGATTTTCCCAGCGCCAGGCAATGGCAGCGGTGAGCAGAAAGATCAAGCCGGGCAGGGCGATGTGCAACAGCACTCTGGCGGGTGCCACGCCGGCGTTGAAGCTCGAGCTCAATCCAAAAAAGACCCACCAGCCGGCCCACAGCAACGTCAGGCAGCGCGCGATCGTGCGCGTGTGGCGGCAGCGGATTGCGAGGATTTCGGCAAAGCTCGCCATGAGCGTCTCCTTTACCCCCACCCAATTGCGTCGGAACGATTCGCAGCGATTGACCGGCGCGCAAGCGCGGCCCGGCGCTGCGCGCGATGCCGCTGACTTCGGCAACCGCACGCAACGCCAACGTTCCGGCTTTGCGCCGCAGAAACTGCCGCGCACTCACCGCTCAGTGATAGGGCGGAAAGACGCGCGGCAGTTCCGCTTCCTTCACGTAATCGGAATCCAACACCTGTTTGGCTTCTTCGTTGGTCAGAACCCAAATGGCATAAATGCCCAGCGCCGTGCCGAGCGGGACGATCACGAGGCTGAGAAAGCCGATTACCAAAGCCAGGGTTCGCGACCAGGCGCGGGGCTTGAGCAAGGCGAAGCCGGCCAGCAGGGCGGGCAGCGCGAGGATGACAAACATGAAGGAAACCACTCCCGTGAAGCCGCTGCTGCTGGAAAGAATGCTGATCTTCCCCACCATCGGCACCCGGCCGGCGAGCGCCTGCCATTTGATCCACGCCACCACCAGTCCGAACAAACCGAACAACAGGTAGAGACCACCGAGCGTTTTGACGTGATTCTTCATCGTATCACCCTTGCCTCAAGTCTTGCTGGAAGTTTTGGCGAAAAAGCTCGAGAGCAACTGCTCGACCTTCTTGCTTTTGCACTTTGGGCATTCCGGCTTTTTCTTGTCATGTTCTTCCAGCCGCAACACCTCGATGAATTGATGGCCGCAGTCTTGGCAGCGGTATTCATAGGTCGGCATGTCAGCCACCTCCTTTCTGTTGAAAGAGAACATTGCCCGGGGCTTGCAAAACGGGGCGGTGGTTGGCTGCAGCCCGGTCTCTTGCCGGCGCCCGTGGCAGGCAGGATCATCGGGCGATGGTAGAATCCAGCACGCTGGGCTGCACCAACTTGTCGTAATCTTGATAGAGCAGGCGCATGACCTCTTCGTGCGTGCCGGCGTTGAAAGTGATCATGTGGTCCTGAATGAGATGATGACTGACGTACACCGGCAATCCATAGAAATTGCCGAACGGCGGCATGGCGCCCGGCTCGCAATCCGCGCAGACATGCGCCACTTCGCTCTCCGTGGCGATGCGGGCCTCGCTGGCCTTAAGCGCCTTGCGCACCTTTTCCAAATCGATTTGATCATTGGCCGGCAACACAAACATGCAGTACTTGTGGTCGACCGCCACGATCACGGTTTTGGCGAACAGGCGGCCGGGCGTGTGCGTGTGTGCGGCAGTCTCCTGCGCGGTGAAATCCCGACGGTGGTGAATCACTTCATAGGGAATGCGCCGCGCATCGAGATGCGCCTTCAAGGTTTGCAGCATCGGCATGGCGATTCTCCTTTCTGCTATTGGGTCACACTCAAAAATCATCCTGAAGCCGCAGCGAACCGGGAACAGGACGTAGGGAATAGGGAATAAGGAGTAGGGGATAGGGCGTAGGTTGTAGGGAATTTGATGATAAATCAGAAATCAATTACTTCCTACCTCCTACCACCTACAACCCATCACCCATCACCCATCACCCATCACCCATCACCCATCACCTATCACCTATCACCTACCCCCTATAACCTACCACC
>JBBIKM010000009.1:13550-38971 GCA_037445455.1 bacterium | reverse complement strand
AGATCAATCTCCTCCCGGCGCATCAGCTCCGAGATAGGCGTTCATGCCCTCCAGTTCATGTGAGAGATGCTCGACGATGTGCCGCATGAGATGGCGCACCGAGAGCATGCCCTGCAGTTTGCCGAAATGATCGGTGATTGGCAGGTGACGGAGATTCCTGTCGGTCATAAACTCGAAGGCATCGCTGGCTTCCATTTCCTGCGGCGCCACCAGTGGGTCGCGGGTCATGACTTTTTCCACGTGAGTTGCATGCGGATCGCGGCCGGGGAGCACGACGCGCTGCATGAGATCGCGCTCGGTGAAAATGCCCACCGGCCGGCCGGCTTGATCCACCACCGCCACGGCGCCGACGCCAACCTCACACATTTTTTCCACGGCGGTTTGCACGGTGTCCGATGGCGATACCACCACCGGCGGCACACGCGCGATGCGCAAGAGTTTCATAGGCTTTCCTTTCGTTGTTGGGATGCGACACGGTGCAAGTCAACAGCTCTCAATGCACCAAAACCATCTTTCTCACCTGAACCTGTCCGCCCATTTTCAGGCGATACACGTAAACGCCGCTGGCCACCTGGCTGCCGGCCTGATCTTTGCCGTCCCACGTCACGGCGTGACTGCCCGCTGCCTGTACGGCGGTGGGGAAGGCATAGATCTTCTTTCCCTGCACGTCATAAATCGCCAGCTCCACTGCGGCGGATTGCGGCAGGTCGTAGCGAATGACGGTGCCCGGGTTGAAGGGATTGGGATAGTTCTGCCACAACCGGAACACCGGCGCAACCTCGCCCGGGTCTGCAATGTCAGTGAGCTGCACGCGGCGCGCCTCCTTCAACACCCAATTCTCCGGATCGAGCCGCACCGCCGCGGGGGTGGCGCGCAGCGGCAATTCGAAGGTCTGCACCTGCAACGAATCCCACACCGTGAAGCGCTCAGTGGTGCGGTCGAGAAAGACAATTTCCACCTCGAGCGGCATCTTGTAGAGATGATCGTAATCCGCAGACACGCGTGACTGAGTTTGCTCGATCTTCATGAACAGCGAGCTGCCGCCTGCCGAGGAGATCGTGGCCGTGCCCCATTCATAGACCGGATAGTACGGCTCGTAGATCCACTGCTGGAAGAACCAATCCAGCTCGCGGCCGCTCACCTGCTCACAATAATCGCGGAATTGCGCCGTGGTCGCGGTTTTGAACTTGAAGGCCGGATCATTGGGATATCCGCGCAGAATGCTCATGAACACGGAATCGCCCAGCACGCGGCGCAGCATGTGCAGCACCCAGCCGCCTTTGTCGTAGACCGTGCCGTGAAAAATGTACCAGGGATTTTGCGTTTCGTAGCGGTAGATGGGATCGCGGCCCCAGCTCTGCAAATAGGTGAGCGCAGCCACCTGATAATCCAAATAGGCTTTTTTGCCCTTTGTCGCTTCGACCCATAAGGCTTCGCAATAGGTCGCGAAGCCTTCGTTCAACCAAATGTCGCCCCAGTTCTGGCAGGTGACGAGATCGCCGAACCATTGATGCGCCAGCTCGTGGGCGTAGGTGTATTCCCAGTTGGTGCCGACGCCGCCAATGCTGGTCAGAGTTTGATGCTCCATCGCACCGCCCCACTCGAACACGGCGTGGCCGTATTTTTCATCGAGGAAGGGATAATCGCCGAAGAGGTTGGAATAGACCCGCAGCATGTCCGGCAGCTTCGCGAAAGCGGTCTGCGCAGCGGCCAATTGCGCGGGATAAACATAGTACATCAGCGGCATGAAGCGGCCGGGCGCATACTCGAACTGCGCGCTGAAGGTGGCGTAGTTGGAGACCGCGAGTGAAACCAGATAGGTGGTGATGGGATACTTCTCCTTCCACACGAAGGTTTTGGTCGCGTTGCCGTTGTCGATCTCCGCCACCAGCACGCCATTGGAACCGGCGATCATGTTTGCCGGCACGGTCACGGCGATGCGCACCGAGTCCGCTTTGTCGTCCGGATCATCCTTGCAGGGCCACCAGGTGCGCGCCAGGTAAGGCTCGCTCAACGTCGAGATCACGAGATCGCCGTAGGAATTCCTGTCGAAGCCGAATCCTTTGAGGCCGCCGGCGCGCGGCACACCGGCGTAGTGCACGGTGATCTGAAAGGTTTCTCCGGGATTGTAGGGCCGGTCAAGCTGCACGGTCAGCATCCAATTGGCATGCGACCAACTGCTGACGTTGCCGGTGACTTGCAGGGATTGCCACGGCGTCAGGTCTTCGCGCGAGTCGAAATCGAGCGTGATCGCCTGGAGATTGGCGGCCTGGCTGCGAAATACACCGGTCACCGTGCCCGCGAGATTGTAGGGCGCCGTCGCCAGCACCAGATTCAGGTCATAGTACACCGCGTCCCACTGGCTGGCCTGCGCATTCGGCGCCGGCGGGGCGGCGAGCAGCCGCTTGGCCATTGCGGCCTGCTCGCTCTTGCGGGCGGCGCGGTTGGTGTGATACTTTTGCCAGAAATCGGCGTCAGCGGCGGTTTGCGGCAGGGCGGATTGCAACACCACAAACGACAGCAAACACCCCCACCGCAGCAGGGAAAAACCTTTCATGTTGGTCCTCACTCGAGTTTACTTGATGGTTGACAATAATTCTTCCAGCTTTTGCTTCGAGCGCGCTTCCACCTCGGCATGCAGACTGCCGCCGTGGCTGTCCATGGTGACCACAGCGGGAAAGTCTTCCACGCGAATCAGCCACATGGCTTCGGGCACGCCGAGATCGAGCTTGTACACGTCGATCACTTCCTTGACGGATTGCGCAATATACGTCGCGGCGCCACCAATGGCATGAAAATAGGCCGCCTTGAATTTGCGGCAGGCCTCCAGCGTTTTGGCGCCCATGCCGCCCTTGCCGATCACGCCCTTGACGTTGAACTTCTCAATGACCAGATGCTCATAAGGCTCTTCGCGAATGCTGGTGGTCGGGCCGGCGGCCACAAACCGGTATTTGCCGTTTTCCTTTGCCACCACCGGGCCGCAATGATAGATGACATTGCCCGCCAACGCGCACCGGAGAATCTCATACATCTGCCGCTCGCTTTCCGGCGGTTCCCGCTTGATGAAGTTTTCGATCATGTAATGATGCGCGGCATCGCGGCCGGTGATGATGGTGCCGCTCAACCAGACTTGGTCACCGACTTTGAGCGCGGCGATTTCCGCGTCGGTGGCCGGGAGTGAAAGTCGAATCATGATTTCCATCCTTTCGGCTCACAGGCGTTTTCAATGAATTTCCACTTTGCCGTCGCGAACAATCAGGGTGCGCCGGCGGTCGGCCCAGCACATGTAGGACACGCTGACGAAGAAACTGGCGGGCAGGCGATGCGCCCAATCCGCCTTCACGCCCAGCAGGGTGGTTTTGCCGCCAAATCCCATCGGCCCAATGCCGAGTTGATTGGCCTTGGCCAGCACTTCGTCTTCAATTTCGGCCAGCACCGGGTTGGCGTTGCGATCGTCCAGCCGGCGGAAAAACTGCTTCTTTGAAATCATGTAGCTGGTTTCGCGGTCGCCGCCGATGCCCACGCCCAAAATGCCGGGCGCGCAGCCCTTGCCTTGCGCCTGAAAGGCGGCGTCGAGAATGACTTTCTTGATGCCAGCGATATCACGGTCGGCGCCGAGCTTGGTGTTGGGCAGGCTGTATTGCGCGCCCACGTTTTCGCAGCCGCCGCCTTTGAGCATCAGCCGCACGCGCAGTTGCGGCTCCTGCCATTCTTCGAAATGCACGACGGGAAACTCGCGGCCGGTGTTGTTGCCGGAGTTCTTGCCGGTGAGCGAGTCCACGGCATTGGGCCGCAGGAAGGACTTGGCGGTGGCTTCCACCACGGCGGCTTCGATCATCTTGCGCAGGGGAATGGTCGACATGGCGGCGGGATAGTCCACATAAAAGATCAGCGTGCCGGTGTCCTGGCAAATCGGCGTCGTGCCGAGCTTGGACATTTGCACGTTTTGCAGGATGGTTTGCAGTGCGCTTGCGGCCGCGGAGGCAGGCTGTTCCGCCTGGGTTGCCCGCGTCAGAGAGATGATCACATCATCCGGAAGCTCGACCGAAGTGCGGCGGATGAACTCGACCAAATCATCTTTGAAATTGTCATTGAGATGCATAGACGCCTCGATAATTGGTTACCGCCCGGGTGGTTTCTTCATTGCTGGACCGACACCGGCCAGGCGCTGGCGCCCACCGGGAGAGAGCTCTTCTTCAAAACCGCAGGAACGCACCGATGCCGCCGGCGGCCTGCAGTTGCTGATCAACACTGCTGCGCACCCGCTCCACCATGCCGCCAGCCGACAGTACGCGCTCGGCCATGGGCTCGACCAAATCCTCCACCGGCTGCAGCCCGGCGCCGCAGTAGTCGCAGGACTCATGCTGGTCCGCGAACAAGCTGGCGCAATTCGGGCAACTCCTGCCGGCGGCGGCGAAGCCCTCGGTGTAGATGAGATGCCAGACCCGGCCTTCCTGCAGAGCGTGCAGCGTGGCGGCCAGACCCAGCGCGGCATGATTCTGCTTGGCCGCAGCCGTCACCAAGTCCGTAATCATTTCGCGCTTGCCGGCCGTCTCGATTTCACGCTCGATGCTCATGGTGGCCTCGAGCACTTGTGGCTGGCCGGCGGTGACGGGCAAATTGAGCAAACCGATCACGCGCGAGCGCAGGCGCTTGGGCAGCAACCGGCGCAGCTCGCTGGTGACTTCCGGCGGGCCGGCCAGCACCAGCCGGTCAAACGCATATTGGGCTGCCAGACGATCCATCATGTCGGCGACGTTTTTCAGGTGCCAGAGGGCGTGCCGCTCGGCGTGGCGTTGATTGGTGGGCTGGGAGCGCAGTTGATCGCGCGCGGGCGTTTTGATGTGTTTCACCTCGGCAGCGGCAAAAGCCTCCTGGGCTTCTTCGATCTCCCCGAGATAAACCATGAAGAGCCGGCTATGCGTGCGATTGGTGAGAATCACACCGAAGCGCTCATATTCGTGCAGGGCTTCTGCCAGCGGGCTGAGATGCGGGGCCGGCTCCCACCACACGCCGCTGCGCAGCGGCACGTTGAAATCGTACCAGCGCCAAAATCCCCGGGCCTCATCACTGAAAAGGGCGAGGCTTTGCCGGAAGAGTTTGTGTTCCTCCAAAAAGCGCAAAACGCGGCTGGTATTCGCGCGAAAACTGCCGAGCGCCTCCTTCGCCAGCCGCTGTTCGATCGCCCGCAGGCGCTGCTTCAGCTCGATCATCATCTGTTGAACGGCCTCCAACCCGCGCGAGCGATCCTGCTGGAGGTACACGCTGAGAACCGGATGGTCGGGGTCGGGTTGATGCTGCAGCAGAGCATCCATTTCAGATTTGATCATCATGGCCACTCACCTTCTTTCGTGAGATGCAAATTGTCTGAAACGCTAATATGGGGAGCGCTGCCTGGGAACACAGATCAAATCACAGGCTGTCTTCCGTTTCTCCTCTTGGTGATCATTTGCACAATGCCGGCCCTGCGGAGTATGCAGATTGGGCGCAAGAAGAGTGCCGCCCGACTCCGCAGATTTGTGCTGTTTTTAATATACTTATCCAGGAGACATCTAGCCCGGCCAGCAGGGCTTTTGCAGAGTTGAAAATTGTCCCATGGAATCTCTCAGATTTGGGAAAGTGTCAACGCACGGCAGGCAAAACGGCTCACGCCTCGAACCCGCGCCACAACCCGATCTCCTGCGCCGCGCGAATCACGGCCTGATATTCGGGCAGCGTGAGGCGGCGCGCCAATTCGGGCAGGCCGTGCGCTTTGAATGCCGGCCGGTACTGATCCATGATGTTCACATAACTGTCTCTTGAAATCTCCTCGGCAATGAAACGCAGCACGGCCTGCGAGCCGGCCACCTGGTTCGGCAAAACGAGGTGCCGGATCAACAAGCCGCGCTCGGCGAGGCCATAGCGATTGACTTTGAGATCGCCCACCTGGCGGTGCATCTCCTGCACCGCCGGCCGCACGCGTTGCCAGTAGTCTCGCACGCCGGAGAAACGGCGGGCGTTGGCATCATCGGAATACTTGATATCCGGCATGTAGATGTCAATGATGCCGTCGAGCTGCTGCAGCGTCTCCACCGCTTCATAGCCGCCGCAGTTGTAAACGAGTGGAATCTGCAGGCCGCGCTCGGCCGCCAGCGCCAGCGCCGCGACAATCTGCGGCACGAAATGGGTGGGCGTCACCAGATTGATATTGTGGCAACCGCGGCTCTGCAGATGCAACATGTGGCCGGCCAACTCTTCGACAGTCACCGGCTCCCCCATTCCCAGATGGCTGATTTCATAATTCTGGCAGAACAGGCACCACAGGTTGCAGTTGGTGAAAAAGACGGTGCCGGAGCCGCCCACGCCCACCAATTCCGGTTCTTCACCAAAATGGCGGCCCACGCTGGCAACCACCACTTGCGCGGTGGCGCGGCACTTGCCGATTTTGCCGGCAGCGCGATTGGCATGGCAGCGGCGCGGGCACAGCGTGCAATCGTGCAGATGCGCCTGCAGTGTCCCGGCGCGGGCGGCCAGCTCGCCGCTCTGCTGGAGCGCCAGGTAGGAGGCTTGCGACATGGACAGGCAGCTCTCCTGCGCCGGAGGAAGGCAGCAGAGTCGCCGGCGCAGCATCACAAGTTACGCAGCCGGCAGCTTGAGTTTGATGCCGGCCAATGTAATCAGGAGTTCCGTGGCCGCATCCACCTCGAGGTGAGCGGTGTTGACGGTCACATCGTAGGCGAGCGCATCGTCGGCCTGGCCGCGGAAATGATGCTGCAGAAACTCCCGCCGTTTCTTGTCCGCCTCGGAGATCATCTGCCAGGCCAGCTTCTCCTCACACCGCAATTCCGCCATCAACCGCCGGCAGCGCATTTCGGGAGGGGCGACAATGCGCACACGCAATCCGGCCTCCGGCGGCAGAATGAAATTCGCGCCGCGGCCCAGAATGACGGCCCGGCCGAATTTTGCGACACCCAGCACCACCTGGGAAAGATGGCGGATATATTGCGTGTTGTCGAAGCGCTGGCCGGTGAAGAGA
This sequence comes from bacterium, assembly GCA_037445455.1. Taxonomy (GTDB): domain Bacteria; phylum Zhuqueibacterota; class Zhuqueibacteria; order Zhuqueibacterales; family Zhuqueibacteraceae; genus Coneutiohabitans. Next base: position 31,956 of record JBBIKM010000009.1, on the reverse strand, counting down.
TTGCGCAGATAGGTATCCATCGCGCTCTGATGATGCTCATCAAAGCGTGCCACCAACTCCTCGCGGACATGCGTGCGGCTCGCAATCGCTTCGATGATCTCGCGGTCATAGAGATGCCAGCCCAGCCGTTCTGCCAGGCGCTGCGAGATCTCGTTGCCGCCGCTGCCCGGTTCGCGTGAAATGGTGATGTAGGGCCCGAAGGTTTGCGGCGGCCGCTGCAATGATGATTTCGCCTGCTGCGCCCACTCCGTGCGGACCATTTCCCAGTGATGCATGTGCTTGAGAATCTGCTTTTCCACCGGAATGTCATGGAAAATCTTGCTCATGGCGACCTCCTTGCCGGTGATCCGTGCCGGAATCGCAGCATCAGTGTGATCACGGCTGGCGGATCACGGTGCACCGATCACGATCTCTAACTCGTTCGCTCGTCTCTATCAGTCCATTGCCGGATTCAAACGCGCTCCAGCGCTTCGCGCAGATCTTCAATCAAGTCATGCCAATCTTCCAACCCAATCGCCAGGCGAATGCCACCGGGTTCCATACCCCTTTTACGCTTCTCCTCCTCGGGAAGTGCCGAGTGCGTCATGGAGTAGGGACATTCAATCAAAGTCTTGAGCTGGCCCAGGCTCACCGCCAGGGTGATGGAATAGGCGTGATCCGCAATGTAGTCGATGAAGGCCTCACCACGGCCGCCGGCGTGGCGCGCATCCGTCTCCTTGAGCACGAAGTAGATCATGGCACCCGGCGCAAACTTGCCTTCATAGTCCACCATTTGGCGTTTGGCCAGTTCGAATTGTGGATGCGACTCCAGCCCTGGATAGACCACCCGCGCCACTTTGGGATGCTCCTGCAGGAAGCGTGCGACTCTGCCGGCTGTCTTTTGCTGGTTGATCATGCGCGTCGACAAAGTGGGCAGGCCGTACACCAGAATGTTCCAGGCGCTCTTGGGCGACAACACACCGCCAAAATCTTTGCGATAGAGCATCAATGGACTGTAAAAACGCTGCGGCCCAATCACCGCGCCGCCCATATCCGTGCCGAACCCGCCAATGTCTTTGGTGAGGCTGTGCACGGAAAAATCTGCGCCGCGCGCGATCGGGCGCTGGCAAAACGGCGTGGCAAAAGTGTTGTCGACCACAATCTTGATCTGCCGCTCCAGCGGCCGGTCGCGGTTAAATTCGTCCACGACCCGGCGCACGCTGGCGATGTCGATCAGACTCAAATCCGGGTTGACCGGCGTTTCGAAATAGACCACGCGCGTCTTGAAAGTAATGGCCCGGCGCAATTCTTCTTCGTCTTGCATATTGACGAATTTGGTCACCACGCCGTAGCGCGGCAGCCAATTGGTCACCAGACTGTAGGTGCAGCCATAGAGCACCTGATGCGCCACGATCTCGTGGCCGGATTCACACAGCATGCCCAAAGTGGCGCTGATCGCGGCCATGCCGGTCGCGAAGGTCACGCACATTTCTCCGCCCTCGGCATAGGCAAGATTTTCTTCCAGCATGCCGCGCGTCGGCTCCTCCAGGCGTTCGTAGATGTAAATCGGCACATGCTTGGTGAAGTCGGTGGTCTCGCTGGCAAACTCGAAAAAGCCCTGTGCCCCGCGCTGCGCCGAGCTAAGGCGGTAGGTCGCGGAAGAGGACATCGGCGGCACGACGTGGTGATCGTAGTCCCATTTCTTGCTGTCATAATTGCCATGAATCAAGTGCGTGCGCATGCGGTATTCCGCTTTGGCTCGTTTGCGATTCCTGGGCTTGTCAGTCATGGGGGTAGTCTCCTGGTTTGTGGCTCTGCGAAGGTTGGGGATGAGATTGGCTCTGGCAGGCGGGAAAACACCAGTAGGTCGCTCACGGGCAGAACGGCACAAGCCACACCGCCAGTGCACACTGATCCACTTTGTTGAATATCAATAAGTGTACCGCAAATAAGTCAGAGCCAGACGAAAACGGGGTAAGATTATCAGGGGGTTAGAGCAGGGGGGGCTGGCTGGCCGAATGCGCGATTCCCCGAGATTGCGAATCCGGTGGGAGAAGATTCGCAGTTCTGAAAAAAGCGGAGCAGCCAGCCGGCAGCCAAAGACGGGCGCAATCAGAACGCCACAGGCAGGAAGCGCAGCTTCCGTTCGGCGAGCGAGACTTCCCCCCGCCTCGCCGCAAAGAGACGGGGAAAGTTGAAGCCGTTCGAGGGCGCACCGTGGCTGGCGAAATCCTGCTGCCCTCCACACAATCACTCGACGACCGGTTGCGCAGCGCAAGGGAATCGTGGTCAATACACCAAGGCTGCGACGGTTTGATCCTCAGCAGAGGCCGGTTTGTAAGCAAAGCTGGCCACCGCCTCCTCCACGCTGGCGTAAGCCGCCACCACGGTTTCCAGCTTGGTGAGGTGGAAATACCGCTGCGTCATGTGGTGCAGATTGGCAAAACGGATGTCGCCGCCATGATCGCGCAGGGCGGTGAGACAGGCGATAATGGCGCCGATGCCGCTGCTGTTGATCCACTGTACTTGGCCAAAGTCCATCACCAGGCAATTCACGCCGCCGGCAATCATATCCTTCAGCCGGAGACACATGTTTTGCGTTTCCGGATCACCCATGATTTTGCCCTGCAGATGGAAGATCTTGATCGGGCCGCGGTCTTCTTCAGTGTAACTCATTGGTTTCCTCCTGGATTTTTCAGTTTAGACGCGAGTGGTCCTCGAAAAGATGGCAGCCGCCTGAATCGCATGGCGCATCGCAGCCTGCAGCCTCGCTTCTGTCTTCGTCCTCACGAAAACCACAGACCGACAACATTCTGTGCCGGCTTTTCGGGCAACGCGTGCTTGCTTCAATTACTTGGTTGTCTGACATGCCACCGCCAGTGCAGGGCGGCATGCTCTGATTGCGCAGGATTTAGACGTTGCGACCCGACAAGTAGTTGCGCAGCGCAGCACGACTGGCAGAAGAGCCCTGCGCCCGCTGCCCTGGCACGCCGCGCCTGCGCCAAGCCGCGCGTGCATTTTGCGGTGATGGTGAGACAATCGCAATTCGACCTCAGTCCGGCTGCGGTCTGAGATATTCACGGGCAATGTGCCCGAGCGCTGCCAGCCACAATAAGGCTGCAAGAGGATACAAGAACTTGAGCGACACCTGCCATCCCAACACCTGCGCCAGCGGAAAGAAGACGCCTGCCAAAATCAAGCACACCGCGACCCACGCCGGAAAAGTCTTGCCGCGCAGAAACCCAATCCCCAGGAGAATCGAGGTCAACGGAAACAGCGGGCCGAGCAAGGCCACGGACAAGTACTCCCATCCAGGCGCGGCGTAGAAAGCCTGCCAAACCGCATCGCCGGCACCGTGCTGCCGCAGGACATGCTCGAGAGGGCGGCCCAGTTCGATCGCAAAGCCCGCCGTCGCACCAAACAGTCCGGTGAAGGAGGTGATCATCCCCCACACCGGATGCGTTGCGCTCAGCCGGCGCGCCAGTTCGAGATAGATGGGAACAAAGAAAGCCAGGGCATAGGCGCCAAAGATGCCTTCCACCCAACTGGTGATGCCCGGCGGGATCAAACCAATGCCCAGTGTGAACGCGCCCACGGAAAACACCAGCAGCAGCGGGCCTGCGATGAAGGCAAAGGCCAGAAACCTTCGTGTCATACGGTTAGATTGATTCGTCATGCCTCGCTCCTTTCCAACCAGTTTCGTCAATTTGTGGACTGTTGCCTTGAAGAATGCATGCATTCATACTTGTCATTCGCGTTCACCGCACACGAGTGTCTTGTCGCCTTGACTTGTCTCAGTGCTTGCGAGTGCCATGCAGAAGGAATCCTGTGGGGCACTTGGTGCCGTGCCCAAAATTTCACAGGATCCTTGCAGGAGGACGTCGGTGGTGGCGCTGCGTTTCCCGGGTGACAGCACCTCAGCGCCGGCGATACCTTCCGCCAGAATGTGGCCTTCCATGGCGTGCAGCAAATCGGCCTTGTTCGCGCCGGCTTTGAGCTCGAGCAAGGCGTCGAGCGCATAGAGCTTGAAGTAATAACGATGCTCACCGCCCGGTGGACACGGCCCGCCATAGCCGATTTTGCGGAAATCGTTGATGCCCTGGCGCGCGCCGTTGGGCAGGTTCTTCTGCGGGGGCACATTCTCCGGCAACTCGCGTGTTTCCGCCGGCAAGTTGAACAGCACCCAATGCACCCACATGCCCATGGGCGCATCCGGATCGTCACAAATCAAGGCAAAGCTCCTGGTCCTGTCCGGCACAGTCGCCCAAGACAGGGGCGGCGAAATATTCGGGCCATCGCAGGTGAACTGTTGGGGAATCATGCCGCCGGCTTCAAATGCTGTGCTCTTCAGTTCCATTTTTGCTCCTCCTCTCTGAGCAAGCGGTTGCTCAGGCACATTGGTTTCGCGCGCTGCAGGCCAGCGCGCCCGCTGCCTGCGCGCGGACGTCTGATCTGGCGTCAACAAGTTGTCTTCTCATACCGGCTGCAAGATAACATTTCCCGCCCCAAAACCAAGCACGATGAAGCGCCTGGTGCAATCGGCGCAGGGGGTTCCGCGTTGTTGCAGCCGGTCGCGCGGCCAGCCCGCTCCCCTTCCGGCAGAACGATTCTGCCAAACACTACTCCGGCCGGCCCACCGGGATGAGATAAAGCGGCTGTTCGCCGGCAGCGAGTGGCAGCAAACTCGCAAGGCGTGCGTCGCTGAACGCGCCCACCGGCACGGCGCCCAGACCCAGCGCGGTTGCCTGCAACAGCAGATTTTGAGCGGCATGGCCGGCTTCAAAATCAACATAACGCCGGCTGCGCTCGCCATACTTGCGCGCCGTGCGTTCGGCGAATGCCGTGAGAATGAAAACCGCGGGTGCGTCCCGCACGCACTCTTGCTCCCAGGCCGCCCGGCTCAAATCTGCGCGGCAATCCCGGGCGAGCACGCGATGCACTTGATGCGCGTGCGGCTGATAATGAAAGACACCTGCAGCCGTCGCAACATAGATTTCCAGGGGATAGAGCGCACCGGCCGAGGGCGCGGTGCGCAGGCCGTCCCGTGGTTCAGTCACGCCTTGCGCCGCCCACAGCAGTTGGCCGATCTCCTGCCACGCCAATGGCGCGGCACGGAAAGTCCGCAGCGACCGGCGAGCCGCCAGCGCTTGTTCGAGAGAAACCGAGCCGCGTTGCTGCGGCGGCGGCAGCTTCACCAATTCTTCGGTCTGCCATTCCATCATGAGCATTGCCAGCAATAGCATCGTCTGCATTGTGATACTCGTGTGACAGTCAGTCAGGCATATTCCAAAGCCGTTTCCTGGCCGCGTAGCACGCGCAGCGCGCCTTCCGCCAGCGCCCGCAATTCATCTTCACCGGGATAACAATAAACCGGCGCGATCCACCGCAGGCTGCTGGTCAAGGCCCCGGCCAGCGCCTCTGCATTCACCATGCCGCCGGTAAGCAGGATGGCATCGACCCGACCGCCAAGCACGGCCGCCATCGCGCCAATCTCCTTGCTGATTTGATAGAGCATCGCCTGGTACACAAGCTGCGCCTGTTCTTCGCCGGCCTGACAGCGGCGCAACACCTCCGCCAGCTCCTTGGTGCCGAGATAGGAATGTATGCCGCCTTCGCGAAAGATCCGGCTTTCGATTTCCTTTCGGCTGAATCTGCCGGAGAAGCACAACTCGACCAGTTTCATCACCGGCAGAGTGCCGGCGCGTTCCGTGGAAAAGGCGCCTTCCTCGCGCGAGTTGGTCACGTCGATCATCCTGCCGCCGGCGTGCGCGGAAATGGAAATGCCGCTGCCGAGATGCGCCACGATCAAACGTAATTCACCATAGCCCCTGCCCTGCTCGGCCGCAAAACGCTTGGCAATGGCCTTGGTGTTCAACGCATGCGAAAGACATTCCCGTTCCAAACCAGCAAGGCCGGAGAGCCGCGCCACCGGCGGCCATTCATCCACACTCACCGGATCGACAATGAACGCCGGGCAGCGCGCCGGCGCCGCAAGCTCGTGCGCCAAGAAAGCGCCGAGATTGGAGGCATGCTCGCCGCGCGCCGCCTGGCGCAAATCGGCCAGCATGGCTTCATTCACGCGATAGGTTCCGCTTGCCAGGGGTTTCAACAGACCGCCGCGGCCGGCCACGGCGTCGATCTGCGCCAGGTCGATCGCGTGTGCCTGCAGTGCCGCCCGAATGGCCTGCAAGCGAAATTCCAATTGCGCCAGCATTGCCTGGTGTGCAAAGGGCGCCAAGTCAGCCTCGCCATGGCGGAGGTTTTCCGTGAAGGTGGCGCGGGCGTTTTCGAAGTGCGCCAGCTTGGTCGACGTGGAGCCGGGATTGAGGGCGAGAATTTTGAAATTCGATCTGGCCATGTTTCTCTCCGCTTGTCCGACTACGCAACACCGGTGCGCCGCCGCAAGAATGACATTGATCGCGGCCATATCTTTCAAGGTAACCGACCACTAGCCCGCCTGAATCACCACGCCCAACGCCACGGCATTGAGCTTGTCATCGGCGCTTTCCACGCGCGAGGGAATCAACACCGGCACGGCCGCGCCGACAATCACATGGCCGCAGGCTGATCCGCCGAAGTACTTCACCGCCTTGCCAAGGATGTTGCCGGCCTCGATGTTGGGCACGACCATGAGATCGGCGTGACCGGCTACCGGCGAGGTAATACCCTTGGCTCGAGCCGCCGATTCCAGCAAAGCATTGTCCAGCGCCAGCGGGCCAAAAACTTCACATGCTCCCAACTCACCGGTTGCCGCCCATTCGGTCAGGGCCTGCGCCTCGACGGTGGAAGGAACAGACTGGCTCACGGCCTCAGTCGCGCTCATCAACGCCACCCGCGGACGGCCGCAGCCGAGCGCGTGCATGACCGCCACGCCATTCGCGATGATTTGCTTTTTCTGCTCGAGCGTGGGCAACACATTGATGCCGCCATCAGTCACACCCACCAGGCGGCGGGTACCCGCCAGCGTGTCTTCATAAAGCAACACATCGCTCAACAGCCGGCCGGTGCGCAATCCGTGCTGTTTGTCCAGCACGGCATGCAGGAGTTGATCGGTGCGCAAATGGCCCTTGAGCAACAAGTCGACTTCGCCGCTGCGGCAAAGATGCACCGCGGTTTCAGCAGCCGCTGTGGCGTTCGGCACGGAGATGAGAATCGCGTTGTCAAGTGCCGCGCCCGATTCGAGCGTCGCCAGCTTCTCGCGGATGCGCGCCACCTCGCCGATCAACACCGGCGTTGCCAGGTTCAATGCCACGGCCTGCGCCAGCGCAGTGAGCGCCACTTCGTCGTCAGCCATCACCACCGCGACCCGCCTGGGGCCGCGCTGTTGCGCCAAGCGACGCAGCGCGGAGAAATTCTCAATCACTTTTCTTTCCTTTCGATTTGCGCTGCCAGACCTCCAGCAGCGGAAACACGATGCCGGCGAAAATTCCCAAACGCAACGCCGTCTGCCATTCCACCGTTGCCCTGCCGGACACAATCAGATTCCACAAGAAGGTCACAAGCACCGTCACTCCGAATGCCACCAGAAAGCTGGCGGCAAAATTGACCAGCAGATCGCCATACTTCATCTCTCCTCCATTGATTAGGCAAAGCCGGCCACAAGGTGGATCATTCCGGCCAGCAAGTCAACAGGAAAACTCTCAGGTGAGATTCCTGCTGCGGCAGCTTCGACAGGCACCCGGTCCAACGGATCAATCCTTGCGGTAGACGTGCTGCACCAGCCACAGTGAATCACCAAAGCTGCACGCCACCACGTAATGATCTTCCGGCAGGTCTCTGAATTCCGCGCGAATGAGATAGGGGCAAATACAACGGCAGAGCCGGGCGGCGGTGTCCGCCACGGCGATGGCAATGGTATCCTGCCTCACCTCGCTCGCCAGCTTGAAGCGGTTGGTATCGGGGCAGCAATTGGCAATCACGCAGAATTCCAGCTTGAGGTCATCCTCGAATTGATACGCGAAGCAGGAATCCGCCGTGGCCGCTCTGGCCAGGCCGGCACGCTGGCAGCCTGCAACTTGCTGCAGCAGCGCCTCGTGCGTCTTGAGTCCGTTGATCGGTTGCGTCAAATCTGAGCAGAACAGACAAAAACAGCACAGGGCCGACACCGGCAGAAAAATGGCGGCCGGTTTCAGCAACTGCCTTTGCTTCATGTGAACTGCACCTGCCGGCGGCAATATAGTTCAGGTGAAATTTGTGCCCGGCATGGCAGGCAATCAAGCCTTCTGCCAGCCTCAGCGCAACAGACTCATCTTCATCCCCCGCACGGATCCGCCGGCGCGGAGTTGGCAGAGATGGACGCCGCTCACCACCAGCGAGCCGTGCCCATCTGTGCCATCCCAGCGAACATTGTGAGAGCCGGGCGCCAACGTTGCTTCCACCAGCATGCGAATCTCCTCGCCGAGGGGGTTGAAGATTTTAACCGCGACGAAGCTGGCCTCGGGCAGCGCGAAACGAATCTCAGTTTCGGGGTCAAGAGAAGAGGGCCACTTCGTGCCAAAGGCAAATTCATCCCTCTTTTCCTTCCACCAAGGGCAAAATAGATTCACTCCGCCACCAGCTTCCGCAAGATGCCGGCCAGGCGATGGCGTTCCTTGACGCGGCGGCCGAGCAGCACGTAGAATCCGACCAGCAGGAGTCCCAGCAAAAGTCCAGGCACAGTGGCCAGCAGAATCCAACTGTCGGTGAGGTGCCGCAAGGTGAAGATGAAAGTCGACACCACCAGAATGCCGCCAAAGATCAACGCCAGATTGGAAAGCGCCCATTCCACGGGCCGGCGCTGCGCGTCCCAGGAAAGCAGATCGCGCACGAATTGTTCTTCTTCTCTCAGCAATCGTTCAGGCATAGGCAGACTCCGTTACAGGTTGCGGCCGGCGCGCCGGGGCAGCATGCTCACGAAGATGTTGCGCGGCGGTGGCGTGCCGGCGCGACGCCGGCCAGGTGCAATTCCTCCGCCGGTTCAATCCGGCGGGGCGAGTTTTTGCCATTCTCGAATTCCCTCCGCCACCTCCAGCGCCGAGAGGCGCAGGGCCTCGCGTTCCTCCGTGGTCAATTCGATCTCGACGATCTTTTCGACACCGTTGCTGCCGATGATGACCGGCACGCCGAGGAACACGCCATGCAGGCCGTATTCGCCCTCGAGGTAGACAGAGGCCGGCAACAGGCGGCGTTCGCCGAGCACGACGGCCTCCACCATTTGCGCGGCGGCCGCCGCGGGCGCGTAGTAGGCGCTGCCGGTTTTGAGGAGCTGCACGATTTCAGTGCCCGCCTCGCGCGTGCGCTCGAGGAGTTTGGCGATTGCCGAGGCCGGCAGCAACTGGGCGAGCGGAATGCCGGAAACGGTTGCGTAACGCGGCAGCAGCACCATGGCATCGCCGTGGCCGCCCAAAACCATGGCCTGGGTATCTTCCACGGAAACGTTGAGCGCGGTGGCGATGAAATAACGCAAGCGCGCCGAATCCAACACACCGGCCATGCCCATGATGCGCTGTTTGGGAAAGCCGGTGGACTTCCAGGCGACGTAGCACATGACATCGAGGGGATTGGTGACCATCACGATCAGGGCTTGCGGCGCCAGCTCCGCCACCCGCCGCATGACGCTGGTGACGATGGCGGCATTGTGAGCCAGCAGATTCATGCGGGTCATGCCGGATTTGCGGGCGAGGCCGGCGGCCATCACCACCAGATCGGAGTCCAGCACGTCTTCGATTTGGCTGGTTCCCACAATGTTGCTCTCAAAGCGATCCACCGGACTGGCTTCGGCCATGTCGAGCGCCTTGCCTTCCGGCATGCCCGGCACCACGTCGAGCAGCACGATGTCACCCAGGCGCTTTTGTGCCAGGAGCAGCGCGATGGTGGCGCCGACATTACCGGCACCAATGACTGAGATTTTCATGAGGGCAGTTCTCCCGAATCGAAACAGTAGCCGGCAGACGGTGAAAGGAAATGAATGAATGAGGGCGCGGAAAGCGGAAAGGATGGAAAACAAAGCAAGCTGGCTGGGGCCGGCGCGGAAATTCCTGGATGGTTAAAGCACCAGCTCTGGCGGTGATTTCACTGCTGGTGAAATCACTGTGACCGGTCAAAGCCTGGGCGGAGGTTGAAGAAATTTCGCGACACCGGCTTTGGCCCTTTCGGCGCGAGGCAAGAGGTTCGGCTGGCAGGCGCGCGGGCAACCCGGCCTGCGGCAGTCCTCGCGGGAACATGGCTTGCTCCACGTGATGATTGAGCTATCCCGCCGGATCGCCGCGACAGAGGGATCGATGCAATCTCGTGGATTTTCAGACACAAGAAAATCGCATTCCTGAAACCTGCCGCGCCGGGCGGAGCGTCGCGGCGGCTCAGTTGCGCCGGCCAAGGGCTTGCGCCAGCGCTTGCTTCAGCTCGGTCAAATCCGATGACTTGGTGACGAAGGCATCGGCGCCCCAAAGGTGAAAATCATTCCGCCATTGGCCATAGGCCGTGTTCACGATGATGGGGACATTCCGCTGCCGGGCGAGGATCTCGTCCAGCAAATCAATCCCCCAATGATCCCACAGGCGGAGGTCTAACACCACGGCATCGATCTTTTCCCGCCCCAGTTTTCTCAGGGCCTCGGCTTCCGAATCGGCATCGATCACGTCGTAGCCTTCCCGCCCGAGTTCAAGCCGATAAAGCCGCCGCAAATTGGCCTCGTCCTCAATCAGCATGACGCGTGTCATGGGTCCACTCCTTTTTGGCGCCGGGTGCCGGCGGCCGGGCGGCGCGGGGGGACCGGCACCCAGAGCCCAGATTTACTGCTTACATCCGCTTCTCGATCGGCACATAGTCGCGTTTGTCGGAACCCAGATAGACCTGGCGCGGCCGTGCGATCTTTTGCTCGGAATCGAGCAGCATTTCCTGCCACTGGGCAATCCAGCCGGCGGTACGCGGAATCGCGAACAGCACGGTGAAGGCGTCCGTCGGAAAGCCCATCGCCTGATAGATGATGCCGGAGTAAAAATCGACGTTGGGATAGAGTTTGCGCTTGACGAAATAGTCGTCTTGCAGCGCAATGCGCTCCAGCTCAATGGCGATGTCGAGCAGTGGATTGCGGCCGGTGACTTCGAACACCTGGTCCGCGGTCTCTTTGATGATCTTGGCGCGCGGATCGTAGTTCTTGTAGACGCGATGGCCGAAGCCCATCAACCGGCCTTCCCCGGCTTTCACGCGCTTGATGAAATCGGGCACCTTGTCTTTGGAGCCGATCTCATGCAGCATGTGCAGGACTTCTTCGTTGGCGCCGCCATGCAGCGGGCCATAAAGCGCCGCCGCGGCTCCGGCCATGGCCACGAAGGGGTCGGCCAGCGAGCTGCCGATGCTGCGCATGACGTTGGCGCTGCAGTTCTGCTCATGATCGGCGTGCAGGATGAACAGCACGTCGAGCGCGCGCTCCATGATCGGGTTGGGCTTGTATTTGAGCTCCGTCATTTTAAACAGCATGTTGAGGAAATTGCCGGTGTAGCTCAGATCGTTGTCTGGATAGATGTAGGGCAGGCCACGGCGATGGCGATAGGCAAAGCCTGCGATCGTCGGCATCTTGCCGATCAGGCGGTAGATCTGCAGCTTGCGCGCTTCCGCGTCGCGAATGTTCTTGGCATCCGGATAGAAGGTGGAGAGGGCCGCCAGCGTGCTGATCACCATTCCCATAGGATGGGCATCATGGTGAAATCCTTCCATGAACTTCTTGGCGTTCTCATGCAGCAGCGTGTGATTGGTGACGTTTCGGACCCACTCCCGGTAGGCCTCGGGGCTGGGTAATTCGCCATGAATCAGCAGATAGGCGACTTCCAGGTAGGAGCTCTTTTCGGCAAGCTGCTCAATGGGATAACCACGATAGCGCAGGATGCCTTTGTCGCCATCAATGTAGGTGATTCGGCTTTGGCAACTGGCGGTGTTCATGAAGGCCGGGTCGTAACTCATCATCCCAAAGTCGTCATCAGAGACTTTGATCTGCCGCAGGTCCATGGCTTTGATGGTGTCATGCACAATGGGGACTTCGTACTTCTTCCCTGTGCGATTGTCGATGATGGTGAGGGTTTCTGGCATGGCAGGCTCCTTGAGATGGTTCACAGCAATCAACAGCACATGCGAAAGGTCGTTGTCCGTGCATCCACAAACGGTTGGCGAAGGCGCGGGGGGAGTGCGCAAAGGAGGGCGCGGAGAATGACAAACGCTTGCTCACCATTTCGCGGTCAATGAGCAGGATTCTCCGGCGAACGGCGGGCCCAGCGCCAACCTAATTCTCCATAACCATCAGTGAGTTTCAATTTTTGTGCCGCAACTGCCAGGCTACCGGTCGGGCCAGCCGGCTAATTTTTCAATGCTTAAAGTTGCCGGCGGGGAACCATGACTGCAATCAATTCGCAACCTCGCGAATAACTCCTCATTTTGTCGCATATCTGCGAAAATTGGCCTGGCTAATCTCTTGATTGTCAAGCAGCAGTGCCTGCGCACGGAATTTGCCCACGTTCGCAGGTGGTTAATCTCAGGGAGGCTGTCATGGATCATCCCTTCTTGGTTCTCGTGGCCATCACTGCGCTCGCCGTGCTGTATGTTATGACGCCGGTGGTGCTGGGTACGTTCCAACGATATCGCAAACAGCGGCAGCTCATTTGCCCGGAAACAGGAAAGGCTGCCACCATCCACATCGATGCGAAAGCTGCGGCAATGGCCTCGGCGATCGGCCGGTTTAATGTGAAGGTCGTCGGCTGCACCCTCTGGCCCGAAAAGGCCGGCTGTGCGCAAGGCTGCCTGCTCGCGCCGTACAAAACCTGACGCAGCCCCGGCCACCGGTGCGCTGCAGCCACCAGATCTGCGCCCGGGCCGGCGCCGGCTCTCGAACGAAATGAATTCCGGGGGTTGGCGCGCCGCAACAACAGTCTCGCCGGCAGGGGTGGAAACGCCACGGAAGAAATGCACAACTCTTCCCAACGCGGACAAGCCACAACCAAAATGATAATCGCCCGCGGATAGAAGCACCCAACCGAAAAGCCCCTTATCTGTTGGATTTTTCCATCCGTCCGAGGAATCCTTGCTCTTCTTGCAAAGCAAAGGATTCACTTGCAACAAAGGAAGAGCATGGCGCCTCGACGGCCGGGACGGCGTTGAGATTCTGTTCTGCAGAATGTGCCCGGCTGGCAGGCATGAACCGGAAGCTTGTGGCACAGGGCGCTACTTTTTCTGGGATTCTTTCAGCACGAAATTGAGCGGGATGGCCACCCACACCGCCACCGGCTCGTTTTGCTGCAGTGCCGGTTTGAACACCCATTGCATGATCGCCTGGACTGCCGCCTCGTGGAAAATTTCGTGGCCCTGAATCGGTACGACTCTTTTAACCTGCCCGCGTTTGTCCACCAACGCCTTCACCACAATCTTGCTCTGCAGGCCGGCTTTGCGTGCCAGCTCAGGGTAGACCGGCTCGACTCGCTTGACCACCATGGGCGGCATCTCAAACGGAATGAACTCGTCCATGCCGGGCTCTTCCGCCGCCTCACCATAAAGCAGGGCGCCCGGCGCCACGACCATGGAATCCCCGCTGGTTTCGCCGGTTGTCACAGGCGTTTGCATTTGGGACATCTCTTCCTGAGTTGCCAGCGTCGCTTCCGGCGTGATCAGCGCATCGGGAACGGGAACCGGGACGCCAACGCTCGGCCGCGCGACCGAGCTTCGGATTGCCACCGCCGGTGCCGCCGCGGAGATGGAGGGCGGCGGACCAAGATCGGCCACATCCCTGATCACGCGCAGACGCACCATCCGCTCTTCCGGCTCGCGGCTCAGCAGCCGCATGCTCAGCCAGCATCCCAACATGAGAAGATGAAACACAATTGCCGTGATCGCTGCCCACGTCAAATACAGATCATAGACCCGCCACAGCTCGGGCGCGCCATACGGAAAAAGCTGAAAAGGAAGCTCACGCCTGCCCAGCCATTTCATCTGTCACCTCTCTGCTGTTGTTTCCCCCGGCCACAACGGGCGGAATCTTGCTCATGGCCCGCCCGGTGAGCGCCAGGATGGTGAGTGAGGGATTCACCCCGGGATTGGCAGAAATCATCGCGCCATCGCAGACGTACATGTTCTCATAACCAAACACGCGATTGTCCTTGTCGATCACGCCTTCGCTGCGATCTTTGCCCATCACTGCGCCGCCCAGGATGTGAGCCGTGGTGGGAATGCCGAGCAACGTCTCGGTGGAAAGCGCGGTGGGTTTGCCATTCACAATCTTACTGAAGCGCTCCGCCAGCTCCCTGGCTTCGGGGATGAAGGGTGTGGGCGCCGGTCCCCGGGCAAGCGTGGACTTCATCCCCAAGCGGCCGCGCGAAAACCGCAGCGTGCTCTCCAGCGTACGCATGAAGAGCAGGATTTGCGTGCGCTTCGACCAATCATCCACAAAAAAAAGCCGCAGGTTGTCGAGCGGGTGCTGCAGCAGATCGCCCACAATCCGGGCGGCGCGAATGAAAGCATTGCGGCCGTCCGCCAGCGGCGACATGAGCAGCCGCCAAAAGCCCGAACCGGCTGAATAGCGCACCGGCTCAAGGTGGCTGTGCTCGTCAGTATGCAGAATCGAACCGATCGCAATGCCCTCGGAAAAAACCGTGTTGCGGTCAAACGTGGTCACGCCGATCAGGCTCTCCGAGTTGGTGCGAATGCCCGCGCCAACTTGGTCGGAGAGCCGCGGCAGCGAAGTCTGCCGCAACTTCAGCAGCAGCTTGACCGTGCCGGTGACGCCGCCGGCAAACACGACTCCGCGACTGGTGATTTCACCCCGCCTTTTGAAATATTGGGTGGACGACCGCCACTTGACGCGATAGCCGGTCGCACCCGGCCCGCCATCCAACGGGATCACATCGTAGACCTCCGCCTCTGCTTGAATCTTCACGCCGTTTTGCCGGGCAAGATGCAAATAGTTCTTATCCAGCGTGTTCTTGGCATTGTAGCGGCAGCCCAACATGCAGCCGCCGCAGAAGCAGCAGCCGGTGCGCTCAGGGCCTCTGCCGTTGAAATAAGGATCCGGCGTCGTCACTCCCGGTTCGCCGAAATAGACCGCCACCTCCGTCACCTTGAAATGCTCTGCTTTGCCCATTGCCACGGCCAACTGCTGCAGGGCGCGGTCACCCACCTCCAGGCGGGGATTGGGCGCCGCGCCCAGCATGCGCAACGCCACGGGATAGTAGTCACGCAGCTCCTTCTCCCAGTCCGCCAAATGCGCCCAGGTCTCCGCGGTAAAGAATTTGGCTTTGGGAATCGCCAGGGTGTTGGCATAAACCAGCGACCCACCGCCCACACCCACGCCGGAGAGAATCGCGACGTGGCGGAAAACGGTGATCTTGAACAATCCGAAAAAACGCAGCGCCGGCAACCAGAGCCACTTCTTCAAGTTCCAGTTGCGCCTGGGAAAATCCTCCGCCCGCAACCATTTGCCCTTCTCCAACACCAGAACACGGTAGCCCTTTTCGGAAAGGCGCAGTGCGGCGGCGGCACCACCAAAGCCGGAGCCGATGACGATGTAGTCGTAATCATGAGACAGAGATGGTCGCATGGCCGATGGCATCACGTTGAGTGTTGAGGGCGCACGATTGGCCGAGGCTGGCGCCGCACCGCTCAAGACGGCACGCGCTTGCCTGACGGCTGTGCGCCGGCAGCAGCCTCATTGCCAAAGGGGAAGCCGTTCAAACGCGCGTCCTCGCGCAGGTTGTTTTCCGCGTACATGGCTTCGATTTCGGCGCGGTATTTCTCCGCCACCAGGTTCTTCTTGATCTTGAGCGTGGGCGTCAGCAGGCCGTTTTCGATGGTGAACTCGGGCACGATGCGGATCTTCTTGATGGTCTCGAACGAAGCCAGCTCGCGATTTTTCGTCGCCACTTCTGCTTCAATCAAGCGCTTGATGTGGTCCTGGCCACGCAGCTCATCGACGACCGTGAAAGCAATGCCGTGTTCCTGCGCATAGGCTTTGATATTCTCCGGATCCAACACCACCAATGCGCACAGGAACTGCCGTTGATCGCCCAACACACAGGCCTGGCTGATGTACTTCGACGTCATAAGCAGATTCTCGATCGGCGAAGGGGCAATATTCTTGCCGCCGGCGGTGATGATCAGCTCCTTTTTGCGGCCGGTGATGCGCAGGAAATTCTCGGCATCGATCTCGCCCAGATCGCCGGTGCGCAGCCAGCCCTCGGGCGTGATGGTCTCGGCGGTTTCCGCCGGCATTTTGTAGTACTCCTTCATGACGTTGCGGCCGCGAAACAGAATCTCGCCGTCGGGTGCAGTTTTCTGTTCGATGCCCGGCCCCGGCTGGCCCACCCAGCCGAAACGATAGTTGTCGTGACGGTTGACATTGGTAAATGAGCTGTTCTCCGTCATGCCTATGCCTTCGAGAATCAGAATGCCGGCGGCGTGGAAGAACTTGGCGACTGACGGACTCAGGGGCGCAGCGCCACTAATGCACCAACGCACGTGGCCGCCCAGCGCCGCGTGAATCTTGTGGAACACCAGCCTGGTCGCCAGCTCATACTGCCAGCGAAGCAGCGCAGGAATCGGTTGCTTCGCCAGTTTGAGATCACTCACCCGGTCGCCCACGCCGCAGGCCCAGCGGAAGATTTTCAAAGCCAGTCCGCCTTTGGCCTCGGCATTGCTCAACACTTTGGCATAAACTTTTTCATAGACGCGCGGCACACTGGCAAACCACTGCGGCTGGGCGATCTTGATGTCTTCCACGATGGTTTCCATGCTGCGCGTGAAGGTCGTCGTGGCTCCGGCGAGCAGGGCAAAACTCACGCACAGGCGCGCGAACACATGGGCCAGCGGCAGAAACAGAAACTGGCCGTCGCCCTCCCACACATCAACACACTGCCATGCCGATTGCGGCGTGAAGGTGAGATTGTCGTGCGTCAGCACGGCGCCTTTGGGCAGGCCGGTGGTTCCCGAGGTGTAAACGATGGCAGCGGGATCGCCGGGCATGGGCAACCGCGTGCGCCGCTCGAATTCCGCTTCCGGCACCTCCCGCCCCAACTCCAGAAATTGCTCGAATGTCATCGCCCAGCCGTCGGTGGCCGCGCCTTTGAACAAAATGACGCGGCGAATATCGGGAATTCCCGGCCGGATTTCCAGTGCCTTCTTGAGTTGCACCTCATCTTCTGCAAACAGCAAAACGGCATCGGAATGATTGATGATGTATTTGCAGTCGCGCGCCAAATTGGAATGGTAGATGCCCACCGTGCAGGCGCCGATGCTGGCGATGGCAATGTCCGCCACCACCCAGCGGTAGCAGGTGTAACTCAGGATCGCGACCTTTTCGCCGGGTTGGATACCCAGCGCAATCAAACTCCGGCCGACCTGCTTGACATGATCATAGAATTGCGACCAGGTCACCGCTTCCAGGTTCCCGCCTTCGCCAAACCAGCGATAGGCAAGTTGCCCGGGCCGCCGCGCAATGGTTTCTTTCACCATCGCATGAATGTTCTGATAGTCTTTGATCTCCATCTCCTCCTCCTTCACAGAAACACCTGGGTGCTCACCCAGACTCAGGCTGTGCTTCCGCCGCACACTCGCGCGGTCTGAGATTCTCCTCAGCCTGCCACCCGGCCGGCGCCGTGCAAGAGAAGCGCTTCCCGCGGGTGGCAGGATTCTCGCTGAGACAATCAGATTTGCGGAGAGGGGAGCACGCCTCAGTAGAGCGCCTGTACTTGCGCGACCGCTGCGGCTGCGGCACCGGTCACTGCCGCACCCAGGTACTGCCCTTTATACTCCGCCGGATTCAGCCTGGGAATGGCGAGTTGAAAGGTGGCGTTGATCTTGTCGATGAAGGCATTGGCGATCAGC
The DNA here is from genome assembly GCA_037445455.1 of bacterium. Lineage (GTDB taxonomy): Bacteria > Zhuqueibacterota > Zhuqueibacteria > Zhuqueibacterales > Zhuqueibacteraceae > Coneutiohabitans. The sequence goes on along the minus strand of JBBIKM010000009.1, from coordinate 14,142 downwards.
GCGTAACCGCCGTTGTTGGGATGCACACCATCCAAACTGAAGGCGGTGTTCTGCGGATCCAGCAGCACAAAGCGGCCGGAATATCCCTCCAGGCCGGTGGCATTGAGTGTGGCCATCAGGCTGTTGCAATCGACGATGGTCGCTTGAAACTGGCCGGCGAGCGTCTGCAGCGTGCTGTTGAATCCCGCCACCGCCTGCTCAATGGCGAGTTTCTCCGCGACGGTGATCGACATCGTGCCCGGAATGGGCTGGCCGGTCGGGTTCAAACCGGCGGCGCGCATGCCCTGCTCCAACGCCTGTGCCTGCGCAACCGGCAGGCCCAGTTGCAGCAACGTGGCGCCGTCAGGAATGCCAAGGCCGGTTTGATACGCGCTGAGCGCCGGCAGGGTCAAGTGTGCCACTTCCTTTTCTTCCGTCATCAAGGGCACGTAGAGCGTGTTTGCTGTCGGGTCAAAGTCCACCGGTTGGAATTTGGCGTCGAACACCACCGGCACGGGCGCGGTGATTCCCAGGGCGGGAATCGGCCGGAAGATGAAATCCATGGTGTTGAGGTAGGGCAGGTCCGTGGCGTTGGGCACGTTCGCCATGACCA
>JBBIKM010000009.1:10594-13540 GCA_037445455.1 bacterium | reverse complement strand
GGGCGGCATGCGTCTTTTGGCGCAGCTCGGTCAGCAGCGTCGTGTAGCGCGCTTGAAAATCGGAGAGCGGCGTAATCAGCGCCGGATTGCCGCCGCTCAACGCCGCGCCCAGCACGTCGCTGTCGCCGATCCACAGCAACACCAGGGTGGGATTGAGCAGCACGATTTGTTGCAGCGGCGTGGTGTTGCCGAAGTTGGGATTGCGCAGCACGAGATCGAAAAAGGAGTTGGTGCCGGTTGCGGAAGTGGCGGCACCCGTGGCATTGAGCATGTCGCGCAAGGTCGCGCCCGGCACGCCGAGATTGTCATAAGGCCGCGGCAGCAAAGCGTTCAACAGCAGCGAAGCCGGCGACACTTGCAAATCCGGAGCCACGATCTTGCCGTTCTCCAGCTTGAGCGGCTGCTTGCCCGGCGTGCTGCCGATGCCGGGCGCGGCAATGAGCGGCAGCTCGAAGTCACCAGCCTTGCCGATTTGTTGCGCAAGCAAGAATGGATAGCTGTGCTGCTGGAAATCTTCACGCAATCCGCCGGATTGAAAGCCGGCGGTGTGGCTGTTGCCGAACGCCACCATTTTGCTGAGGACGAGTTGATTGGCGGTGATATTCAGCTCCGGCTGCTCGGGGGTCTTGACGCCGCAGCCCAGCCACCAAACCAGACTGAGAAGGCACAACACATGGGTCAACGTTCGCATATCGACCTCCACGGTCACAACGCATGATTGTCACGATTCCAATTCATCACGGGCTGGTGCTCCGCGCCGCTAGAAGGTGTAGCCCAGGCTGGCGAACAGCAAATCGGCGCGGGAATTATAGGTGCCGTCGAAACCGTGATAGTTCCTGCCCACGCCATTTTCGAGAGTGGTGCGCTTGCCCAGCAGCACCAGCATGTATCCGGCATCGATTTGATACTTGCCGAAGGTGTAGCCCGCGCCCAGGCTGAAGTTGTGGCGCGTGTCATCCGGCAGCAGCGGGCTGACCGCTTGAATCGGTTGCGGCGTCATGTCGTAGATGTAACCGGCGCGCAGCGCGAGCACATCGTTCAACTGATAGTGCAGTCCGAGCCGGCCCTGCCAGGAATCCCGGTATTCCTCCAGCATGGTTTGATCCAGCCGGTCATCGGCAAAGTCCAGCGCGATTTCATTGAACACCGACCAATTGAACCAGAGGTAATCGGCCTCGAGCGCCAGCTCCTCGGTGAATTTGTAGTGAATACCGGTGGCGATGAGACTGGGAAAATTAATGGCCGTGCGGGCTTTTTGATCCTGCAGCAGGCTGCGCGCCAGCACGCCGGCATTGGGCACGGAGAGGTTGTCAAAAATTGTGAAGTTCGCCTCGCCCGCATTGAATTCATTCTTGATCGAGTGGCGATAGAGAATGCCCCAACCCAGCCGCGCAGTGCGAAACATGGCACTGGCGCTGAATCCCAGCGCCAGCCGGGAGTTGCCCTCCAGCGTCACCTCGCCCACTTCATAACCCGGCGAGCCCGGACTGTCGAAGAGAAACACGTTCTTTTCCAACTTCACGCTGGCGAGAACCAGGTCCGCGCCGCCGCCGATGCTGAAATTCGGAGTAATTCGATAGGCCACCACCGGCGAGATGTAGAAGGACTTCAATTGCGCGTTCTTCGAATAGCCGCGCCCGGAGAAGTCATCATACCATTCCACGCCCAGGCCAAACGGATTGGTGACGCCGAGGCCGGCAGCGAATTTCTGCGTGAATCGGTGGGAGAAGTAGAAGTTGCTGGGGTAGAAAAACGTGTCGCGGGTTTCATACATGGCGCTGCTGAACACGGGTGCAGCACCGACAAAGCGGCTGTTGGGAAAGATCAGCGTGGTCCCGCCGTAAAGACGCGTGCCGTCGAGATAAGCCAGGCCGGCGGGATTGTAAAAAATCGTGGAGCCGTCCCATGCCCACGCCACCGCGGCGCCGCCCATGGCCGAGGCACGACCGCCGAATTCATAAATACTGAAGCCGCTCGCCTGCAGAGAGTCTGCGGCCAGGAGGGGCAACAATAATAGCAGCAGCCCTTTTCGCATAAGTCCTCCTTCTCATCAGAGTTTTATTATGAAGAACAGTTGATTAGGATAGGAGACTCAGCCGGTGTCGCCTGGCGAGCCGGCGGCGCGACAGGCAACCGAGGAATACTTATGCAATCGATTTCAGGCGGGCTGATCGTGCTAATCAGGCGGGCCATTCCGCTGAACGACGTTCAATAACTGTTCCACCGGCTCTGGCAGGAATGCCGTTGGCTGCGGCTGCCGGCGCGCTGCTTCAACTGTTTGAGAGTGTTCCAGTTACCACCTGGAGGCCGGTTTTCGCCGGATTCTGGATTTCATGCGAAACCGCGAAAATTCTTACTCTTTCGAAAACGCTTCGCAATGTTGAGAAATCATCGCAGGTTCGCGCTGCCGGGTCGGAAGCGACGGGTCCCGAAATCGGACGCAGCAACATTCCCCGCTGGCTGTATTTCCTGAACTTTGTTCACTCGCCTGCGCCGCCTGTCAAACTCGCGCACTGCGTCATGGGATGGTATGATTATTGAGTTTTTTCAAAAACTTCAGCATGGCGAGATCCGCGGGTCCTTTGGCCGGCGAAGTGAACCATTCGACCCAGGCGGCATGCTGAAAGATCCGAGGTCTCTCAAAACCCATGGTGAGGAGGAAATCTCATGAGTTGGCGATGGCTGGTGGCCGTGCTGCTAATGCTGGTGGCGTTGCGCCGTGAGTGCCCCGCGCAAGAAGACGGGGTGGAGCGCGTATTGGCGCAGGGGAACGACGCGTATGCGGCATTCGATAATGACAGCGCGTTGCGCCATTTCCGCGCGGCGCTGCAAATGGATCCCAACAATTATGAAGCGCTGTGGAAGGCCGCGCGCGCCTGCGCGGATGTCGGCAAGACGCTTGAGCAGAAAGACAAGAAGCAGGCCAAGGCAATCTACTTGCAGGGT
>JBBIKM010000009.1:0-10584 GCA_037445455.1 bacterium | reverse complement strand
GACAGCCTGGCGCGGCAGGCCGTCAAACTCCATCCCGATTCCGCGGAATCGCACTTTGCCCTGGCCCTGTGCGTGGGCCGGGTCGCCTTGTTCGAAGGCGGCAAAACCAAGATTCGGCTTTCGAAAGAAGTGCAAAAAGAAGCCGAACGCGCCCTTGCCCTCAATCCCCGGCATGACGGCGCTTATCACATCCTCGGCCGCTGGAATTACAACATCGCCACGCTGGATTGGTTGATGAAGGCAGCGGCCAAGGTCATCTATGGCGGCGTGCCGCCTGGCGCCTCGCTGGAAGAGGCCGCCAAAATGTTTGCCCAAGCGGTGGCGCTCGATGGCCGGAAGCCCGTCCACCGTCTGGAGTATGGCCGCACGCTCATCAAACTGGAACGCTACCAGGAAGCACGTGAGCAATTGCAGGCTTGCCTCGCGCTGGATCGGGCGCAATGGGAAGACCCGCAGCACCAGGCGGAAGCCGCCAGGCTGCTGCAGGAGATTCGCGACAGGAAGGACAAGACGTGAGCGAAGCGTGGAGCAGATCCTTGCTCAAGGGTTGGTGAGGTTGGGCGTACGGCTGGCATGCGGGCGCAAGACTGCCGGCCGCCAGAACGTTTTCAGCGCCGGCTATAAATGTCGAACTCCGGCGTGAATTGCAGGTGCAGCTTCAACACGATGGCGTCATGCGTGAGGGTCAGCTCGTGCTCGCCATCTTCGATGTTGGGGGAAATGCGAAACAGAAAATGCTGTCTGCCGATGTTGAGATTGATCGGCTCCAAGTCGTTCACCTTCTTCCGCACTTCGTCCAGGATGCTCTCGAGATCAAAGTTAAGCGAGTGGCCAAGGTTGGGCAGGAAGCTCTTGTTCACCAGCTCGCGCACGAAAGATTCGAAGAAGCGCGGAATCAACGGCATGTCGATTTCCTTGATGGTGGCCTTGTGCAAGGTCAAGCGGTTGTGTGCGATCGTCGGCTTGCACACCAGCACCAGCCGTGTGCCGCCAAAGCGGAACTCTCCGCCGGGACTGAGCACGATCCGGCCGGCAAGCTCCATCGCGATCAACAAATGATGGCCGGCGCCGTAGCGCAAGCTGAGCTTCACCGCCCGCAGCGGATCGGTGCTGTGCTGATGATAGCGAATACGTTTGAGCAGGCGGATTTCGCCCGGCTCCAATTGGATGACGATGCGCTCGGGCACCGGAATCTCATTGTAGTCCAGCTTGAGCGCGAGATGCAGGGAAGCGTGATGCATGGTATCAGGATTTGTTGGTGTAACCGCGCCAGAGAATCGGAATCCAGCCGACCACCGGCAGAAAAAATGCCAGGCTCAGCGGCTGCCGCAGAAACGCCTTGAGTCCGGCCCACAGGCTCATGTCCCACGGCAGGTTGTCGCGCTGCCGGCTGCGCCGTTCCAGCTCCGCAAACAGCGAAGGCCAGAAGCACGGCAGGAAATACGGAAAGCGCCGCACCTGCTGGCGGCAGGTGGTGAAAAACTCCTTGAGCGCGTACGGCTGGCGGCCATAGCGACGAACCGCCTCATGCAACTCCGCCTGCATTTGATGCCGCACCATCTTGGTGATGTGGTTGATGTCCTGCTCGGTGATTTGATGCAGCGGTTTGTCGATCATCTCGTAGGGTTTGATGCGCCTGCCCATCACATAAGTGAGTTTGGCGGGAAAGGCAAAATAGAACAGCCAGGGCTGAAAGGGAATCAGAGCCGTCATCAATCCCAGCGGCAGAAAGGGGATGCCGAGCAGGTTCGCGATCTTGTTGACAGTCGCGGACTGGTACGCATAGGGATTGATGAACTCGTTGTTGACCGTGGCAAAGGGAATGATGTCGGTGCGGTACTTCAAGCTGACGCGGATAAAGGAAGTGGCGAAGCGCTGCAACTGGTAGCGTTTATCGAAGCCCTTGCCGATGCCGGGCACGCCCTCGGGATAGATCAACACGTTCATCTCGGTCTGCTGCATCATGGTCTCAACATTGAGCGTGGTGGCATCGACACTGCCGACTTTCTTCCAGAAATTGCGCACCAGAAAGGGATTCATCAGCGTGGTTTGTGAGAGCATCGGCGAGGTGAGCGCGCGCACCGCTTTGGAGAAATCGTAATGGTTGCGGCGGAAGAGCTGGGAGACGAAAATGATGCCGTCCCATGGAAAAGCCATGCCGGCATGGTTGCTGGCGAAAATCAGCGGCCGGTTGGGCTGGTTGCGTTCCGGCAGCGGATCAAATCCGATGAACTCCGAGCGGAAATAGCAGTCGTTGATCGGGGCCAGCACGTGTTTGACCAGCTTGACGGCGAAGTCATGATCGAGGTAGCCATCACAGTGCTTCCGGTTCTCGCTGACCTGGGCATTCAATTCCGTCTCTGCCAGATCGATTGCATATCGTTCCATCCGCGCCTCCTTGCCGATAGAGCAAATGCTTCTGGCCGGCGCTTGTGCAACAATCACGCCGATGATCGCATTCAACTTTGTTTGATTTTATTGGCGGCGCAACAGCAACCGGCCTTGCAGGAATTATCATTTTTCGCAGTTCTGAAAACAGCGGCCGTCATGGCCGGTCGCGCCGAGACGGTAGGCGGAGCCAAATGCCGGCTGGCCCACCAGCGCACCAAAGCTGGAACGATACAGGCGCACCGCCTGCAATTCTCGTTACACACTGCGTCATCTTCTGGTGATTTTTCTAACGCGATGCGACAAAGAAAGAAAGCTCAATTGATCGGCAATTCATTAAAATCTATTTTTATTGATTAATTTTCCATTGTTCCGGGTGTCATTTTGCGTTTCATCCATTGCGCATTGCGTCAAATTCATCTTGACTTTCATAACGCGGTGTGTTATATTCAAGGCAGAATATGAATCGACTCATCAAACGCTACGAAAACCGCAAGCTCTATGACACCGAAGAGCGCCGGTACATTTCTCTCGAAGAAATCGCCAGCCTGGTTCGCAAGGGTGTCGATGTTCAGGTGATGGACAACAGCAGCGGCGAGGACATTACCACCCAAACGCTCACCCAGGTGATTCTCGAAGAGGGCAAAAGAGGACGCAATCCGCTCACCAAGGATCTGTTGCATGAATTGATCCGGGTCGGCAGCAACCTCATCGACGGCGGGCTGGAACAGGTGCGCCACGGTATTGGCGCTCTGATGCCGGGTGCCATCAACAAGCTGTTCAGCAGCGACCACGCCGAGGATCTCCGGCAGTTGCAGCGCCGGGTCGAATCTTTGGAAAAGATTATTCGTGCGCTGGCGAGCCAGCCCATACCTGGCGAGGCCGGCGCGGAGAGCGCTGGCGGTGCGCCCTTGCCGCGGCCTGAGTCCAGCATCAAGGATGAGAAAAGTGCAGGGAAAAATTCCTAACCTTGCGAAAAACTTGAAAAGTTTGACCGAATGTAATGAGATAAATCCAGAATAATTGGAGGCGCCCCTGCTGGAAATGGTGGCCTGAGTATTGCAAATTTGGTTGTTGTTTGAATTGCATGCCTTCGGCGCGGTTTCCTGGCAGACACCGTGTTGTGAGGAAGATGGAAGATGGAACAGCCGTCCGGGCGGGAATGTGCAAGTCCCAATAAGCCCAATCGTGTAAGTCTTAGTGGAAGTCAGTTTAGAACCGTCCGGACGGTCTTTTCGGTGCCTCCATATTCGCAGAGCTTAAGTGTCGCAGCCGGCATTCAGGAGAAGGCCACCAACCCGCTTTGAGGAGACGTGCGATTCAACCGAGAGGCAGGCTCTCGAAGGGAGTGCGTTATGACTCACGACCAGGAAACGATGGAGCACAAATCCGTCGAACAAATGGTGGAAGACGCGAAGGGCACCTTGCAGGCGCTGCAAGAGGGCATCTCCAAGACTTCGCGTGAGATTTGGCTGGCAGGCTTGGGCGTATTCTCTACGATCGACAAGGAAGGCACCAGGCTGTTTAACCGGTTCGTCGAGCGCGGCCGGGAGATGGTGGAGAAAAACGGCAAGACCATGAAGACCAACGGTGAGCCGGCGCCCACCTATGTCAGCGAAAAGGTGGAGCAATTCACCCACGACATCTTTGCCCGGCTGGATGACGCCGCCGAGTTCGTGCGGAAGAAAGTCATCGGCCCGGCGGAGCGGCCGGCCGAAGCTGCCCGTGACGAGGTGAAAATCCTCTCCGAAAAAGTCGACAAGCTCACGGAAAGCGTGGCGGCGCTGGTGCAAAGATTGGAGGAGGCTACAAAAACCGGTCCCAAGGCCAAAGCCATGTGATGTTTGATGTGAAGGTCCGAAAGTTTGATCTGCTGACCGGCCGGTTATGATGTGAGATTCACGAGACGAAATATGGTTCAATTGCGCTGATCCAGGCGCGGCCGGTCATCAGTTTCGGACAGGCAGACAAGTGTGATTGCCTAGGCGCCGGAGATTTACAGAAAAAGCTGTCGCAGTTCGACAGCTTTTTCTGTTTTACGAAACCCAGGCATCATGGAAAGAGCCACAGCCATGCCCGCTCCGGCGGCGGAGGCCTCCCCCCCGCCGGCGGCACGCGTGCAGGTGTTTCAACCTGCCACCAACCACAGGTATCACCTCCACGCCGCGGCCTTCGCCCCGCCGGTTTTCCGGCCGCGGGTCGCGCGCCGTTTTTTCCTGCTCCTGCGCCATCTGCTCGGCCTGCTCATGGGCAGCCATCTCGCCGCGGTGCAGCGCCTCCCTGACTACAAACACAAGTATGTGCATGCCGCCGGCTCCCGCCTGCTGGCGCTGCTGATGCGGCCCTTCGTTCTCAAAGAACTGCGCGACCAGCCGTGGCCCGTGCAATTGCGCCGGCGGTTGGAGTTGCTGGGGCCGACTTATATCAAGCTCGGCCAGATCATGGCCATTCGCGAAGACCTCCTGCCGCGTGAAATCACCGATGAGCTCAAACACCTGCTGGACCGCGTGCCCGAAGTCAAGTTCGAAGCCATCGCGGAAATCATCAGCGCCAGCCTGGGCCGCCCGTTGCGCGAGCTGTTCAGGCACGTCGAACCGCAAGCCATCGGTTCCGCTTCCATTGCGCAAACCCATCTGGCGCAGACCATCACCGGCGAGACCGTCGTCATCAAAGTGATCAAGCCCGGCATTCGCGAAGCCATCCTGGCTGACCTCAAGCTGCTGCAATTGTTTGCCCGTCTCCTGGAATGGCTGCTGCCGCGCTACCAGCCCCAAATGATCATCAACGAGTTTTGCGCCTACACCGAAAGAGAAATCGACCTGAAATATGAGGCCGATCATGCCGAGATTTTTGCCGCCAATTTTGCCCGCCACCCCGACGTGGTCTTCCCCAAAATTCATCACCGGCTCAGCTCGCGCGACGTGCTGTGCATGGATTATCTCGATGGCCTGAAGCCCGGCGATCCCAGGGTGCAGGAACTCAGCCGGGACGAGCTGCAACGCATTATCGATCTGGGCGCCGGCGCCATCATTAAGATGCTCTATGCCGACGGCTTTTTCCACGCTGATTTGCATCCCGGCAATCTCATCGTGCTGCCCGGACCCAAAGTCGGATTCATCGACCTCGGCATGGTCGGGCGATTCGACGAGAAGATGAAACTCAGCATGCTGTATTACTTTCATGCTCTGGTCAACGGCGACCTCACCGGCTCGGCGCGCTACTTGATGGCCATGGCGCGCCCGGGTGAAGGCGGTGACCCGACCGGTTTCCGGCGCGCGGTGACGGACTTGTCCCGGCGCTACTTGTTGCATGCCGCCGACGGCAGCCTGAGCCTGGCGCAGCTCATTCTCGAATCGCTGCGCTTGGGCGGCAGATTTCGCATTTTCTTTCCGGTGGAAATGACGTTAATGGTGAAGGCGCTGGTGACGTTTGAGGGCGTGGGCCTGCAGTTGGATCCCCATCTCGACGTGCCGGCGTTGTCGCGGCGCCACGTGCACGCCATTTACCAAGAACACCATGACCCGGTGCGGCTGCTGCAGCAGTTTTTCAACGGCATGCCGGAATTGGTCGATGCGCTGGTGCACGCGCCGGAGTTCATCACGGAGGCTGCACGCTATCTGCAACAGGTCTTCAACACCCCCCGCCAGGAAGGCCCGTTGCGCGGCTTGCGCAGCGGCTTAATGGCAGGGTCGTGCATCATCGCCGGCGTGGTGGCTTACGTGCAGGGCGCTCCGCCCTTCTTGTGGATCGGCCTGTTTGCCTCGAGTGTAATTTTCTTTTTCTTTGGCAAATGACACCAGCCATTGCAAATGCCCGGCTCCGGCACATGCCCAGTGCCCCGGGCAATCATGGTGTTGCGCGTTTCAAGCTCTGAAAATACTGTGAGCGATTTCCCTCCACCAGGCAGACAGTCAAACCGCGGAAACGTTGCGATTGCAGATTGGTCGCCTCAAAAAGCAGCGTTTCCGGCCTGCTCTGCGACGCTGCGGTTTCGATTTGTCCGGGTTGGGCGTCATGAATGAGCAGCATGCTTATCCGATTATTCTGGCACACGGCATCACCCGTCCGGATTATCTCATCGATTTCATCATCCGCAAGCTGAATCTGCATGAAGACAGCCGGGTGGCGGATCGCCTGCACTATTTCAAAGGCATTGCCAGCCACTTGCGCCGGCACGGGTATGAGGTTTTTGCCACCAGCGTGAGCTTTGCCGCCGACGTCGACACCCGGGCGCGTGAGCTGGCAGCGCAGGTTCGCCAAATTCTGGCGCAGACCGGCCAGCCCAAAGTTCATATCATCGGCCACAGCATGGGCGGCCTGGATGCCCGCCACATGATCGTGCAGCAAGGCATGGCCGATCACGTCGCCTCGCTCACGACGCTGGGCACGCCACACTTGGGCGCCAGTGTGGCGGATTGGTTCCTGGAATTCGGTCTCACCAGAATCATCGAGTCGCTGCGCAAGGTTGTCAATCTCGAGGGCTTTCAGAGCCTCACCACCGCCGCCTGCCGCGCGTTCAACGCCGGCGCGCGCAATGCCGAAGCGTGCAATTCCGTCATCTATCAAACCTATGCCGGCTGGCAGCGGCGCGAGTTGACTTTCTTTCCGTTCCAAAAGACCTGGCAAATCACCTATGACAGAGAAGGCGACAATGATGGCCTGGTCGCGGTCACCTCGCAGCGCTGGCAGGATCGCCTGGTTGCAGACGACGGCACCACCAAATGGATCGTGCAGCGTGATTTCCCCGTGCCGGCTGATCATGTGAATCAAATGGGTTGGTGGCACCTCAACGGCGTGGAAGCGGCGCATTGGTGGAATCGTGGCACCTGGCGGGAGAAAAAGAACTATGAACTTGCCATCAAGAATGCCTATCTGAAGATCGCCGCGGAGATCACCGGCTTTCCCTGTCATGCGCGCGAGCCACAAAAACAGCATCCAGCACCAACCTCGGCATCGGATTGAGGCCACGCGCTTCCGCGCCCGCCGCTGCCTGGCGACGCCCCCTCCTCCCCTTCTTCCGACCAAAACGACACTTGACATTGTAGCATTTCGTATCTATGCTTGGCCGCCACCACCACCTCGCTGCAAATCTTGAAGGCAGTGTCCGAGAACCCCCGTCATGCCCAACGACATCATCCTCACCATGCGTGGCATTCGCAAGAGCTTCCCGGGTGTGGTGGCGCTTGCCGGGGTCGATTTCGAAGTCGCGTCCGGTGAAGTTCACGTGCTGCTGGGCGAAAACGGTGCCGGCAAATCCACGTTGGTGAATATTCTCAGCGGTGCCTGCCGCAAGGACTCCGGCGAAATCAGGCTCGCCGGCCGGCCGGTGGAAATCAAGAATCCCAGACACAGCCGCGAACTCGGCATCAGCATCATCTATCAGGAGTTCAATCTCATTCCCGGGTTGTCCGCCGGAGAGAATATTTTTCTCGGCCATGAACCGGCAAATTTTGCCGGCCTGATTGCGCACCGGCAAATCCACGCAGAAGCCTCTCGTCTGTTGCGCGAGCTGGGTGTCGATCTCGATCCCCGCACACCGGTACGCCGGCTCGGCGTGGCGCAGCAACAGATGGTGGAAATCGCCAAGGCGCTGTCGGTCGAGGCGAAGGTGTTGATCATGGACGAGCCGACTTCCGCATTGACAGACCGGGAGATTCGAGAGCTGTTCGCGGTGATCCGCCGGCTGCAGGCGAAGGGCGTCGCCATCATCTACATTTCCCATCGTCTCGCCGAATTGTTCGAGGTCGGTGATCGTGTCACCGTCCTGCGCGACGGCCGGCACGTCGCCACGGAAGACATCTCCGCAGTCACACCGGCGCAATTGGTGCGGTTGATGGCCAATCGCGCGCTGGCGGAACATTTCCCCAAACAAAAAGTGCCGGCCGGCGAGGAGCTGCTGCGCGTGGAACAGCTCAGCCGCGGCCGGGTCTTGCGCGATCTCTCCTTCTCTCTGCGGCGGGGAGAAGTGCTGGGTTTGGCGGGATTGCTGGGGTCGGGCCGCACCGAGCTGGCACGCGTGCTCTTCGGCGTTGAGTGCAGCACTGCCGGCACGATTTCGATCAAAGGCCGGCCGGTGCGCATCAACTCGCCGGCGGCTGCCATCAAGTTGGGGCTGGGCTATCTCACTGCAGACCGGCAAGCTCAGGGGCTGGTGCCGATTCTCTCCCTGCAGGAAAATCTGAGTCTGCCGAACTTGGGGCGGCTGGCGCGGCTGGGCGTGGTGAATCGCAGGGCAGAAACGGCGCTGGCACGGCGTTTCGTCGCCGAGCTGCGCATCAAAACGCCCGGTCTCTGGCAGAAAGTGATGTACCTCAGCGGCGGCAATCAGCAAAAGGTCGTGCTGAGCAAGTGGCTGGCGGGCGAGGCGGAGATTTTCATTTGTGATGAACCGACGCGCGGCCTCGACGTCGCCGCCAAAGTCGAGATCTATCAATTGATGAACCGCCTCACAGCACGCGGCGCCGGTATCATCATGATCTCCTCCGAGTTGCCGGAAATTCTCGGCATGAGCGACCGCATTCTGGAGATGCACCAGGGTCGCCTCACCGCGGAGTTCGACGCGAACGCCGCCACCCAGGAAAGAATTTTGCAAGCCGCACTCGGGCATCCCGCCGGCAGCAGGCGGTGACCGGGAATGCCGCCCAGCGCAGACAATTTGCGCGCGCTGCGCAATCAACCACCTTTCGGTGATCATGGCAGATAGAAAGATTTTCACAGCTCACAGCCGGCAATTGGGAACGCTGCTGGGTCTGCTGGCCCTCTGCCTGAGCTTGTGGCTGCTCACCCCGCATTTTCTCACCGTTGCCAATTTGCTCAATGTCGCGCAGCAGACTGCGATCAATGCCATCATCGCGGTCGGCATGACGTTCGTGATCATTTCCGCGGGCATCGATCTCTCAGTCGGCTCGATCGTGGCGTTTGCCGGCGTGGTGCTGGCGAGCGGGCTGCAAGGCGGACTGCCGATCCCCCTGGCCGTGCTCGCGGGCTTGGCGGCGGGTTGGGTATGCGGCCTGCTCAACGGCCTGCTCATCACGCTGGGAAAGCTGCCACCGTTCATCGCCACCCTCGGCATGATGAGTATCGCGCGCGGCGCGGCGCTGGTGTACGCCGGGGGCCGGCCGATCTCGGGTTTTGCGCCGGAGTTCCGGCAAATCGCCACCGGCGAAATCTTGTGGGTGCCGGCACCGGTGATTCTCATGATTTGCGTTTATGCTGCCGGCAGTTTCCTGCTGGCGCGCACGAAGTTCGGCCGCTACACCTACGCCATGGGCGGCAACGAGCAGGCCACGTGGCTGTCGGGCGTGAATGTACGCCTGCACAAGACCATGGTCTATGGCCTCTGCGGCGTGACCAGCGCACTGGCCGCCGTCGTGTTGACGGCGCGCCTGAATTCCGCCCAACCGATTGCCGGTATCATGTATGAGTTGGATGCCATTGCCGCCACGGTCATCGGCGGCACCAGTTTGATGGGCGGCCAGGGCTCGTTGCCGGGCACGCTCATCGGCGCGTTCATCATGGGCGTGCTGCGCAATGGGTTGAATCTGCTGGGCGTCTCCTCGTTTCTGCAGCAGATCATCATTGGCGCGGTGATCATCATTGCGGTGCTGATCGATGCCGGTTTGAAAGCATCACAAAAATGAAGTGCGCGCAGTTTGCAAACCCGCGCCACCGCGAAAAACCCGTCATGTCCGACCAATCGAGGAGTCATCATGAGAAGAACCGTTCTGTGTTTGCTTGCCGTCCTCGGCCTCGCGGCCTGTAATCGCGACCGCGGCCAGGCTGCGGCCGGAGGGCCGCGCGTGGCGCTGGTGCTGAAGACGCTCAACAATCCCTTCTTCATGGACATGCAGGAAGGCGCGGAAGCCGCGGCCCGGCAATTGGGCGTGCGCCTGACCGTGCAGGCCGCCGAGCGCGAAATCGACGTGGAAAAGCAAATGCAGATCATTGAGAATCTCATACAAACCAGGGTCGAGGTCCTCTGCGTGGTGCCAAGCGGCTCGCGTGAAATCGTGCCGGCGATTGGCAAAGCCAACGCCGCCGGCATTCCGGTGATCATCGTCGACACCCGTTTGGATGAAGCGGCCGCCGCCGCCGCGGGCGTCACCTTTGCCACCTTCATCGGCTCGGACAATTATGAAGGCGGCCTGGTTGCGGGGCGGCATCTCATCGGGCTGAAGCAGGGGCGCGGTCGTGTCG
>JBBIKM010000008.1:50957-68474 GCA_037445455.1 bacterium | reverse complement strand
TGATCTCATAAATCTCCAAAAAGGTCTGGCCGCGGGAATGATCGTCGGCATGCCGTAATCGATTGGCCAATTTCCAGTCGCAGGATTCCGACCAGGCATTGGCGGCATCGAGGTATTTCTTTTCCTGCGTCGTTCTGTACGTGGCCATCACGCCGGTGTAGAAAGCGGCGCGCGCCCAGTCATTCTCATTGCGCTCATTGAGCGCCACGGGATTCTGCAGTTGCCAGTCGCAGACCTTTTTCATCACGTTGGTGATGAAAGGCTTTGAGAAGACAATTTTCTCGTTCTTCTGGCTCCATGCAGCGGTGCTGATGAACGCCATGGCGATTAAAATCAAACAGCAAGCGTGTGAAATTTTTCGCATTTTGCTCAAACCTTGTTTGGTGAATCAGGTGACGGGACGAGTGCGGCAGGAGCCTCGAATTTTTTCACAAGACCAGCGTGACAATCGAATGCGCCGGACTATTCGTTTTCACCGCATGGTTTTCAATCCAAGTATGAAATTCGATATCCTTTTCCGTTTGATTCATCACCACCACGGCGATTTTCCCGTCAGGATTGAGAAATGCCGTTGCCAAGAGATCATCGTGATTGGAAGAACAGATGATGCGCCTGGCGCCGGGGCGGAGGAATTTCGAAAAATGCCCGAGATAGTAAAAAGAATTCATATAGGTCAGCTCGCCGGTTTTGGTGTTGCAGATAATCGGCGCCATGCAAAAATTGCCGACGTGGTTCGGACCGCCGCGCTCATCAAGAATGACATTCCACGCCACCCAGCCGGAAGCCCAGTTGTTCAAATCCATAATGATCGATTTGCCAAAGAACTCGCCCCATTGCCAGTCTTTGACTTTGTTCGCATCGAAATTGGCCTCGGTGCCTTCGGTGAATACCAGTTCTTTGTCCGGATAAGCGTCGTGCACCAGCCGGACGTTGTCGAAATGATCGCCAACGTACCAATGAAAGCCGGCGCCCCATACATACTTCGACGCCACCGGATCGTCGTAAACAACTTTGGCGCGTTGATACATGATGCCGCGGTTGTGATCCCAAATCATCAGCTTCAAGCGCGACAAACCGGCGCGTTGCAATGCCGGCCCGAGATGGTATTTCACAAAATCACGTTCTTCCGCCGCGGTGAAGATGCAGGACTCCCAGGTTTGCACGGCCATCGGCTCGTTTTGCACGGTCAAGCCCCAGATCGGCACACCGGCTTTTTCGAACTCCTGCACGAAGCGGACAAAATAGTTCGCCCAGGTTTGGGCGTATTCCGGCCGCAATTTGCCGCCGTGCAGCATGTCATTGTTGGTTTTCATCCAGGCCGGCGGACTCCAGGGAGAGGCAAACAGTTTGAGCTCGTTGCCGGCTCGCGCGAATGCAGATTTAATGAAAGGAATTTTGTATTTCAGATCCGGCGCAATGCTGAAATGTTTTAAACTGGTATCGCCGGGGACTTCCGCATACGTGTAGCTTGAACTGGAGAAATCGCAACTGTGAATATTCGTCCGGCACAGCGAGAAGCCGAGGCCCTGCGCTTTGTCAAAAAAGGCGGTGAGAATTTCCTGTTGTTGCTTCGCGGGCAATTTGTAAAACGTCTCAGCGGAGGCATCCGTCAGCGCGCCGCCGATACCGACGAGGGTTTGAAATTTCCTGTCCCTGTCGAGGATGATGGTCGGCGTGTGCTCGTCCGGCTGTTCGAGCGGGAGAAAGGTCAGTGACTCTTTTTTCGTGATTCTGTCGTTCGTCGCTTTGGCAGTGACATAAACCTCGGCCTTGCTCCAGTGCCTGGCGGCAGCAGCATTGTCATCTTGAAGACCGTCCATCGTCTGCGCGGCAGCGCCGGCCGGAAACGACGCAATCAGCGTCAGGCAAAGGGCAGTGAGTTGTTTGGTAAATGGCAGCATGGCGTTTCTCCAGAGCAAATAGTGAGTTTTGCCTCAACAGTCGCAGACCGTGCGACCCTGGCACGTGCGTGGGTATTCGCTTCACTGCTTCAGGCAAACGGCGCGATCCCGCACTGGAAAGCGCGGCTTCGCGTCTGCCCATTCTTTGAACTTCCCGGATTGAGCTGATTGTGCTGATCAACCCTGCTCCTGCTCTTTCGCATACCCACTGTTGGAAATTCTAAAAGCGAGTAAGAGTAACCAGCAACAGGCAACCTGCCCTATCTCACCAAAACCAACTTGCGACTGAGTGAGGCTTGCGAGGTTGAAAGTCGATAAATGTAAGTGCCGCTCGTCAGGCTTGACATATCGAGGTCGACCGAATGAACGCCGGCGGCTTTGAAGTCATCCACCAAGACGGCCAGCCGCTGGCCGTTCATGTTGAGAAGCTCGAGGCGCACGCGCAGGTTTGCGGGCAATTCATAAACGATGCGCGTGCTCGCATTGAATGGATTGGGAAAATTCGCTTTCAGGCGAAAGCCGCGCGGCCCCTCTGGCACTGCCGGCGCGCTGACGGAAGTCACGCCGTGGAGTTTGATCAACTCGATGCCGGCATCGATGCCAAGATCGCGCGAGTACTGCTTGTCATTGGGGTTATTCCAATGCTCATGCACGCCCAGGCTGGCGAGAGCGGTTCCGTCCTTTTCAGGGTCATAAATGATGCCAGCGGGCCAGTTGCTCGCGTCCGCGGCTTGATGGAGATGATCATCAACGCCCACCATTTGCGGATAAGTTTCCGCATGCTGGTCGCCGGTGAATTCGGCCTTGAGAAGATCAAAACAGACGGATTCCAGCGCCACCTGATCCTGCGACATGAAGATCGAAGAGGGCCAGTCATTGTTGAACGGCGCCATTTTGAATTTGACCGGACGAAGATTCGCGCCGGGGCCGCCCCACAGACCATCCACGACATTGAGAATGGTGTTGCCTCCCAACTTCTCGTGTCCCATCAAATCAACCAACACGCGATAAAGCCCGTAGCCGTCGCGCTGGGGATCGGCAGTCGGCAGGCCGTCGGGATTGACCAGGCCGTTGTGGAGGTGCAAAGCGTTGCTGCGGGCATGCGAGCCAAAATGGCATTTGGCCAACAGCGTCATGCCGGCTCTCTCATGAACTTTCAAAGCGGCGACGTTAATCATGTAATCGGCCTGCTCGATAACGGTGTACAACTTGTCGTCGTAAATGGGAACGCCCCTTGTCGCATCGCTCCAATCACCCGAACGCAAGACGGCGCCGCGATCCGAATAAAACAAAACGGGCGCGCTTCCCGGCAGCGATTGGGTTCGCCCGTTTCCTCCCACGCTCGAAATGTATTTCACATTGGGAAACTCGGTGTGCCAGATGTCCCAGTAATCATTGGGCACGCTCTGTATCGGATCCCCCACCGAGATGTTTTCCTGCGGAACGCCGGCAACAGTGACCAATTGCCGCAAAATCGCGAGCACCGGCTGCGGCGAGGTTTTGGCCATGGTATAGTTGCTCAAGCCGCTGTAGTTGTGAGAACCATCCACCGGCGTGCTCACCGCATTGGTCTTGATGAAAATCTTCTGGCCGGGTTGATAACCCACCGCGCCCCTGCCCTTCTGCTGATTGAAATGAATGAACAGCGCGTTCCAGGCCGCGCTCACCGAAGGCTCGCCGGTCAGGCTCAGCAAAGAGCGGTCGATCATGGCCTGGATGACATTCATGTTGGAGTTTTTCGGCTCGTGGTAGGCTTCTCCCCAAGTGTCGTTTCTGCAATTCTCGTTCGTGGCCTCCGGATTCCACGCCCACACCACCCGTCCGGGAAAAATTCCCTGGCCGTTTCCCATGGGTTGATTGGGCGGATCCCATGAGCGGGAATCGGCATAGACATGGGGTTGGCCGGCCGGCAAAGTGAGGAATCCGCTGATTGCCGCAAGAATTAGAAACAGTGTGGCGATCGCATAGCGCGAACTCCGCCAATGCGCTTTGGCCTTGACCAGGGCCAATGCCGAGGCGGCCAGGCCGGGCAGATGGAGCACAAAAGCAGAAGCCACCGGAAAGGCGGCGCGCATGCAGGGATAGGCGGCCCGGCTCGGTTTGGGAATCACGCGGACAAGAAACCAGATCAGTGCGCCGAGTCCGATGAGATGGAAAGTCAGTCTCCCAAAGATCCAACGGTGGGCAGCATGATCTTGGGAGGGGTCGAGTTGCTTGGGGTTCGCATTCATGATCATCTTCTCCAATGCCCGGTTGCCAACGAGGTCGCAGGTTAGGAATTGCGTGCGGAAGACTTGTCGAAGAACGGTTGCGACGGCACTGCCAAGTTAACTTTTCCTGCAAGAAATTCAACAGGCAGATTGCACCCGGGCTCTTCCTGCACCCTGCCCGCAGCGCGGCGGGCGAAGGAGCGGCGGGGGCAATCGCTCGATCAAGAGCAGTAGCGGCCGATCGGACGCGGCTCCTGCCGGGCCATTGACGTTGTGGCTGCGGATCATTATCTTTTCCCGCCCAAATTCACCCGCATGATCCGGCAGCTTGTCTCCGCCACGATGGCTGGCGGCAAGCATTGTTGTGATCACCAGGACGCCGTGACGCATTCCCGATCACGTGCCTGTTGCCATGAACCCTCCTCACCAAGAGGTGCTTTCCCATGCCGAACAAATACCTGGCCTTTGATTTGGGGGCGGAAAGCGGTCGCGCGATTTTGGGAACTCTGGCTGGCGACCATCTCTCGCTCACGGAAATCCACCGATTCGAAAACGCTCCCATCATGCAGGCAGGCCATCTGCGCTGGCAGGCGTCGCGCCTGTTGAACGAATTGCAGCAGGGCCTCGTGCGCGCGGCGCAGCAGGGCCACCGGGACATTGCCGCAATCGGCATCGACACCTGGGGCGTGGATTTTGGCCTGCTCGATCGCAGCGATCAGTTGCTCGAAAATCCGGTGGCCTATCGCGATGCCCGCACCAACGGCATGGTCGAACGCGGCTTCGAGCTGATTCCGGCGGAAGAGCTGTATGCCCTCACCGGCATTCAAATCATGCCGATCAATACGCTTTATCAATTGCTGAGTCTGGTCGAGGCAAAAGCCGCGGTGTTGCAAGCGGCTGAGAGCTTGCTTTTCATGCCGGATCTCTTCAACTTCATGCTCACCGGAGCGAAAGCCGCAGAATACAGCATTGCCTCAACCTCGCAATTGCTCAACGCCAGGACCAGAGCCTGGGCCGCTGAACTCTTTGCCAGGCTCAATCTCCCGCTGCGTCTCATGCAGCCTGTGATCATGCCCGGAACGCGACTGGGAAAACTGCTGCCGCCAATCGCCGGCGCGACGGGGCTGCGCACGGCAGAGGTGATCGCGTGCGGCGGTCATGACACGGCGTGCGCAGTCGCCGCCATTCCGGCGCAGGCAGCCAACTGGGCCTACATCAGCTCGGGCACCTGGTCGCTGGTGGGAGTGGAACGTGATGAACCAATTCTCGATGAGCGTGGCCGCAACTACAACTTCACCAACGAAGGCGGGCTGAACAACAAAATCCGCCTGCTGCGCAACACCATGGGGCTCTGGCTCCTGCAGCGCTGCCGCAAAGACTGGGCAGCAGCCGGCGCGGCGCATGAGTATGCCGAGTTGATCGCGCTCGCGGAGCGCGCGCCCGCGTTTCACGCGATCATCGATCCGGACGCGCCCGTCTTCATCAATCCCGGCAACATGCCGCAGGCGATTGCCGACTTCTGCCGGCAAACGCAGCAAGCCCCGCCCGCGTCCAAAGGGGCTTGTGTCCGCACGATTCTGGAAAGCCTGGCCTTCCGCTACCGCTGCATTATTGCCCGAATCAACGCCGTCAGCGCGGCACCGGTGGAAGTCATTCACCTGGTCGGCGGCGGCTCGCAAAACGAATTGCTCAACCAATTCACGGCCAACGCCACCGGCCTGCCGGTGATTGCGGGGCCGGTGGAGACCACCGCGCTGGGCAATGTCATCAGCCAGGCGATTTCGTGCGGGGAGATCGCGACCTTCGACGAGGGCCGCACGCTGGTGCGGAATTCGTTTCCGCTCAAGGAATATCTGCCGCGCGAGGTCGATCGTTGGAGCGAAGTCTATGAAAAAATCAAGCCGTTGCTGCGCTGAAGCGGTGCAGCCGCGCCGCCGGCAGAGCTGCGATGACTCACAGGGCGCAGCGGAAGACCGCGGCCTGGCCGGACGGCGGTGAATGATCCGGGCGATTGCGCTGACCCACGCGAAACATGGCTCTTCAACAATTTCTGCTGTGCAAGACGGAAGGAGGAAACTGATGCGCAAGAGTTCCTGTCTGCTGTTGCTGGCCGCTGCCACGGCGTTGCTGTACGCATGCAGCCAGCCTGGCAAGGAAAAAATCACCCTGGCGGTGATTCCCAAAGGCACGACCCACAGCTTCTGGCAATCGGTGCATGCCGGCGCCGTCAAGGCCGGTCGCGAGCTTGGCATCGAAATCGTTTGGGTCGGGCCGGAACGCGAAGATGCGCGGCAGCAGCAGATCGGCATTGTCGACAATCAAGTCATCAATCAAGTCAGCGGCATCATTCTCGCGCCGCTGGATGACGTGGCGCTGCGCCGTCCCGCCAAGGCTGCGGCGGACAAAAACATTCCGGTGGTGATTTTTGATTCTGATTTGCAGGATTCCGAGGCGTTCACCGTCAGCTTTGTGGCAACCGACAATTATGCCGGCGGGCAGTTGGCCGGAAAGCATCTCGGCGAGATGTTGGGCGGGCAGGGCAGGGTCATCATGCTGCGCTATGCCGAAGGCTCGGCCAGCACCGAAAAGCGCGAGGCCGGCTTTCTGGATGCCATTGCGGCATATCCCGGGATCACGGTGGTGAGCGCGGATCAATACGCCGGGCCCACCGCCACCTCGGGACAACAGGCAAGTGAGAATCTGCTTCTGCGCTTCAAGGATGCACAGGGCAAACTGACGGTGGACGGCATCTTCACGCCGAATGAATCTTCCACGTTCGGCATGTTGCAGGCCCTGCGCCGCAATCGTTTGACCGGCACGGTGCGTTTCATCGGCTTCGATGCCAGCGCGCCACTGGTGGAAGCCCTGGCCAACGAGGAGATCAACGGCCTGGTGGTGCAGAACCCATTCAACATGGGTTATCTCAGCGTCAAAACCATGTTCGATCATCTCCACGGCCGGCCGGTTGAAAAGCGCATCGACACCGGTGTGGCATTCGTCAGCCGCGCAAACATGAACGCGCCGGAGATACAGCAGTTGATCAAGCCGGATTTGAGCCAATGGTTGAACTAGCTCCGCCTGCTGCGCCGGCAACAGCGGTACGCCTGGAAATGCAGGGCATCCACAAGCGTTTCGGCGCAACCGTGGCCCTGGCGCAGGTGGATTTCGAGGTGCGTGCCGGTGAAGTGCATGCGTTGGTGGGCGAAAATGGCGCCGGCAAGAGCACACTGATGAAAATCCTGTCCGGCGCGCTGCAGCCCGATGCCGGCAGCATGGTGCTGGCAGGCCGGCCTTATCAACCGCGCAGTCCTTTGCAAGCCCGCCGGCAGGGCGTGGGCATGATCTATCAGGAATTGTCGCTGGCGCCGCATTTGACGGTTGCCGAAAACCTTCTGCTCGGCATCGAGCCCGCCACGTTCGGCTTCATCAAACGGCGCGCGCTGCGCGAGCGCGCACTGGCCGCCTTGCAGCATTTCGACCATCCCGAAATCGAGCCCGAGGCGCGTGTGCGGGATCTCTCGCCCGGCGCGCGGCAACTCGTCGAAATCGGCCGGGCGCTGGCGATGGGATGCACGGTACTCGTCTTCGATGAACCCACCAGCAGCCTTTCGCAAAGAGACATTCAAAGCCTGTTTCGCATCATTCGCGACCTGAAGCGCAAGGGCCTCGCCATCATCTATATTTCCCATTTTCTTGAGGAAGTTGGGGAGATTGCCGACCGGTTGACGGTGCTGCGCGACGGCCGGGTGGCGGGCACGCGCCGCACGGCGGAAACCACCACTGATGAAATCGTTGCCATGATGGTCGGCCGCACGGTGCACGAGTTGTATCCGCGCTCGCCACGGCAACGCGGCGAAGTGGTTTTGGAGGTCAAGCATCTCAGCGGCGTGATTAAGCCGAAAGATGCCAGTCTCACACTCCATCGCGGTGAGGTGCTGGGGCTGTGTGGACTGGTGGGCGCGGGCCGCACGGAGTTGTTGCGCGTCCTGTTCGGCCTGGAGGCCGTGCGCAGTGGGGAGATCAAGATTGGGGTCCATGCGGGCCCGGCCTCACCGCTCAAACGCTGGCAGCAAGGCGTGGGGCTGCTCAGCGAAGATCGCAAAGAGGAAGGCCTCGCCCTCAACCTTTCGCTGGCCGACAATGTCACGCTTTCGCAGCTTGCGGGCCTGGGTCCGTGGGGATTGATTTCGCCCAGGCAGCAAGCTGCGGCCGCGAACAAATGGATTGCGGCCATGGACATTCGCTGCCGCGCGCCGCAGCAAAGAGTCTCGGATCTTTCCGGCGGCAATCAACAAAAAGTGGCGCTCAGCCGCCTGCTGCACCATGACGTTGACATTCTCCTGCTGGACGAACCCACACGCGGCATCGATGTGGCCGCCAAAGCCAAGATCTATGAAGTCATCGATCACCTGGTTTCGGCGAATCATCCCCGGCCCAAGGCCGTGCTCATGGTCAGCAGCTACCTGCCGGAACTGCGCGGAATCTGCGATCGCGTGGCGGTGATGGCACGCGGCAGACTCAGCGCGCCGCGCCCCGTCGCGGAAGTCGATGAACACCAGTTGCTGCTGGCCGCCACCGGACAATCAGACTGGAATTGAGGTGACAACTGTGCACGCGAGGAAGCCGGCAACGCCGCCGGGTGCAACGGGCAAATGGCACTACTTCAACAAATTCGGCCCACTGGTGGCGCTGGCGGTGGTTTATGGCTTTTTTGCCATTTTGAACGACAAGATCACCAGTTTGAGCGCGGTGGAAACCATGGTGCAGCAAACCGTGATCGTGGGCGTGGCCGCGATCGGCATGACGCTGGTGATCATTTCAGCCGGCATCGATCTCTCCGGCGGTTCGCTGATCGCGTTCAGCTCGGTGGTGATCGCGCATTTGATGGTCGCGTACGGCATGAGTCCGGGCGTGGCGGCACTCGCCGGGATTGCGGCAGGCACGTTATGCGGCTGGTGCAACGGGATGTTGATCACGCGCCTGAAGCTGGTGCCGTTCATTGTTACGCTCGGCACATTGCTCATCGTGCGCGGGTTTGCCAAGGGCATCGCGAACAGCATGCAAATCAACGCCGGGCAAAGCTGGCTGAGCAATCTTCTGGCGGTGCTGCCGCCCGAGCGCAAATGGCAGCTCGTGCCGCCCGGCGCCTGGCTCATGATCGTGCTGGCGCTCATCGCCGCAGCCATGCTGCGCTATACCAAACTCGGCCGCCACATCTTTGCCATCGGCTCGAATGAACGCACGGCGCAACTCTGCGGCATCGCCGTTGATCGCGTCAAAGTGACGGTCTATGCCATTGCCGGCGCCTGCGCGGGCTTGTCGGGTTTGATGTTGATGTCGTATCAGGAACAGGGCGATCCCACGGCTGCCGTGGGTTTGGAGTTGGACATCATTGCGGCGGTGGTAATCGGCGGCGGCAGCCTTTCCGGCGGCGAGGGTTCGATTGCGGGCAGCTTGATCGGTGCGATCATCATGACCATCATTCGCACCGGTTGCCAGTTGAATGGCTGGGCGCCCTGGATTACCCAGGCGGTCACCGGGTGCGTGATCGTGATTGCCGTCGCGGTGGATCGCCTGCGGCACCGCGCGGCGAATTGAGGCTGCGCTGCTGGATGAATTGCTGTGAAGAAATCGTCCGCGTTTAAACTGCCTTCCCTCAACCCCACCATCAAGAAAAACGCGGAAACGCAGAGTGCGCGCAGAAATGCTGTTCTGCCAAAAGAGAATTCTGCGCGTTCCGCGACTCAGCGGTGAGTTGCGCTTTTCCTTGCGATCCAATTCTTCCGGGTCTGGGCGTTTTGTTCCTGCCCGGTCTCACTGTTTGATCTCGACCAACGAATCGAAGCGCAGGCCGCTGGCGCCCTCGCCCCGGCCGGTCTGCTTGCGCGCGCCCAGCCAGGTGAAGACTCTGCCCCCCAGCCAGCGCGTGCGCTGATAGGCCTGGCTCACCAATGCGCCGGCACGCGGCACTTCCTCCTCATGCACAAAGTAGGCGCGCGGCAGGCCACTGCGCAGCAGGGAGGTGCGCGGCCGCACCTTCTCCGGATTCAGATCACCGGGCAAGAGGCGTGGCAGGGCCGCACGCTGCAATTGCATCTCCCGCACACTGCCGTCGACATGCACCGGGATGAAGGGAATCCAGTGCTCGGGCACCGTGTTCATCACCTGATAGCGGATCGGCGCTGCCGGCGGATTCGGCGGAGCCGGCGGCGGACCGGCCAGTTGCTCCAACCATTGCCACAGTTCACGCGCTGCTTCGCCGCCGGGCTTGGGCGCACCGGACGGCAGCGCAATGCGACGCTCGATGCCCCACACCATATTCGCCATCTCATCGCGAATGAAAGCAACTTCCTCGAGCGCAGGCCCCTCCTGCACTTTGGGCACCGTCGGCAGCAAGACCAGACGCGCCGGCGCCGGCGGCTGTTCGGCAGTTGCCGGCGTGAGCGTGAACATGCCCCACTTTTCCCAATCGGTCGCCGGCTGCTCGAGCACCGGCTCGATCCAAAAACGCTCGCCAAAGACATTGGTGAGCGCAATGCCCTTGACTTCACTTACCGTTCCGAGCGGAAGCGTGTAGGGCAGGACGAACCAGTCATTCGCATAAACCAGGCCAAATTCAAGCAGCAACAACTTGCCGAGATCAGTCGTGTCCGGCCGCACCTCGCCGAAATTGGTTTGCCGGTCTTCAAAGGCCCACCAGCGCGTGTTGGGCATGCCCTCGAACATGACGGCAGTGGGAATGAAGGTGTGCACCTCGCGACGGGGTGGCTGCGGCGCCGGCGGCGGTTCGCCGAGCGATTGTTCAGCGGGCCGGCGCTCGAGCGCATACCAATCAAGAGTTCCCTGGTAATACTCCTCGGCGCGCATGACCAGTTCGCTCGCGCCTTGTGGTGCGGCGCAGCCAAACTGATATTCAAGGCGGCTGGGCTGCCAGGCCGTGTCGGCATCCTTCTCCGGTTGCATGATCAGGCCGGCAAACCAGTCTTGCAACCGCCCGGCCAGCGCCACGAGTTTGGGCACATCCGCCGGGTTCGCGCCGATGCCGTCATGGACATTGTGCGCCGGATCGGCGAGATATTCCAGCAAGGCGATGCCATCCATGGCCCGTTCCGCAGCCGCACCGGCCTGTTGCCAGGCCTCGAGGTGAGCGCACACAGTGGCATCGGCTTTTTGGGCAGGATCAGGCACCGGCACGGCATAGGCCGAGCGATAGGCCGTGCGATAATCGGCGGAAAGGCCGCCGGGTGCGGTCGCCTCCCGCGCCAGCAATTTCAACCAGCGCCGCCCCACCGCCAAACGCAGGTCGAGCGAGAGATATTGCGTACCGGCGCGCAGAGGAACCGGCCGGCGCTCCACCACGGCTTCGAGCGGCTCCCCGGGGTTCAGATCTTTCGCCTCCGCCGCGCCGGCTTGAAAGCGGTTGAGGTTCGCAATCTCCACACAGACACGCGCCAGCACCGGCGAACCCGCGTCGTCTCCTTGAAATTCGCCCATTTGCCATTGCCGCGAAAGCATCCACAGCGCATCACGCACCTCGGCACGCAGGGCGCGGTCGAAATTGTGCGTGCGCGGCCGGCCCTCGAGCCGGTTCCACCGCGTGGCAGCAGGATGCAGCCGCGCCACCACCGCCTCTGCCATGTTGGGTACAATGTAGGGCAAACCCATAATCGTTCACTCCTTCGGCCGCTCGGCGTAGAGCTGCACATTGCGCAGCAGATTGTTCGAAATCGAAATCTCTGGAAACGTGTAGGCGGACATCGTCGCCGGCAGAAACCAACTGTAGGCGGTGTTGTCGAGATGCACCGGCTCGAGCGCACGGCGCCTGGCAGCATCCAGCGTGTCGTTCACCGCGGCGAGCAATTCCTCCCAGGACCAGGCGCCGTCGCGCACCGCCGGCAAAACGAGCAGCCACGCTTGCGGCGGCTCGCAATTGGGACGGTCGTAATGAAACGCGATGCCGGTGGTCTGATCGGGCGCGGGAATCACCTCGGTCCATTCATCCACCAGCAG
The DNA here is from genome assembly GCA_037445455.1 of bacterium. Taxonomy (GTDB): domain Bacteria; phylum Zhuqueibacterota; class Zhuqueibacteria; order Zhuqueibacterales; family Zhuqueibacteraceae; genus Coneutiohabitans. The sequence goes on along the minus strand of JBBIKM010000008.1, from coordinate 56,353 downwards.
GCCAGCGACTGGTTTGGTCTTGTCGAACGGCTCGGCAAAATGTGCGGTATAGAGCAGCCGGTCGCTGTTGATCTGATGGCTATCGGGAAATTCCAACGCCAGCCAGGGTTCGCCGGGCTGAAACGGCAATTGCAACGGTGTCAGCTCGGCGGCCGGCGCGGCAGTCAGCGCTTCACCCAGCAGCACGGCATTCTCCCAATGGCGCATCTTGTCGCGTACACGTGCAACGCCATGCAGCCAGTCATCCACAGGAAAGTCGCGGCCGCCGGTGTCAGTGAGATGCCGCGTCAAATCGCCCGAGGTGCTGTGCTGCCAGGCGTTCGCCAACTCTTCGGCAGCCGCTTCCGGCAGCGTGATTTGCGGCACCATCTGAAAATCCTCGCCCAACAAAATCTTGCCCGCCTCTTGCAGCAATTTCACCCGCGACTCAGAGGCAGCGGCCGCGTCATGCTGCACCAGCAGCGCTTCCACCCGTGCCAGCCGCTGCAGCGTGTCTTCTTTCAAACTGGACACCGCATCGCGCAATTGCGTGCGAAACCGGGTGATCTCCTCCTGCTCGCTGGAAAAGTCGAGAGCTTCCGGATCGAAATCAGTGAGCGGCAATTCGGCCCGGGCATCTTCGAGCAAGGCGGTGAGCGTGGCGCGCGGTTGATCCACCAGTTGCTGCAGGTCGTCGCGCCTGGCAATGAATGCCAGCCGCAGGTTGCCCAGCGCGGCACGATAGGTGGCAGAATCGGGTGTGGGGCTGGTGAGCATGGTTTTGAGAATGACCTCGAGGGCTTGCAGCCGGGTGACACGTTCGCTCTCGGTCAGTGCTGCGGCCTGGGCATCATACTCAGCCAATGCGGACTCGAAACGCGCCAGGCGTGCGTTCCACGCGTTGACGCGATCGGAGATTTTCGCGGCCAGCGCACTGTAGGCACCGGCGCGCCATTCGAACACAAAACCGGTGCCGGTCTGCGGCAGGCGGTACGCGGCGAAACGTGCCACGGTGGCGGCAAATTGGGTCAGTGCGTCATCAATCGACACCGCGGCGTTTTGCAGTGCCGCCGCGAGGTTGTCGAGCGCGGGCAGCAGTTGATTGTGCAGATCGTCGCGACGGTCGGCCACGCGCGCCCGTGACAGAGAGACCGCGGCTTGTTGCTCCCGGGTTGCATCGTTGGCGCGCATCAAATCCGCGGGTTGCAGCGGCCGCGAGGCCGTCACCAGCGGACGCAGGCTGCGCAGCAATGCTTGCAATTCAAACCAGGTGACTTTGCCGTTCACGCGTTCGGTGTGGCGGAGGCGGATCTCACGATCGTGGCGCGGCGCATGATGCGCGTGCAAGTGGCGGAGGATCTGATCATCCAGGTCCCCGAGCGCCTGCTCCCTGCCGGCTTCGAGGCGATAAACCAGATCGATCGGCTGCAGCGCGAGTTGCTCCTGGCTGATGAAGATGGTTTGTTCGCTGTTGCCGGCGCGATCAGTGAACGTCACCTGGCAACCCACCAGCGCGGGCGCAGGCAGCCGGGCTGCCAGCCAGGCATTGATCGCAGGCTCGGCTGCGGCCAGCGGGGTCAACGCGATCGCAGGCAGCGGATTTGCCGGCGGTGCAGGCGAGAAATGAATCGCGGTGCGCAGCGTCAAGGCAATACCGCTGCGCGGCGTGCGAATCACGTCTGGTTCGGGGGGATAATTGCCCCGCGCAAAGGCCTCGAGCGTGCCGGCGGAGCGCTCGTAATTACCGAGCACGGCCTGATGCACGCCCTCCGCAAGTACGAGATCAGCCACCGCGTCGTTGATGTCCCGAATATGCGCCAACGCCGCGGTAAGTGCCGCCTCCTGATCCGCAGCACGACGCGGCAATGAGGTCACTCCGAAGGGGTAGGTGAATGCCGCCGCGCGTTCGGCGTGTTCCACCAGCTTGCGGCCGTCCACGACATTCATCGCTGAGATCGACTCGCGGGCTTCGCCGGTCTCGGTGTTGGTTTTGGCGATTTGATTGGCCGCCAGCGGAAAGGCGCGGCGCATATGATAGATCAAATCGCGCACCTGCAGCGGGCCGTGATCGTGCACGTGGCGTTCGAACTGATAACCCAACAGCGCGCCCAGAGACTGGCCATTGCGCATGCCTTCCAGAATGCCGAGCGCCAGCCGCACCCGCCGCGAGGAGAGATTCACGGCGAGGCGGCCGTCATTGGCCAGGTAGCCGTTGCGCAACACCGCAGCCGTGGTCGCGTGATTGAGCGAAGGCGCGTGGATCAGGCCGAGGTTGGTGTTGTCGCGCACCAGCGGCAGGGAGTCGCGCCGGTTCACGAGCGCGTCCAGCTCCGCCGGCAGCGTCACCGGCGTCAACACTTTGTGTTCCGGCCGGAGCGGTTCGAGCCAGCCAAATGCGCCCAGGAAAATTCCGGAAGGCCCACGGCCGGCAACCGGTGCGCGCATGCTCTCGAGCTGCCAGGTCAGCAGTCCGGTTTTCCATGCGTCCAGCCGAAAGCTGCAGCAATCGAGGTGCTCCGCGAAAATGCGCTCCAGGCGTGCGGTCGGCACGCCGGCCAGCCGTTCGAGCGCCTCGATTTGTTCGCGCAAGTCCGGATCGACTGTCTTGAGATTGCGCGCGATGTGATCGCCCAACAACACATTGGGATCGCGCGTCACGCGTTCATCCGGCCGGAAGAGCAGGTCATAACGGCTTTCGCTGGCTTCCGCTCTTTCGCTGATATGGACAAACGCCGGCTCGCGCAGCATGCTTTGCAGATTTTGCGCCTCGCGGAGCGGCCCGATCAGCGCCTTCAGCCTGACGCCGGTCTCGTGAAAACTCAATTGCAGCGCATGGCGCAGCAGCAAATACAGCAGGGCCGTGGGTTTCTTGTTATCGTCGAATCCCTTCTCCTGCTGAATCGCCTCGATCCCCGCGCGCGCAGCCTCAACCAACCATTCGAGGTAGTTTTTGTCACCGGCATATTTGCGGATGGCAGCAGTCTCCGACAGCGGCCGGTCGTCAATCACCGGTCCGGTGAGTGGTGTCTGGCGGGCTTTGAAGACTTGGTTGAGAAGATCAGGCACCTCTTCCCCGGCATAGCCGAAGCTGCGCAGCAACGTGAGCGGCAGGATCGCGGGATACAGGCCGAGGAAATTGAGCGCGACGGAATAGTTCAAAAACGCAAGCTCATAAAACTTGTGGGCGACGCTCTCGGCCTGCAGGGGATAATACTCGACCGAGGCCGGATGCAGCCCGAGCACGTCCAGAAGGATTTGATGCGGATCACCGCCCGGTTTGCCGACGTAGCTGAGCTGCGCGGCCAGCGGTTTCCAGTCATCGTCAATGCGCTTGAGGATTTGGTAAAGCTGTCCGGGGAATCCTGCGCCGGCGCGTGTGGTAAACCAGTTGATGCGGTCGAATGCCGTCACCGGCAGAATGCCGTAGGGTTGGTTGCCGATGCGCAAGGCAGGCAAAGGTCCCCGGCCGCTGACGTAGCGCGTGAAAAACGAACGTGTGGCAGCGATGTCCGGAGCAGAGAACACCGGCGCCAGCAGCGTCTTCATCATGTAGCCGAGCGTACCGGGCCACAGCGCGATTTGCATCGCGCGCGCTTCGCTTTGATCCCGGCCGCCGGCATGGGGAATCTGTTGCACCAGCTCGTGGCGTATGCCCAACAACTCCGCGAGCCACTGGCCGTCGCGGCGGAGCAACGGATCGTCTGCGAGCGTGTACGCCGGCGTGCGCCGGAAAAAGAGATCAAACGTCGCGTCGGGATCATCGCGAAACGAATAGCCCGAACCGGCCTGCTCGGTGTTGTTGGTGGGCGAGCCTTGGGGAATGACTTCCAGACCGGCGCGGCTGAAGAGATGATGCTCGAGCAATTTCTCGAGATGCTGGGTTGCCTGTTCCGGAGAATCACCCAGGCGCACGCCGAGCACGATGACCCGTTCAAATCCCTGGCGCGCCTGGTCGGCATTGAGATTGATCCGGAATGCCATTCCCGCCGCAAGCGCCTGCTCAAAGTCGAACATCCATGCCAGTGGTTCTGGAATTTGCAGCGTGTCGTCGACGGGTTTGAGCTGCTCTTCCGGCGGCGCGTTGGGATCGGGTCCGGTGATCAATGGTGTGCGAATCAGATTGCCAATCACGGTGAGCGGCGTATCGCTGCGGTCATAGGCGACCAGGACGAAGCGTTCGGGCAAGAGATCGACTTGCGGTGCGCGTGACCAGGAAGTGCGGCGGGTCGCCATGCTGTCCAATGCCGCCATTTGCAGCACGGCGACCTTCACCTGCACTTCCTGACGCGTGCGCGGCGCGGCAGGCGCATCGCTGAAGTTGAATGGCCGGTAGTTCTGCGCGATATCGCGGGCCTGGTCAGCGCCGAGCGCGAGTTCAAGCTGGGCGAAGGCCTGCTGCTGCGCGGTGAAATCATCGCCGGCCTGCCACATCGCGCGCCAGTAGTCGATTGCCGGCGCGGGCAACGGGCCGGAGGCGATGATGATCAGGAGAATGTCGGTGGCATCATCCTTCTCCGGTTTGTCGCCGGGATTCAATGGTTGATAATGACGGACGATCCAGCCGGCGCGGCCGGAGCCGTGCGCGGCGACGAGTTCCCGCCACGCCGCGCGCTCCAATGCCTCCTCGCCGCCGGCACGCCACACCGCTGCCCAAAAAATCCGGCCATTCTCCGCCTCCTGCGCGGTGAGCGATTCTTCGAAGGAATCGACCAGGCAAGTGTCGGGATAGACGCGCACCCAAAGTTGCGGCTGCCCGCGCACGCCGGTTTTGAAGCGCGTCTCCAGGCGCAGCGGAAAAAGCAAGATCGGATGGAGGTCGGGCCATTGGCGGAGATTTTCGCGCGGATCCGTGAAGACTTCGAAGGCCTTTAGCGTTTCGGCTTCGCGGCTGCGCAATCCCGCCAGCTCCTTTTCGAGGCGCGCGGCGCCGGCGCGCGCCTGCTGCAGCGCAATTTCCAGGCGGGTGCGTTCTTCACTGGGCCCGGCGGGCGCGCTGCGTGTGAACTCTGCGAGTGCGCGCTCGCGTTGACGTACGGCTTCGCGGGCGAGCAAGGTTTGGTTCCGCAGTTCGGTCAGCCTGGCGCGCAGCTCAGCGAGCGCGCTGCGGCGTTGTTCGAATTCAGGCATAGGTTGGTTGTGCCTTCATAAAATGCCGGCTAATGTGGGGTGATTTTCGTTGTTTGTCGATCTATTCCCGGTGGACAGTGTGAAGACGGGTCGAACCACACGAAGCCTGATTCGCCCCCGTCGGGGCTGTTTCGATCGCAATCCTTCAATTTTGCCTCACCGAAATCAAAATGCGGATTGACTTCGATGTACCACTTTCTTATGGAATGCCTTTGTCTTGGATCCATCACCGAGGCCCAAGCCCCGCAGGGGCGAAATGGGATAGCGAAGGGCAACGCCCTGGATCAAAC
>JBBIKM010000008.1:0-50857 GCA_037445455.1 bacterium | reverse complement strand
CGCCAGCCCCAACGGGGCGAAACAAATCCGCCGCGTGTGATCATCAATCCCAAACATGTCGTTCATTTGGGTTCATCACCCAAGCCCCGCAGGGGCGAAATGGGATAGCGAAGGGCAACGCCCTGGATCAAACGGCCCTCACCCTCGCTCGCCAGCCCCAACGGGGCGAAACAAATCCGCCGCGTGTGATCATCAATCCCAAACGTATCGTTCATCATATTCGAGGTTGTACAACTTCAAGAATTCGAGGTATTCCTGCTGAAACGTCTTGGCGCGATGGTGCTCTTTTTGATTTGCGATATATCTCTTCAATGTCGCCATATTCGATTGCCCTATGCTCAGGGCAGCATAGCCACTTTGCCAATAAAAATTCCTGTAATACACCCCCTTGGTCTTGATCCATTTCGAAGAACTCTTTTTCACCTCTTCCACAAGTTTGGCCACTGTGATTTTGCGCGAGAGCAGCGCAAGTGCATGAATATGATCCGTGGTGCCATTGATCGTCAGCGCCGGTGATTCAAGTTCACGAAAAATGGCGGCCATGTAGCTGAACATTTCCTTCTCAATTTCGGGCCGAATGAATGGCTCGCGATCTTTGGTGCTCCAAATGAAATGCACCGGAATGCAGGCAAAGCTCTGCGGCATTGGTTGCCCCCTTTCTCCAGAATTGAAATGATCGACCGATACGACGCCTATTTCGCCCCGGTGGGGCTCTACCTGACCACGTGTGTCGAATTTCCAGGGCGGCGCCCTTCGCTATTACATGTCGCCCCGTCGGGGCTGTGTGAGCCTATTTCGCCCCTGTGGACTCTGCACGATCACGCGTGTCCCATTTCCAGGGCGGTGCCCTTCGCTATCACATGTCGCCCCGTTGGGGCTGTTTGAACCTATTTCGCCCCGTTGGGGCTTTGCTTGATCACGCGTATCCGATTTCCAAGGCGGTGCCCTTCGCTATCGCATGCCGCCCCGGTTGGGGCTGTTTGAACCTATTTCGCCCCGGTGGACTCTGCTCGATCACGCGTGTCCCATTTCCAGGGCGTTGCCCTTCGCTATCACATGTCGCCCCGTTGGGGCTGTTTCAATCGCAATCCTTCTGTCTTGCCTGGACGAAATCATAATGCCGATTGCGCTCGATGCGCTACTGATTTCATCCCGCATCGCAAACGGAATGAAGACCACGAAGGCACAGAGACACGAAGAATCCACCAAGATCAGACCAATGAACCACAATGCATGACACGCCTGCAACTATCCGGCGCAAAATCTTCGTGCCCTTCGTGGCTTCGCGGTTTGCCAAACCCGTCCGCAACCATCATTTCAAACCCACTCCACTCTCAGGATTGCTTCAGCATCTCCGCGGCATGCACGGCGACCAACACCGGCACCTGGTAAAGAATGTAAGCCAGCTCAGCAGCATGTGTGTCGCCATGCCAGCGGAAGCGGCTGTCTTCCTGAAACTGCGGCCGGGCCTCGCTGCCGCTGCCCGGATCAGTCAACGTGATGCTTTTCTCGCCGAGGCGCAGAAAAGTGCTGGCGGCATAGTCATTGAGTACATCAGTCCAGGCGAGGTCATTCCACGTGTGAATTGTCGCCTGCGGTGCTGGCTGCGGTAAATCAAGGCCAAAACGGGGCTCGCCCGGCCGTTCTTTGATCACGAAGAACCAGCCGGCATCCTCCTCCCCATTCACGATCTGGCCGCCGCGCGCCTTTTCCGCGGTCAGATCAAAGCCAAAGAAGTAGATGTCCGGATCGACCTTGGCTTCGTAGAGCGGCGTCTTCACCAAGTCGCGTGGCGGATTCGCCTCCTGTGCCGGCGTGAGCGGCAATAGCTTGCGGGGCCGGGTCTTGTCGATTTTGCCGTCGCTGGTGCGCTCAAAGGCGGCGCGATGCGCATAAATCACGGCGGTCGGGTATTTCTTCAACAACTCGCCGCGAATCACCAGCACCAGCTCCTCCTCCTTGTCGCCCTGCGCCTCGCGATGGTCATGATCGCCCAGCGCCGAATTCTTCGACCAGCGATGCAACTCCGGAATGTCACGCAGCCGTTCCCGCAGCGTTTCCGGATCTGCCGCGGCCTCGGGCAGAAAACCGCGCACGTCCCAAAACTGGCGGAAGTAGCTGCCGCGCTGGTCCGTGGGATATTCCCGCCACAACAACTCGCGGCCAAACTCGTGATTCAATCCCACCATGTACGATTCGATGAATTTCTGATTCGTCTCGAGCAACGTGATGGTGTTGTTCTGAATCAATTGCAGATTGGGCACGAACATTTCACTGGCGAGATTTTTCAACGGCTCGTACATCGGCTGGTCGATTTCCGGATAAGCCATCACTTCACCAAAGGACTCAACCAATTGGTCGCGCAGCCGCAGCGGGATTGTCAAGGTAGCGAGCGTGCGCCGCGGAATCGTGACCGTGGGCTGAAGATTCGTGAGCATGCTCGCGGCCAGCGCCGGCAAATCCAGCGGCCGGCGCACGCGCACCGGAACTGCGCGCTCGGCAACGTCCACCGTGTAGAGATTGCGCAGCGCGCCTTTGAAGCGCACGGCTTCCGCGCTGTCTCTGCCGTTGGTTTTCGGCGGCGGATCCTGCCCCGGCACGCCGATGCGAAAATCCGGACTGGCCGGCATTTGATCAACACTCGCAGGCGTGCGGGTTTCGGGGTGCAGCGCTTCGGCGGCACGAGCGCGCTGCAGGATGCCATTAAGCCAGCGCACCAGCCAGAACGCGCCCACCAACAAGGCCGCGCCGACGATGATCGCCACGGCTCTATTCACGAGCAACAGCAGCAGAAAAATCAGCAGGGCAAGCGCGAGAGGCGCGAAGCGCAGCCAGGGCCGGCGCAGCAGGAGTGCCAGCCACTTCTCCGGCAGCTCGCGCGGCTTGAGATCATCTGCGATCTTCTCGCCGGTGGGCAGCGCCGGTGCCACCACTTTCGGTGGTGCGGCAGACACTTCACCGCGATTGGCGCGCGCCAGCAAATTGCCGCGATGCCGGCCGGCGTCGAATCCCACCCGTTGCGCCATCCGGCCGCGCGGCCGCAGCGCCTGGCGCATGGTCTTCGACAGCAGCGGTGCCGCCAGCGTGCTCTGTTGCACCTGATGATGCAGTGTGAAGCCCTGCGTGACCACGCGCCGCTGCACCGGCGTCACCAGCGCGACGAAGCGCTCGGGCGCCGATTGGTTGATTGCCGTGAGCTCGCGTGCATGCCAGACCTGGCTGGTGAGTTGCGCCATGTGCGCGAATCGGATTTTCTGATTGGCTTCGAGCACACGGCCGACTTGCTGCCAGGCCGCCTCCATGTAGTTTTCCTGATTATCCTGCACCACTGCGGTGCCGAAGCCCGCAGCCGTGCGATGGCGCGGATCCAGATTCAATTCCTGCACCCACTTCGCTTTTGCCGGGTCACCCTCTTCCGCGACCAGGCGCTGCGTCTCTGCATGCCAGCGGCCGTAAAGCGGCGGCACCACCAACGGATCTTCATCCGCCTCCACCTCTGGACCCAGGCCGCTGCCGGCATTGGCCTGCTCCGCACTCTTGCTGGCATAGTCCTGCGCCAGATTGATCAACGCCGCGAGCGCAACTTGAAACGCGTGGGGATAAGGCTTGCCCCACTCCTCATGCCGGCGGTAATCTTCCAAATCTTCTTCGCTCAGCGTTGCGAGCGGCGGTCGCAAGGCGCCACCCAGGCGCAGAATGCCGCCGAGTTCAGGAATGCCGGGCAGATTTGCGCCCGGCTCCTGCACATCCATGTCGCGCCGGCCCACGCGCGGATCCACCGTGCGTGGCTGCAGCAGCCGCACCAAATACTCGAAGTCGCCCACGGTTCCCGTGCGAAAATACCAACGATGGTAGAAGGGGAAATGGGCGCCCTCCACTCTGCCGGCATAATCTGCCCAGGCGCTTTGGGTCGCAAATTGTGCGGTGTCGGGATTTTTCCCCAACCCTGCAAGCCGGCCGGTTTCAAAAGAGGGAATCAGGAAGGCATGATAAGCGGTGTTGGGTTTCAGAATGCGCGGGCACAGCAGGCGCGAATAGGCCAGGTCGCGATTGGCGCGGACGGTCGCCTCGAGCTGCGCCGCGAGCGCAGCCGTGTCATTGGGATCTCCAGTCATGCCGCCGTTGACATGCACGTGCGCCCAGGCCCAGAGCTGGTCAGCCGGCGGAAATTTCTGCGCCGCCTCCGCAACTTCGATGAAGGGCAGGGGCCGCCCGAGCCGGTTTTTGCCTTCGTTGAATTCGCCTTCCTCCAGCACCACCAGCGCCAGCCAGGGCCGCAGCCGCAGTTGATCGGACGAAGGCCGGGCCGGCGTGTAGCGCCAGGGGAAATCTTCGTCATAAAATTCCACAAAGGGCAGGTAGTTGCTTTCGAAGTTGGTGATAAAGTGGCGCGGCTCGGTGCGCACGATCGCCTTCAGGTCGATGCCGATGATGTCCCCGGGGCCGTACAACTGCACGGCACGCGGCACGGTTTCGGTGAGCGTACCGCCGCTGAGTTGTTCACCGTTGATTTGCAGGCGCACGTCGATGGAGGCGCGCGCCTTCACCGCAGCGTCCTGATCCGCCTCGCGCAGAAAGATGCCCAGCCCCTGCCGCGCCCAGGGGAGAAATGAGTAAGAGGAGATTGGCGTGCTCATGCGGCTCGGTTCACCTCCGCCTCGGGTATGATGTGAATGACTTCTGCAAGCTCGGGCGAGAGGCGCAGCAGATTCGCCACCTGCGCTTGGGCTTCGGCAAAACTGCCGAAGCTGGCCTGCGCTTCATACGCCCGATTGTCGGCTTGAAATGCCACGGTGTAGGACTCGGCGGCGATCTCGACCCTGTCGGCAAAGGGCCGCAACTGCTTTTCGGCAGCGAGAGACACCGCGGCGCGCGTTACGGCCGCACCGCCCCGGAAATGCGTGAACAATCCGTCCCAAAATTTGAAGAAGCGCAGTCGCACGCGTTCAAGGGCGGTGTCAATGATGATTGTCTCGTAGCGCACGTTGCGCTGTGCCAGCGGACCAGTGGCCCAGGGCTGGCCCGCAGCGCCCAGTTCAACGCCACTTTCGAGCGGCTCGAACGCCGGCGCCGACAGCTTCGCCGCATCGTCCATTTCGCGATACTGCGCCGCAGCAAACTTTTCCCGGGTGGGACCCTTGACCGCGAGGCTGCCGGTTGTCACCGCCACCGTGACCTTTTTCACGTCTGACGGTTTCTGATTGCCGATCTTGTCGAGCGGCAGATTCAACGGCGCGAAGCGCTGGCTGATTTGCAGCGTGCCGACCGGATGCAACACCAGCGCCCCGGCGCTGCCCAAATCCCGCAGGCTGACGAACAACTGGCCCGCCGCCGGCAGGGTCGCGCGCCAGCTCTCGAGTTTCTCGAACTCGGCCCGAATTCGCGGCAGCACCGCAATCGGCGGCAGCGTCTCCGCGCGGCGCTCACCAAAGGTGACATCAACGTCGACTGAAATCGAGAAGAACAGAAAACCGATCTCGGCCGAGCCCTTCACATGCCAGGGTGTCGGCCCCTCGAGCGAGCCGCGCAAATGCACGCTGTACAGGCCGAGGCCGAAGACCTTGACCGCAAAGCCGGTCGAAAGCGTCACGATGAAATAGAACGGCGAGAAGCGCAGCAAGGCATCGAAGCTGAAATAACCCTCCACACTGAGTGCATCGAAGCCGAAGAACATCTCGCTGCGGCAGCCGATCTGCACAGTGTTGGAAGTCACCGCGAAGTAGGTTTCCGCCCGCACCCGTGCCCAGCTTTCGTTGATCAACGACAGCACCAGCCGTGCCGGTGAGGGAAAGGGCAGCGGCGGCGCGGTGAAGCGCGGGTGAAAACCGCCCACGGACAGGACGAAGTTGGGATTGTCGCTGTAATCCAGCAGCAGCCCCATCTCCCCTTCGAGCGTGATGAACAGCACCCGCGACTCATAGAGGGTGGCGAAAAACCAGAGCCGGCGCTTGTCGAATTCCAATGCCCCGAGGAAGGACACTTGCAGAATCAGCACCGCCTGCTCGTCCGTGGGCAGCGCCACGCGCAGGCGGCCGAGGATGACGACGTTGCCCGGAATCTCGATGATCACGCCCAGCGCCACGCTGATCAGCGTCGGCGTGCCCCAGCCGATCTTGGCCATGGGCCCGATCAGAAACGTGCCCGGGTGCGGCGGGAAGATGGTGCGCAGGTCGCTCAGGATCTTCGGCGCGTTGGCGACGATATTGGTGGGAAACAGAATGCTGTTCACTGCACCGGTGCGCACGCCCTGCGCCAGCGGCTCCAGCAAGGCGGTGCGATGCAGTCCCAGCAATCCGCCCACGCCCAGCAACGTGAAACCAAAACCGAGCTGGAAACCGGGATTGAATTCCGCCGTGATGATCACCAGCAGCGAAAAGCCCGGCTGGCCTCCCGGCAGTTTCGTGTTGATCAGGCCAATGGCTTTGAGCGAGAGAAAGCCGCTGACCGTCAACTCCAGCGCGCCGGCGTATTCGCCCTTTTCAAAATCAAGATAGAGATAGCCGCCGCCCTTGACCACGCCGGCATCAATGGCCAGGCCGATGCCATTGGGCGGTTTGAAGGCAAACGCCACTCCCGCCGGCCCGAGATTGCCACCGCCGCTCGGGAATGTGAACGTGGCCACCAAACCCAGACGATCGACCGAGGCGCGCAACGGTCCCAGCGCCGCGGAGAAACCGCCGGACAACTCCACCGGAATCGAGCCGTCACCCGCCAGACCACCTTTCAAGTAGAGCGAGAGGATTTCCAGCGGGCCGAGGCTCACGTGCGCCGGCAGCGCGATTTCCAGTGCTGCACTGCCGACAAACGCCAGGCCGCGACTCGGGCTCCAACTCGCCTCCACATCGAAGTTGGAATCAAGATTCACGCCGGAGAGCAGCGCGCTGATGAACGAATCCCCGCCCTCCCCGCTGATCACCATTCTGCCGCCGTTCAGAGAAATGCGAAATTCCGGATCCAGCACGGCGCGGCGGGAGGCGGTGTCAAAGTGGGCGCGGAGCTGGCCTGCCAGCCCGGGGCTGCGCACTTCCAGACGGGAACCACGCGCCGTGCCGAGCAGCAGAAACGGCGCGGCCGTGCGCGAGCGCTGCAGAGTCATGGCCAGGAGAAAATCAACCGCACCGGCCGGCAGATCAAACTCGATATCAAACAGCGGCCGCAGCGTGGCGCCAAGATCTGCCGCGAGACTGGCCTGGGTGGTCAGCTCAACTTGCCAGTCATCGGCACTGAAAGTCTCGGTGCGGGAAACCGAAAGGGGAAAACGCAGGGAGAGATCGACACCCGGTGGGCTGAAGCTGTTGTTGACCTCGGCATTGAAGGCAAAAGCTTCGAGCAGGGCCGGCGCGCCGCCAGGCTGAATGATTTCCGCCGGCAGCTCGAACTTGCGTTCCAGCAGGTTGCGCAGCGCCTGGAACAGCGCGAGGCCGTCAAAATCCGGCGCGCCCCACTTGTAGACCTCGCGCAGCAGGCCGGCGGGATCGGTAAACAGCTTCACGGCGCGATCGAACCGAAACGTCTTGCGCGTGTAGGCGCCGTTGAGCGAACCGGCCGGTCCGCCGGCTTCGTTGACGATTTCGATGCCGCCGGTGGCGAGCAGCGGAATCGCGAGTTGTGGAAAACGCTGCTCGAGATATTCCACCAGCAGGTGGTTGAGCAACCGATCCACAAACACGCCGGCGAATGCGGCCAGTTCCGCCCGCTGCGGCGGAGAAAGTCCGGGTGCGCCGGCGCTCAGATTTTGTAATGCCGTGGCTGCAGCCTGCGCGGCATGCACCGCGTTCTTGATTTGTTCAAACAGCGCCACGCTGGTGGAAGCTACGGCAGCGGCATCCTCACGGCTGATCGCCGCGGTCAGGTCGCGAATCAATTCGGTGAGATTCGCCGCGGCAGAGGCGCTGGTGGACAAGGCCGCTGCCAGCTCGGTCGCTCCGGCCACGCCCTCCGCGGGGCGCAGGCCAAGCCACTCCAGTACCGACTCGATTGACTCATCCTCGATCCGGCGCGCCAGCGGTTCAAAGACCCGGCCCAATTCAGCAGCAAACAGTTCAAGAGTACCGGCGACATTACTCATGGTTGCTCCCCGCGGCTGCCGCTGCGTGCGCTGCCAATGGTGCACTGAGCAAATGGATCAACGCGGCACGCTGGCGCTGCAGGGTTTCCTGCAACCGGCGGCTGCCATAGCGCAGCAGCAGGTCACACCAGCGCTGGAAGAAATCACGTTGCTGCCGGCTCAAGAGCGCTGCCGGCGCCTCAGCATCAAGGACACCCTGCATGAGGCGCCAAAGCATGCGCGGGCCTTCGCTGCGATGCCACAGCGTGGCGATGCGCCGGTTGGTGTTGATCAGGCGCCGCACTTCGCTGAAGTGCCGGCTCACCGCTGCCGCCACCTCCTGGCCTTGCGGACACACGCGCAGCCGGGCGCGCAGAATGCGAAGCGTGGCCAAAAACTGCGGGCTGCCCCATGCCCCCAGGTCTGCGCCAGCCGGTGTGCCGTTGAAAGGCGTGTGGGCATGCCGCAACCCGCTGCTGCCATTGGAACCGCCATGCACCAATGGCGAGGCCCCGCCTCCGCCACCTCCACCACCACCAGCACCTCGCACAGAATTGATCGCCGCTTGCACGTCCAGTTTGCCTGCGCCCCAGGTGTCGTCGCGGCCGCCGGCGGGCCGGTCGCGTGCCGTGGTTTGCAGATGATGCAGGATCTGCGCTCTGGTCAACGCCGGATTCTCCTCCAGCAACAATGCAATTGCTCCGGCCACGTGCGGGGCTGCCATGCTCGTGCCGGTCATGTCTTCATACAAACAGCAGCAGGCATCCGGGCAGCATGAGCAGCAGTTGCCCGGAAGATTGGCGGCATCCGCCTTGGCCGAGGCGATCAACAAGCCGGGCGCGGCAATATCCGGCTTCGGATTCGCGGCGGCATCGCGCGCCACCGGTCCGCGGCTCGAAGAGGCCACGATGCCGGTCGAGGGCCAGCAATCACAGCAGCCGGTGCGCGATTCGTGGTTGGCGACGGAGATGGCCTCGCGCGCTGTCGCCGGCGTGCTGATGGTGGAATCGGACGACGACCGGATCTTGCCGTCCGGCGGGTCTACCTCGGGCAGAAATACCGGCGCATAGTCGCCGCGCTCGATCCAGCAGTGGAAATTGACCGGGGTCGCGTTCGGGTTGGTGAGCTTGAGTTTCCAGTTCCCGGCAGGAATGTTGCCGGAGGTGGGTTTGTCGATCTCGATGCGGAAGTTGTTGTCGCGGCCGTGCGGCCCGTTGATGGTCGCGTCGATGTTGACCGTGACCTGGCGCTTATTGGAAGCGGTGGGATTGGCGATGAAGGAACTGTCCGTGCCGTGATTCACCACGCCGCTGCTGGTGCCGCCGTGGGCAATGACTTCCAGATTCAGCGTGCCGGCGCGATCATACCAAAGATCGAGATAGGCGTCAAACTCGTGTCCCTCCCTCACTTCAAACTCGACCTCGCGCGTGGCATTGCCCGGCACGGTTGCCTTGACATGGCAGCGCGTATCAGCGAAATTGCCTGCTGCCACCACCACGGCGCGTCCGGGACCTGCCGCCACTGCCGCGTCGATCGCCCGTTCCACCGGCGTGGTGCCGTCATGCGGGCCGCGATTGACGCCGAGACTGATATTGACCACCACCGGCTTGCCGGCAGCATCAGGGTGATTGAAAATGTAGTCCAACGCCGCAACCAGGCGCACATTGGCACCGAGGGTGGCGTGGGTGTAATCGTAGCGCGCCACAATAAGCTCGGCCAGCGGCGCGACACCGACATAGGTGTTGACGCCGTGACAACAGGTCGCCGGTGCGCCGTTGCCGGCGGCAATGCCGGCCACGTGGGTGCCGTGGCCGCTGGTCTCGCCGCGGGCATTCTTGTCCCGGGTGCGGATACTTTCCGTGCCCTGCAAACCGCGCGAGAGCTGCGCTTGGGTATACACCACGCCCACGCCGCCGGGGCCGGCAGTCTCACCGGTTTGCGCAGTGAGCATCTGATCCCAAATGCCCAGAATTCGCGACGTGCGGTCGTCCCAATCCACGAAAACGCCGTGGCGCCAATCGATGCCGCTGTCGATGACGCCAATCACCACGCCGGCTCCCTTGCGCGAGGGCGAGCCGCTGTGCACCGCGGTGGCGCGAATCTCCGGCAGGCTGTAGTCCAGCAGCGGATGGTATTGTTGCGGACCTTCGGTGGCGACGACGTGGGGGATTGCAGCAAGATCTTCCAGACGATCGACGGGGATCGAACCGGCAGCGATCTGGTAGCCGGCGTGAGGGTGTTGCAGCAGGCCAAAGGAATTGAAACCGATCGCGAGCAGGTCGCTCAAATCACCGGTGAACTCCACCAGCAGTTCGACTCGTTCGGCTTCTTCCCGCAGCAGAGCTCTGGCCCGCGTGGCCGCCTTCTGCGTCTTCACGGCTTGCGCGCGCCGGCGCAGTCCGGGATCCAGTTTGTTGATCATCACACCTCCGGCTTGCCCTCAGGGCCGCTTTGATTCGAGTTTTCCTGTCTCTGCCGTGCCGATGCGGAATCCGGCAGGTGCAGCAGATACTCCGGCTGCGACTGCGCCAGCGGCGGCGGGTGTTTGCCGCGGCCGCGAAATTTGGAGACGATCGGCATCATTGCCCGCCGCCAAACGAGCGCAAGCGCGCCGGCGAGCGCGAGGATGAAAATCCAGGCCAGCATTCCCGCAGACAACGCCACGGCCACGCCCAACAACGGCAGAAGAATCGCACCAGCCACCAGCAGCACCAGACCGGCCAGCAACAACATCAGCAGCACCAGGCCGATTCGCGCCGCGGGACCGGCAGATTTTTTCGTGACAATCACAATGCGCACTGCCATGCAGCAGGCTCAGGCAGAGAGATCTGCAATTCGTGATGACTTGAGGCGGTATGGGGTCGGCGGGATAGCGCACAATAAGCCGGATGCGGTTCTTGCCATGGTGTCCGGCCAATCATCCTTGAGAACTTGCCAGCCGGCGCGCCCCACCTCCAACCCAGAAGTATCGCGACGGTGGCACTGTGCAGCATATTGGAACCGAAAGGCGGTAAGGAATGGACGGGCAGTTGCGCGCGAGGAGTACAGTGCAAGCGTTCAGGAAAGAAATTGCCGTCGCATTCCTGACGGGTGTGACGAAGCTAATATTTTTCCGATGGAATGCAAGAAGAATATCGCGGCAGACCTCACGCGGGCCTGCCGTCTGCTCCCCTGCACAGCCGTGCAGGTTGCAGTGGGCAAGTACCGCATTGCTGCCTGAACTCGAAAAGTCTCACGAAGAAAAGAACAAGCCCTCCATCGCGGCCCGGTCAAGTTCCGCGGGAGTGCGCGGATGACCCAAATCGCCCGCTGCGAGAGTCTAATTAACGGCCAGACGTCGCGCCATCGCGAACAGCAAATACCTCGTGGCGCAAACACCGTCCTGGGTGTGCCCTGTCGCGCCTGCGTCGCGGAATTGGGTGCAGGTCGCGCCAGCCTGCACATCAGCCGCGAGGACTGGCCAAGAAGAAGACGGAAGACAAGTGGGCAAGCGAATGAGCCGTCTTCGCAGAGAGAAACCCAATCGCATCAACCCTGCCGGTCTTGTTCATCCTGTCAATCTCTTTTAGGGCTTGTGCGCCGCCGAGTCGGAAGGCTGGTGGGGTTGGTGGCGCTGCGCTCGGGCTTGGCGCGCACCGTCTTGGCGGGCCTGGTTGGCTTGTTGCCCTTGCGAGAGGAAGTGGCCTGCTGCGGCCTTGAAGTCGCTTGGTGAGCGGCATCCTCGACGAGTTTTCTGAATGCGGTTTCCAGCAGCGTCACGCTCTCGGTCAAGGATGCAATCGCCTTGCCCTGCTCCTTCACCATTTTGGTTAAAACGGCAATGATGTGATCGTGATTGACAGCTTTCTTGTCCGCGCTGGTCACAAGATCGGGAGAATCTTCGGCGATAAAGCCGAGATGCGGCGCCTTTCTGTCATCTGCCTTGAGATTAAATTTGACGGGATTCAAATTCTCCAAAATGGCGGCGGCTTCCGCGCTGGAGAATTCTTCGATGTTTTCCTTCAATTCCCGCGTGCAGGCTGAAAGCAGGGCGCCGTAATACCTGATGCCGTCTGGCCAGTCGGCAGCATAGTTGAGGTGCAGTTCGCGCCTCAAATCCACCAACGCACGGCCCGGTGAGAACCCAAGACTACCGCGGCGGGAGGAATGGCCCAGCAGTAAATCGGCGGCACGAATAGTGGCAGTGAAGTTGTCAGCCACGTCCAACTTGGCAAGCTGGTCGTAGTTGATCCAGCCGTCATTGCGAACGGCGAACAAGGTTGTGCCGCTGGCGTTGGTCACATTCAGGGAGAACTTACTGGCATCATCCGTTTCACCGGCGATTCTCACGGTTTCATTAACCGGCGTGCCTCTGGCGCCAAAGCGGAACCGGCCGTTGGCGTCGATGCGCAAGCGTTCCTTGCCTTCGGTTGCCATGGCAATGCTGTGCGCATCAGGATAGTAGAACACTGTTTTCAGCAACTTTTCGAATTCAGCCATCGGATTGACCCTTTCACATTGCGCCGATCATGGCAGCGGCTCTACGGTCACGGCCGGCGGTTCCGGCAGATTGAGACGGCTGAAATGCAACACGACCTCAACCCACTCCGGCAGCGGACTGGCGACCGCATAAAGCAGCCAGCCTTCCGCGAAAACCGGAATGTCGGCAACTGTGCACACCGTCTCGGTTTTTCCTGCGGGCCATTGCGCATATCCGGCAAAACGGCCATAGCCTTCCACTTCACCAATGGGACTCACGGTGAATCCCCTCGCCCGTAAAGAATCCAATGGCTCCGGCCGAAGTTGCATGAGCTCTTCGGCGCTGGGCATTTCCTGTGTCACAAAAAAAATAATCGCAGCCGACGGTTCGTTTGCCGGCCGGGAGAGATCGAGTTGCTGCAAAATCGGAAACACCGATTCCACGCCGGCAATTCTCAACACGTGGGTGGGCGGCATAGCCAGCGGCAAGCGCAACGGCCCGACCGTGGGATAGTAATTCTTGTCGCAGCTTAGACCCAACAATGGCAGCAGCGCAACAATCAGAAGGATTTTGGCTGATGCCGGTATTCGAATGCGTTTTGTCATAACGTTTCCCTGTCAGAGCTTGCCGGCGCGCAGTTCCACAATGAACGGATCGTACGCGGTCGTGGGCCGGCCGGAAGTGAGCGCGAGATAGAAATCGCGCGCAATATCGCCTTGCTGCTCGCGATTAAAGTCGCGCAAATGCTTGCCCGCGGCAAAGGCTGCGAGCAGGCCGGCCTCGCCGCCATAACCGTAGCCGCCGGTGGCTTGGGCATGCAGCGCTTCACCCATGTACTGACTGCCGACGTGTTCGTATTGTGAGACGTGAGTCAGCTCATGAATCAGCCAGGCCATGTCGCTGTTGCCGGGCGCGGTTTTGATTTTATGATTGAAATTGATGGTGTGGAAAGTCGTGACCCCCATGCCGCCGCCGCCACTGAACAAAGAGCCGATCCACGCGATCAACGAATACTCGTCGATGCGCACCTGCCAGTAACTGATGCTGCTGCCGAAAACTTTCTTCGCCTCGGCGATTTCGGTGGAGGACAGCGTGCGGGTGTTGAACTTGATGATCTGCCAAAGCAAATCCATGATCTCGCCGATGCCGATCACGTCCAGCAATTTGGTGATCAGCCTGCCGACCCAGGCGGCGCCGGAGAGAAAGCCGTTCCAAATCCACTGCGCGAAACTCTTGATACCGCGCACGGTTTTGATGCCGTGCCACAGCCATTTGACAATGCCCACGGCTCCGCTGCCGAGATGTTCGATGATGCGCCACAGCCGCAGCGGCGCTTTCGTGAAAAGATCCCACACCCAAGCGCCACCAGCTTTGAGCACATTCCAGCCCCATCGGCCTACCGCCTTCGCGCCCTCCCAAATCGCGCCGCCTACAGCTTTCGCGCCTTTGCCAATGGCTTTGCCGACTTTCTTAATTCCCTTCCACAGACTGCCGAAGAATCCGCCCTGTACCATCGGCCTGCCAGTTTTCTGGATGTCAATTCCCTTGCTGCGCAACGTTGCCATATGGCCGTCTTGCTGAATGACGTGGGTCAATTCGTGCGCGAGCAGCTTCTGGCCAGCCGCAGATTCTGGGGCGTACTCGCCGGCGCCGAAGGCGATGTCATGGCCGACAGTAAAGGCGCGTGCCTTCAGCGACTTGGCCGTGTCTGCGGCCTGCTCATCGGTGTGCACACGCACATGACTGAAGTCATAGCCAAAGCGCGGCTCGAATGCGGCGCGCGTGGCATCAGGCAAAGGCTGGCCGCCGCCTTTCATGGCATGAATGTTCGCCGCGACTTTGGGAGTGATGCTCGGCGCTGGCCGGCCCGCTGCTTTGGCTTGCACTGGTTCTTCTTCTTCCGGTTGGCGCTGAATCTTCTTCTCCTCTTCCTTTGCCGGCTGGCGGCTCACTTGCTCGCTTTCTTCTTCACCGGCTTGGCGCTGTACGCTTTCTTCTTCCTCGCCGGCTTGCCGCTGCACCGGCTCTTCATCTTTCATCTCGGCGCGTTGAAGCGATTCGTCCTCCTCGTGAATACCATCGAATTTCTCATGCGGGCCGACGAAGCGTTTGTCTTCCTCCATCGCTGCGGCCCGCTGGACGGTGCCACCGGCTGCACTGCCCGCAGTGGCCGCGCCTCGCCCGCCTGCCGGCGCCGGCATGTTCGTGACCTGTTCCGCGACGCGATCGGCTTCCTGCTCATATTGATCGTTCGGCCGGCCGACCTTGAGTTTGGATTGAAGAATGCGCCCAACCGCGCGATTGCCGAGGGTCTGCTGCAGGGAAAACACCTCGGCTTGACCCAACTGGCCGTCTACTCGCGTACCTACGCCCAGCGTTGAGAATGTCGCTTCTGCCGGGTCACGTGCCGGTGTCGCCGTCTTTTTGGCAGAGACTGGTTTGGCAGCGCCTTTCTTCTGCGCCCTTTGAATTCTTGAATTTCTCATGGCGATTGCTCAATGTTGCGTTGCGCGGCATGCCGCGTAATGCTGATTTGGATTTCTTGGGAGTGAATCGCTGGGAAAAGCAAAGCTTCTTCCAACCGATAGAAACAACCAAACGGATGCAGAGCTTTTATCAGTTGGGTTGTTATGGACCGAGTTGTCAGCGATGGTTGCCACTCGTCAAAGCATCACGGCCCGCCGCGCGCAGCCCGGCCACGAATGGCAGGCCTACAGAAACGGTGCGCGGAAACAGCCTCAGTTCCGAAAAAGTGACACGCGGATTTCATTGACGCGGCGCAGGCTTTATCTTGAAAACCCAAAATCCCATTCCATATCGGAATATCTATAAAGGTGTGTACGTATGACTCGATCTCATCGAGATGCGCTCGAGCAGTCAATAGCATGTCTGACAGCTCATGGATGATCAACATCATTGTGGCGCTACAATTCAGAGAACTGCCTAGTGGCTCAGGGTTCTCGCCAGGGACGCCAGGAAGTTTCGGCATTCTTCTCAAGTTCAGCGACAGCGCCACCGTCAACAACTGGTTTGCCATTATGCTTGATTCGCTTCACCGCTGCGATGCCATTTTTCAGCAGTCTTCTGTAAACTTGCTCGAAGATGTCGTACATCCTGTTCACGATGGAAAGCAATGATTCATCTTTGCCCTGCTCGTCTTGATCAGGCAGATTGATCACCAGACGCACCAAAGTCTTCAGGCGCGGTGAATTGGTCTTGATGAGTGGATCCGCATCGGGTTCATCAAGCGGTTTGTGAGCCTTATCATGGTCCGCGGTGGTTAGCCATATTGCAGATAGTTGATTGCCGTGGGAGTACTTTTGAAGGTCCTTCATGGCCTCCTTCATCAAGTAGGCCCCATATGCCTTTGCCACTGAACTCTTACGGTTGAGCAAGGCGTCGCCAACTAGTGTCCTGGCAAAACTCGACAACCTCAGCAAGACCCGCGGAGGGACATGATGCGATTCACCAGGAGACTTTTCCAGACCAGCCGGCGGCTTAACCGGATGAAGGCCGACAGCATAACGCTTCTCTGATGTTGCTTTTTTTTCACCCTTTTTTGTTGTTGTTGGATTTACGGTATAGCGGTAATCCCACGATTCCCCACCATCAACAACATCAATGGACTTGAACACAGGGTGAAGACTTCTTATCTTGCCAGCAACTTTTCTTGCATCATCCTGAGAAATTTTTCCATCCTTTAAGTACTTCTTCTCCTCTTCATCAATTGCAGCAAGACCAAGGGCTACCTTTCTGCTTTGCTCGGGTGACAGTTTCTTCTGAAATTTTCCTCGAATTTTTCCAAACAAACTCTTCGCCTTCTCCACAATCCACCCCACCACCTTCCCAATCGCCTTGTCAATCGGCTGGCGGATCTTTTTGATGATCTCCTGAATCTTCTTGCTGATGCCGCCCAGGCCGATCAAACTCGCGAGAAAGCTGATGATCACGGGAATGGATTTGGCAATGGCATTCTCCACTGCATTCGCGGCTTTGCCGAGGTTGCCGCTGGCAATCTCGGCAATGGAATTGAACACCGACGCGGCAAATTCGCGGATTTGGTTGATCCGTTCAATGAAAAATTTCACCGTGTTATAAATAGCGATCACCGCTTGAATGAGCGCGCCGGCCGGATTGAAAAAGCTGATCAGTTTCTCGATGGCCTTGCCGATGATCGTACTCTTCACCCAGTCGATAATCGCGCCAAACACCGTTTCTTTGAGGTTACTCAGCGAATCCTTCACCCGCTCCCACAAGGCAATTGGCCCCTTTGTCACCAGTTCCTTGACAAACTCCACGGCTTTTTCAACCTTGGAGACAATGCTCTCGCCTTTGGGTCCCAAAGCTTTCACCACTTTGGCGCGAATCGCCTGGTAGGTGGCGCCCAAAATCTGCAGGACCAGGTGAAAGATGCCTTTGAGATCGAACTTCGAGGGCAGCGTAATGTTGGCCGCAGACAACGCGCCGAATAGCCAGCCGGAAATGCCCGCCTTCAAGTGCTTGAGCGCATTCTTGGCAAACTGGCCAATCCCCTGTATCAGGCCTTTGATGAGATTCTTGACAAAACCAATGGGATCCTTGATGATCTTGGTGATGACTTCCTTGCCCTTGTTCAGAATCGCCATGATCTGGTTCACCGGCGCGCCGATCATTTTGAGCACGCCCGTGAAGATGAACTCCAATATCTTTGAGCCTAAGGATTTAACAAAGTTGAAAACCCGGGTCACGGTGGGTGCAAAGACGTCCTTGATAATCTTGAGATTTTTCTCGATCCCGAACCAGATGGAGACCTTGTCCCAAGCCTCGGCAATCAACGCTTTAATGCCCGCCCAGGTGATGTTCAAAGCTTGAACTTCTTTTTGCAGCCAGTTGAATGCCTCATCAATGGCGCCGGATTTGTTTAGGTTGTCGAATAGAGCCGTGCCGCCCGGTATCAGGCCCATGAACCCGCCCAGAAAATTCTTGGCGGTGCGAGGCACTTCCTCACCGGTAATGGGGTTCTTGCCGATGATGACGGTAATCAGCGTGTAGCCGGGGATGTTCCGCGCGACTTTGTTCAGGAGATTGGCGATGGGGCCGGGCGAGCGCTGGATTTTTTGCGGCGCGGGCGTGACCGTAATGGGCTTGGCACGCAGCGCAGCGCCTTGCTGCACCACATGCGTCAACTCATGCGCCAAGAGCTGCTGTCCGCTGCTGGTTTGGGGATTGTATTTGCCGTTGCCGAAATAGATGTCGCGGCCAACGGTGAAGGCTTGTGCGTTCAGTTCCTGGCTCATTTGTGCCGCGTCGGTGCCCGTATGCACGCGCACCTGACTGAAGTCCACGCCAAAACGAGATTCCATGAAGGCCCGGGTGTCGTTCGGCAATTCGCTGCCGCCCCCACGCGAATGAGAGACGCGCGCCTCGACCGCGCTGCTGGCGTGCATTTCGCCGCTGCCGCCCGGCTTTGCCTGCAGGGCCGGCGGGCTGATATGAAACTGTCGCCGCTGCACCTTCATGGCCTGTGCAGATTCATCTTCCTTCTCTTCCTGCCGCTGGAGAGCATAGCTCAGGCCCGCAGCAAATTTTGCCTGGGCAGTTTTTTCCTCTTCTTTTTCCTTCTGGCGCTGCGGCAAAGATTTCGTCTGCGCGGCTTCGTCTTCCTTTTCTTGCTGGCGTTGCAAATGCGGCCCTACGGTTGAGGCGGGCTTGGCCTGCGCAGATTCATCCTCTTCCTTTTGTCTCTGCAGGGAGAAAGTTTGCGCCTCGTCTTCCTTCTCTTCTTGGCGTTGCAAAGTCGCAACTAATCCATTGACGCTTTTTGCCTGAGTCGGTTTTTTTTCTTCTTCTTTCTTTTCTTGCCGCTGCAGCAAAGACTTGGTCTGCGCGGATTCATCTTCTTTTTCTTCCTGGCGCTGCAACTGTGGTCCAGCGGTTGAGACAAACTTGGCCTGTGCCGATTCGTCCTCTTCTTTTTGTCTCTGCAAAGAGAAGGTTTGCGCCTCGTCTTCTTTTTCTTCCTGACGCTGTAGCAACGGTTTGGTTTGTACTTTCTTCTTGTCATCCTCTTCGCGCACCGCCACCGGCACCGCGCGCTGGACAAACGGCCTGTGCGCGATCAACCAGGCCTGGCGCTGAATCTGAGCCTCGCCGCCACTCTCGAATTTTGCCCGAACTTGCCCTTCCTCCTCCCCAGCAGGCTGCCGCTGCACGAACGGCGTGATCTGCGCAGCCAATCGCCTGGCCTGAACCGGCTCTTCCTCTTCTGTCGCCTGTCTGCGCACGATCGGCTCCGGCATGCGCATCACCTGATCGGCGACACGATCGGCTTCCTGCTCGTACTTATCCCCGGGCGCACCAATTTTCAGTTTGGCCTGTAAGACGCCGGCGCGGTAGAGCCGCTGCACCGCTTGATTGCCGAGGGTTTGCTGCATCTCCAGAAAAGCCGGCAGGGACGTAGATTGGGGAGGCACCGGCTGCACAGCAGGTGTTGAACTCCTCTGAGGAGGGGCGGAAGTGGTTTGGGCAGTCTGCTGGCGTTCCATGGGTAGAATCTGGCACGCAACCTGACAAAAATGGAGCGCGGCGCGGACGCTGCATTCAGCGCCGATCCCGCCAGCGAATCCATTTGAATTTCAATCCAAAATGCAAAGTTTTCTCATCAGCCACAAGATGATTGATGGCAATGCCGCAGTTGTCGGGAGAAGAAAAGTCATTATGCCATTCTCATTCAAATTCAGCGCTGTCGTTGGTCACCACAAGATGCTTGCAGCATGAGAGGATAATCGTCTCCCAAGAACTGAGACATCAACATGGGCGCAAGCACAGCGCACTCAATGCGGCAACGGACGTTCCAGCATATGCCCAATGATTTGCAGCATGAACCCCGCCACCAGGAACACCAGTCCCCACAACGCGCGCCGCGCCATGCGCCGCCGATCGCACACCGCCGGCAGGCCGAGGTTTTCCTCCGCGGTTTCTCCGGGAATGCGCGCGACGCCGACTTCGAGAGCCTGCACTTTCGGAATGATGAATCCCAAAGCGAAAATCACCACCCCGCACAGACACAGCAGCAGTCCGGTGACGGTCAGCCAATTGAGCAAAATCATATTTTCACCTCGCGGGGTTATTTTTTGCCGCCCTTTGCTTTCTTCGCCTTGTCGCCATTGGGTGCTTCCGCAGCGGTCACCTCCGTGTCAGCGCCGAGTGCCTCGGCGGCCGGTTTTTCAACGGTGGCTTCCAGAGCTTGCGAAACGCCTTCGTCTTTCTTGCCCCTGTCGCCGTTCTTTTCATCATACTGGTTTGCGATTTGGTCCTTGATGCCGCACAGTGCCGCAATGGGGTTGGTAAGCAGCGAGATGAGGGAGTTGCTCTGGTTCGCCTGCTTGGCCGCCGCCCAAAACTTCTCCAGGTGGCTGAACAGTGTCTGATAATTCGCAACACCGTCGAAGAGAGAGAAAAACAAACACTGCATCATGCCGGGCGTGAGCACATAACGCCGGTCCGTCAGCATGATCTCTTTCACCGTCTTCTTTCCCGCACTTTCTTCAATCGTCACGGTTCCCAAAACCAAATGGTGCACTTCAGGACAGCACGCGGGACACGGTGGGGCGAGGTGGCAAAACTCACCCTCCATGAAGTCAACGACAGCTTTCTTTTTATCAGCAGGCGCAGCCTCTGCTATTCGTTCATGCAGGCTTTTTGCAATGGCATGAATCCGAGGCGACGCGGGAAGATTGCTCTCCAGTTGCAAACAAAACCCCTCCTGCCAACGCGAGTGCTCGCAGGTTTTTTCTTCGCAGCCGCCACCCGGTGCATAGACCGAAACCGGATCGACCATTCTCTCCTCGTAACCGATGGTGAGGTAGTAGATTTTGCTGCCTTCCTTCACCTCCCGGCAGGGATCCTGCGAGGGCTCAGCCGGCCGGGGCGGGCACAGCAGCGCGTCAAGATCGAGCTTGAACGGATCACAGACCATGATTTCGTTGCCGTGGCAATCCAGCGCCATGCCGGGCGTCACCGTGATCCATTTCTTGCCTTCCTCCCACTCCAGGCCGAGGCCGCAGACAATGCCCCAGCCGTGCAGCATCCTGTTGGTCAGTTTTCGTTTCTCGCGATGGTAGTTCTGCTCCTCGCGGAAGTCGCGGTCGCTCAACAGCATGCCGTGAAAATAGCGAGCCCGTTTGAAGTGGTTGAACTCGCATTGTCTGTCCTGCGTTGTGGCTTTCATTACCGTTCTCCTTGCAGTCTATGCCAGCTTTTCATGATTTTCAGCCCTGGGATTTCTGCGGCTTGGGCATGGGCAGGACGGAAAACCAACTGACAAAATCGCCACCCTGCACGCCATTTCCCGAGGGGAACTTGTTCGCAATGAAATCACCGTCCAGCGCCTGGCCGTTCAGGTTCGTAATCAGATTTCCACGCAAGACGATTTCGACATCGCCGCCATCCTTTTGGATTTTGGAAGTCCCCACAAAAGTGTCCTTCCGCCAGGCTTCATTAACAAAAAAGGTGGCGTGGCTGCCGTGCGCGTCTTTGGCATATTCGATTCGTTCCGGAGAGATGTATCTCTTGAAATCATATCCCGTGTCTTCATCGTAGTTGGCGACGGAAAGCAAGAATGTGTGGCGGTTAATCGTCTTGTCGTCCATCTCCTGATCGAAATACACGGTCAAGCCCTGGTCGGCATTGTTCAGCAAGGCAGCAAACTCATCCCAAGCAAGCTTCTCTGCGGCATGTACACCCTTCCAGCTTATGTCAATGACATGCGGCAGGTCGCCATGAAAGCAGTGGATCAAATCGTAAAGCACGGGATTGCTGTACACCAGCCGGCGCTTGAAGCAGGCATCCAGAAATACCGCCGGCCGCTCCGGGTCTTCTGATTCGCCGCGCCGCACCACTCTTGCCAACACCAGGCAAACTTTTTCATCGCAGTCCGGACAGCCTTCCTTGAGGTTGCGGCACAGGTAGCCGTGCATGGTTTCGGGTTTGCCGCTTTCTTTGAAGTGCATGAGCGGGCAGAGCCTGCCATAGGGCGGCGGCAGATGAACGTCGCTCTCGTGCCGCAACCGCAACTTGAAGCTGTCGCGAATGCGGTTGAACTCCTGGCGTTCTTCGCCGCCGCACGCCATGGCGGTCAACTGCACTGGTTCGGTTTTGCAGTCGTGATACTCCAGGCACAGCACGAGACGCTCGCCGGCTTCCTCCGGCGGCTCAGGCGTGGGATTGCAGGGCGGCTCGAGCACCGCGAGCTTGACGGTTTGCGGCTCGCAGATCAAAATCTCCCGGCCGTGACAGTCGATCGCCAATCCCGGCGACACAATGAGCGCGCGCTGCCGGGGATCGAAAGTCACCTCCAGTCCACACACCACGCCCCAGCCGCTGATCATGCGATTCATGAGCCAGCGCTTCTCGTTGAAGTAACGCTGCTCGGCAAAAAAATCGCGTACCGTCATCAGTTTGCTGTAGAAGTAGTTATTGCGCTCGAAGAATGGAATCGCGCAGACTCCCGAGCTGTGATCTTTCTCTTTTTCCATGATTGCCCTCGCTTGGGTTATGCGGGTTATATCAATCTGAAGCATCTGCCTATTTGAGAATTGCGTTCCAGCCGCACCGCTTTTTCTCCGTGAATGGCCGCCACTGCCCGCCCCACCTGCGCCGTGCTGCCCAGGCGAAACGGCTGATACTCTTCCACGCGCGAATTGACGCCGACGTAAAGGTCCGCCGCCGCGCTACCGGCGCCAATCAACCTCAAATCGTATGCGGTGTGCGCGGGCGTTTCGTCATTCAGCATCTCGCGCAGCCTGGCCTCCTGCTTTTGGAAATCCGTGCGGCTCAGGTTGAGCAGCAGCGTGAACCGATGCGCCGTCGCCTGAAAGGGATCCTCCGGCAGTTGCGCCACCTCGCGAAGGGCAGTGCGGCCGAGCACGGCGCTGTCACCCAGGCGAAAGCCGCGGATCGGCGTCGCGCTCAGCACGCTGTTGAGGCCCAAGCGCAAGGGCTTGCCCAGAATCAGCGGCGGCGAGACCAAAGCATGTTCGACGATCAGCGGACGCTGGCCGGTGTAGATTTCCACCAGGCCGGCAATGCCGGCTGCAGTGCCTTTTTGTTTGAACAATGCCGGCGCCTGCAGCAGGAACTGGCGCTTGCGGGCTTCCGGCCATTCTTCTTCGAGGGCAAGATTCAACCACGAGGCCAGCCAGTCGAGAAAGCCTGCCGGCGTGGTCAGCGGATCAAAATTCTTGAACAGCGCGGTGATTTCGGTTTCCAGGCCGTAAAGCACGGATTCGAACAAGGAAAGAAAGCGTTCGAGAAAGGCGCGACTCACCGCATCTTCCTGATAAGTGGCCGGCAAGTAGCGCAGATAGGAAATGCGGGGATAGTAGGCGCGCAGCTCGCGTACCACCGGTTTTTGATTGGCGTCAAAGGTGGAAAGCGCCAGTTTCAACCAGAGGAACCGACCGGTTTGCTCGCGCAACAGCATGTCCGTGGGATTTTTCTCGGGTCCCGTCCATTTCGTGCCGAGCAGGGCTTCGAGCCTTTCCACTTTTCTTTGCACGGAGGCGTTGGGATCGGTAAACACCGCCTCGACCAATCCGCGCAGCCGCGTGTCATCGCTGGAGTGATAGAAAACTTCGAGAATCGTGCCTCGTGGCACATCCGCCTCCAGGGCCAGCCGGTGCCATTGCGACTTGTCCACGCCATTGTCCAGCGTGCGTGAGTAGAAGGCGCCGGTTTCGCCCACAAAATTCAGGCGCGCGCTGAATCGCGCGAGGCCCTGATCCGTGCTGAGATAAAGATCATCCCGCCGGTCGAAAGCCAGGCCTGTGATCGATTTGACCGCAGCCGGCAATGGGATGACACCGAGGTGACTGCCGTCGACATCGAATTCGTGCAGTTGTTGCGTGCGGCCATCGACAACAAAGAGATTTCCTAGTGCGCTGGCCGCGATCATAACCGGTTCGAAGTTGGGCGCAATGCCGTCGAAATCGCCGATCAATCCCAGAAAGTTGCCCTCGGCATCATAGCGCAGGAAGTGGCGCTGCTTGCGATCGAGCACGTAAATGTGATGATTCCGGCCGGCGATGAGTCCGACTGGCTGCTGCAACTCTGCACCGCCAAAAGCCGGACCGGCGGGCCGGCCGTGCGTATCGTAACGGAATATGGCGTGAGAGTCTTGATCCAGCACGTACAGGATGCCGGAATGTCCAACGGCAATATCCACGGGCTGCTTGATGACCTCGATCACGAGCATCAATTGAAAAGTCTCTCGCGAAAACACCAACACCCGCCGGCTGCCGGCATCGAGCATCCAGAAGTTGAAACGATTCATGAGCAGCCGGCCGGTGGCAGGGGCGCTGCGGCCATGCAGGCAATACAAGCGATCGAGTTCATGCGAGACCAGGTCGTAGCGATACAAACAACGATCCTGCTCGCCAATCCAATAAATCAGCCCGCATTCGTCCACTGCCAGTGCAGCGGGCTTGCCGCCCGCGATTGGAATTGGCAACCATGATTCAAACGCGGGCCGGGGATAAAGCGTGAGGCCGCCCTCGGGCAGAATTTGCAGGCCGGAGGACAACCCGCTTTGCCACTGCGCCGGCGTTCGAAAGATCTGGCTTTTGAAATCAGAGGGATTCATATGACTTCCAATTGATGCTCTCCGCTGTAGATCAGCGCATTGGGCGGAATGGTAATGATCTTTTGAGCGAGCTGTTGCAGCGCGACTGCGTCCAGCTCGAGGCCTACGACGTGATCAACGCCCTCCACTGCATCAAGAAGCTGGTAGATTTCAGCGGCATACACCGGCCGGCCAAAGGTCCAACCATCTTGATGCGGGCCGCCGGTGAGCGGGTGCAGAAATCTTTGCAGGGCTGCCAGCGCGCGCGCGTGCACGGCCGTAGCGTCGCTTTTTTTCAGTTTGAAGATTCTGCCGCGCACGGAAATTTGCACGTAAACCGGCGCGATCACATGCACTGCCGTGGCAACGAGGCGCCGTGATTCGAGATGGCGCTGCACGGTTTGCAGAAATCCTGCGCCGGCAGCAGGCGTCGCGCGATTGGATCGCAGCGCCGGCACGGCGACCACCGTGACATTCCCCGGCAAATTCAACCCGGGAAATTCCGGATGATAATTGGGCAGGGCTTTGGCGCGCGCCACCCGCAAGCCCGGCGTGGCCACTGCGAGTTGCTCGAAATCTGCCGACGTCACCGCGCGCTGCCGCGAGGTCATCTCCTCTTGCGCGCGCAATTGCGCCGCCGCAATCGTTTCCGGTTCCCGGCCGCCGCTCGCCGGCAGCACATTCATTCCGCGCGCGCCCGCCGCGCCCGTGATTTCGAGGCGCCAAGTGAGGCCGGCAGAAACATTGCCTTCGCTGCCACGACTGGTCTGATAAAAGTAGGCGCGTATGCGCCGCCCTTCTCCTGGGATGCGGCCGTTCTGTCCGCTGCCGAAAGTGATCTCACCAGTTTCCAAGTCCAGAACATAATGCCGGTCGCCGGCAGCCGAGTTTTCAAAATCCTCCACGCGCTGCCAGTCTTCCCACACCATGTGGTCTTGTACTTGAATGACCAGCCCGGGCCGCGCGACTTGATTGGCAAATGCAAGATCAAAAAGTCTGCGATTGAACTGAATGATGGCAGCAGCGGCAAAATCACACTCCGGTTGTGCCACGGCTTGTTGATAGGATTCGGTCGGTTGCATCGCGGCAAAAATCGCAGGGTCGTAGAGATCCGTCGAGGTGAAGATTTGGTTGAGGGCCGCGACCATTTGATACTTCTCGCGATCCGTGGGCAGCCGGCCAGTCAGTTGATCTCTGATCAGCGCCTGGATGGCGCCGGGGAGAAAATCCCAAAACCGGCGCGGCATCGCCGGTTGCCCGGTTGCGCCGGCCTGGCGCAGGGCCGTTAGAAATTCCGGCCAGTTGAGAATATCACCCACCCGCAGCGTTCCGCGTGCACGGTCTTCAGCGAGCAACAATGGCAATTTCTGCAGCCGCACTTTCTGGTGGGGCAAGCC
This sequence comes from bacterium, assembly GCA_037445455.1. GTDB lineage: Bacteria > Zhuqueibacterota > Zhuqueibacteria > Zhuqueibacterales > Zhuqueibacteraceae > Coneutiohabitans. The sequence continues at coordinate 25,355 of JBBIKM010000008.1, read as the reverse complement.
GGTGCCTGCACCCAAGTCTTCATGCACGATTGTTTCCACTTGCCGCGCCGGGATGACATTCAATCTGACATGCTCCAGCACCGGCGGAATTTCATAAAGCCCGGCAGCAAGACGGCCGCGCAGCCAGTAGACGCCATTCTGCGCAGTCCAATCCGCCGGTGGCATAAAAACCAGCCGGCCGCTGCGGTTCAAACTGAGCGTCGTGTCACGCAGCACATGCAATTGCGCCCAGGTGCCATTCACAGAATATTCCCACACCAGAGTCGCGGAGGGCAGAACCTCGTCAGCATTTTCGGGCCGCGGCGCGGGCGCCGGCAGATCATCTTCACGCAGCAGAAAGAAGAGATTGGCAGTCTCGGCATCAGCGAAAGGCTGATCGAATCCCAATTCCAGGGTCGCGCCGGCCGCAGCTTGTTCGCCAAACGGGAAGAAATGGATGCCCTCTTTGTTGTTGGCTTCGGTGTGATCGATGCTGGTGTTGTTCCAGCGCGAATTGACGGCAATCAAACGCGTGCGCGTGGTGAAGAAATCATCTTCGGTTTCGAAAATCAGAGGCTCATGGCCGAGCGGCAGCACGCGCGTGCCGGCCGGCAGCAGTCCGAGAGTTGAGAGGGCGGGAATAGTGAACTCGATCTCCACCCGCGCGGGCTGCCGCGCCAACCGCGCCATTCCCACCATTTTGAGAAAACGGTCAATCTGGTTATCCGTCACGCGATTGAGCTGGTAGATTTGCATCTCTGCCAGCCAGGCGAACAACTCCAAGAACGTGATGCCGGGATCATGAAGGTTGTGATCCGTCCAATCGCGCGCGTAGCGCGGAATCAGCGCCACGGCCTCTGCCGCCAGCTCCTGAAAAGTCTTGTCATCGAGATTGGGAACCTGCAAGGCCATGATGCTCATGCTCCCGTTTTGGCAGTTACGTTGATTTGCAGCGTTCCGCCCGCCACCAACTCATTGGCACCGATTTCCACCAAATCAGTGTATGCCACGCCGGCGCGACTGAAACTCAGCTTTTCGACGTGATCCAACCCCTCGATCTGCTCCAGCAGCACATAGATGTCGGAGGCGGAAAGGCCCTGGCCGAATTCCCAGCCCGTTCCGGCTGGACCGCCGGTCAACGGATGGAGAAAGCTCGCCAGCTTGGCACGCGCCTCTTGCTCCACGCGCGCCACCGCGTCGATCGTTTCCACCACGAGATCAGCGAGAACATCGATTTCAGCATACACCGGGCCTGCGACAAAGATGTGTTGCGGCGCAGCCACGGTGTTGGCGCAATGCTCCGCCACATAACGCTGCACCATCCGCCGCATTTCGAGCGAGGGTTGTGGCGCGCTTTCGCGCGAGTGCGGCACGAGGTAAAGCGTGACCCAGCCAATTTCGCGGCGATTCTGTGCATTGCGATTGCGCACGCAACGGGCCCTGGCGACCTGGCGTGAAGCCTGCTTTGCCAGCCACTCGAAATCCTGTGGTGTGACCGCGCGTTGTCCATGGTTGATCATGGCCGGTCCGATCACCAGCATATCATCCAGCGAAGCGGTATCCGAACCACCGCCGGCCGCCACCGGATTGATCACGGCCTCGACATTGGCGATGGCCGTGGTGAGACTCTGAATCTCACCGGCTTCGACATTGCCCACCGCACCGCCGCCGGCTTGATAAGAAAACGCGCGCAAGTTGTTGAGACCCGCGGGAGGAATCTGCCCGTTGCGGCCATCACCAAAGCGCAATTCGCCGGTGGCGCGATCCAGTGTGTAGTGCCGATCCCTGCTTTGGGAGTCGAAGAAATTATCCACTTCCGTCCACAGCACCCAGGTTTCGAGCAGTTTGCCCAATTCATCTTTGACTTCATGCAGGGCCTGCCCGCCAAATCGCCTGATCAATTCTTCTTTTTCCTCTTCGGTGAGCACCTCGCGCACGCGCACGATCTGGCCGGCGCGCACCGGGAAGCGGAAGAACCGGAACGTCTGGCCGGCTTCGCCGTTGCTGGAGCCGAGAATCTCCTCACGCCGGGTTTCGGCTTGAAAGGCCCAGGTGGTGTTGGGATAAATGCCGCCCAACACCGGCGTCTCCGCATACTCGCCCTGCAGCAGCATGCCGCGAATCCAGTAACGGAAGCTGCCGAAGCGCGTCGCAGCGGTGAAATCGCGCGGCGCGATGAACTGCAAAATTTCCTGTTTGATCAGGCCCTCGCTGCCGTCGTCAAAGCTCAGGCGCTTCCACTCGTTCTCCGCGCGATAGCTCCATTCGACTTTGGGCTTGCTGGCGTCGCTGTAGGGCAGTTCCCTGGCCGCGAAGAAAATCTTGAGCGGCCCGCGGCGCAGCGGATTGACAAAGCCCAGATAGATGGCCTTGCCCAGTTGCGTTGGCGGGATCACCTGCGCCCGCTCGCCGGAGGCCGTCTTGAGAACGGTGCCACAGTCGTCTCCTTCCGTGACTTGTCCCTCCAGCGGCACAAACGGCGGGAAGCGCTTGTCCGTGGTGATGCAGGCATCGGTTTGATCGACGTAATCGAGATTGTTGTAGGTGAAGCAACGATCGGGGAAACGGCTCTCTTCAAGTTTATAGGAAATGGTCAGACCAAAGATTTGCGGCGGCCGAATGGTGCTCTTCACCGGCAGCAGCTTGGTCTCTTTGATGATGTCCTGCGGTTCGCTGTTGGCGCCTTTCACGCGCTCTTCGAGCACATAGGTTTCGCGGCCGTAGTCACCGCCAATGATGCGGGCGCGAATCCAATAGCTCTCCTGGCCGGAGACTTCGGTGAGGTCGGGATCTTGCGGAAGAACAAAGGTCACCTGACCGTCGATGAGCAGATTTTTGGTGCCATCTTTAAATTGATGCAAGTCTTCGAGAAAGGCCACCCACCCGCGGCTGTTCCAATATTCCCATGACAGTTGCGGGGTGATGGGGAGGGCATTGGCGTCTTCATGAATCTGCCAGGCGTCAATCGGCTCGATTTCGTAGGAAGAATCCGTGGTTGGCCGCACGGTCCAGTCGTCGCGCAGAATCGCGACGCGATCGCTGCCGAGGTAGTTGCTGATCACATGCGTGCGGGGCTGGCCTGGGCCGTCGGTGATTCTGAGGTTTCTGCCGACAAAATCGTACAGGGCGCTGGCGGCGTCCCGATCGAGGGTGATGGTGTTGCGTGTGCCGACCTGGGCGACGCCGCTGTGAATCGCATTTCTGTAGTTTATGAGCGCATAGAAAAACTGTTGCCCGGGAGCCGGCGGCTTCGGGATCGCGTCCAGCCTCCAGGCGATGTCAACACTTGCCAGCCGGGATGCGCCATCATAGTCGATGATGTTGGCGCGCTGCGACCAGTTGGTTTCACTTCCTAATCTGACCAAGATGCCGTAGCCAATGTAGTCGTCATCTACATCAGAAGCCGGGTCGGCAAGCTTGATGGTTGCATGGGTGACGCCCCGGGCCTCCTTGATTTCCGCATTTACCTTGTACCGATGTTCTGGGGTGAGAGGTAAAAGGTCAGGATCCCAACTATCTCTCACATATGCCTTGCGGTCAGCGCCGCCCAGATATGAAACAATGCGGTTGTCCTGCTCAGATTTGCCGTTGCGCACCGGCGGGTCGCCAATTTGCAGAGTAATCGGCACATCGTCGTATAGGCCACGCCTGTCCATGGCCTTGTTGGGGTCGAGTGAAATCGAGGCGAGTTCCGCTGGCTGCTCCACGTCTGGCACCGTGCCGGAGGCATGCAGGACGTAGTTGTAGTTGTCGTCAGGAACTTCACTGGCGCTCCAAGGCCATCGGAGCTTCGCCATTCGGCTTTGTGGATTGTAAGAGACAATTTCGTTGGCTGGCAGTTCCGCATTGTCGCCGCGCCTCTTCACCGTAATGCCGATCCCGTCCAATGGATTCCGGGCATGGCCGGCTTCCTTGTTCAAGGTGATGGTGGACATGGCAGCGTCAGCAACCGGGCGAGGGACCGCGCTTAGCTCGTACTCATGATTCGTGGTCGGAATTTCGCTCCACTCGTCTCTTACCTCCGCCCAAGCTTTCTTTGCTTCACTATCATAGTAGTAGTGTACTATGGTGTTGGATTGCTGTCTATCGGGACGTTGAGGGGGTCTACGTGATCTTGACCCAGCTCTTGACTCGGGCGCTGTGAGGGTGATCTCAAAACCGTCGTATGCCCCGCTTTGTTTGGCAAGTTTCTCATGATTGGCGTTGAGATAGATCAGGTTGGTGTCGCCGTCCTGATCGGGGTTTGAACGATGCGCAATGCCGTCGAATCGGTAGGTGAAAGTCGAGTCCGGCACGAGATTCTCCTGCCAGCTTTCGTTCTCCAAAATCGCTGTCCGTCCGTCATATGAATGTATCGTTCTGGTGTATGCTTCATCCTGTGGCGAAGTGACGGTTATCTCGAGGCCGTCATATGCGCCTTCGACAGAGGAGCCGTCCACCAGCGTAATGCTCGCAAACGTGGCTTTTTCGACATTCGCTTCGTCGCTCTTGATTTCATACGCATCACCAGCTTGGGGTAACTTTTTGGGATCCCAGCTCTTGCTCACCCATGCTTTTTTCTCTACTCCTGCAAAGTACTCAAGGATTTGATTGGCATCCGGCGGCAAATCATTGCCATCGTGCCTGACGACGATATTCATACCGTCATAGGCGTGGGGGTTCGCCGAGGCCTGTTCGCCCAACTTGATCGACGCCTGCGTCAGCTTGCCGGGCGTGCCGGTATGATCCAATTCGATTTTGTATTGTTTGATTTGATCAAGCGGTATGGGTCGCCGGGTGAAATCATTGATCCACGGCTTTTCAACCTTGGCGATCCTGCTGCTGTCGTACACATGAATCTTGTTGGTCTGCAGCTTGGTCGGGTTCGGCAGACTTTCGTCGTATACCGTGATCTCAAAGCCGTCATAAGCACTTCCCTCAGTTGAAGCATTCTCCGCAAGGGTGATAGATGGCAACGAGCCGTCTTGCACCACTGCGGGTTCTCCCTCCCTGCCGATGGCATACTGGGTGGTGCTGTCCGGCAAGCGTTTGTCCACAGGATTGACGGTTGCCTCATCCCAATCCGCATCAATGTGCACCAGCAGCAGGTCGCGATTGAAGTCGAGCAGCTTGCGCTGTGTGCCAGCCAGCTCGCCAGTTTTCAGTTTAATCCTTATCCCGTTGAAAGCCGCCCTGCTGGTCGTAATCGGCCGGGGCAGTATCCGCCAGCGTGATCGAGCGGTCGGTTCCTACCTGCGCTTTGCCGGTGAGCGCCTTTTGCGGACTGTATCTTCTTTCAATGATGGCATTCTTGTTGGTGCTGGAATAGACGGCAATGTATTTCGGCGTGTCAATGTTCAGGACAAAGGGCGAGTGGCGCAACTCCGCCTCGCCAGGATAGGGATCGAGAGTCCAGGTGCCGTCGTTCCCAATTCGCCAAAGGCGCTGATCACTGCCACGCACGAAGATTTGCTTCTCTTCGTTCTCGCTTCCCACGTTGACTGCCAGGCCATGCGGACTTGAATCAACGCTTATCCCGGCAGATGGTTTGCCCAGATCCTTCCAGCTCGACAAGCGAATATCCAATTCCTGCAGATTTCCAGTCGTGTCCCTGACCCAGACCTTGCCCGGCACCAGCGTCATGTCCACTTTGACCGCCAGAGGGCATTGCATGAGGGCAAAGGGTCGCGAAGCGATCTTTTGACTCGACAGTAATGCCGGATAGGATTTCCACGCTGAACCATTCCATTCATGAAGCTGGCCATCACTCCCTGCCACAAAAACCTTCGTGAGCCACTGGGGTTCTGTAAGACGGCAACTTGCCGCGTACGGCGATGAGTTCGCAATCACCTGCGCAACCGGTGGCTTTCCCCGATTGATCCAGAGCGGCGCCGGATCAATTGAAAGATTCGCGATGTTCCGCCGCAACTCGTACAAGTTGCCATCATCCGCCACGGCAAAAACCGAAATGATTTGATCTGCGGTCCGGATCGCAGCAGGGTCAAATTTGATTCTCACCTCTTCCGACGGTGCCTGAAGGTCGATCCATCGTTCCTGGCTCGGCTGAATCAAGCGCTCAATCAGTGCGCCGTTTTCAGCTTTCAGAAAAACGAAAACGTCGTTGCCAACCGTGACAATGCTGGGGGCAGCCTCCGTCCCAATCGTCCGTGCGGGAAGGGCAACCACGGTGTCAGGCGGCACGCCATGATCATGCAGCGTTGCGGTCCGTTGATCGCCCTGGATCCTGAATTCCAGCAGCCGGCCGCCGGTCCCGCGGGCAAAGATGCGGCGCGTATCTCCCGCCAGCACGGCTGCCGGCGCCGCCAGAATGGCAAGCGAGTCGGCGCGGATATCAATCTCGACCTTCGCGCCTTTCTTCGAGAACACCTCCTTGCTCGCCAACTGAAACTTGTCAAACAATCTGGGCTCGAGACCCAAAGGGTAGAACGGCAAATTCACATCCAGCGGCGTGTCGTTGTGAAAGGCTTGATCCGGCGGCAGCGCGGCGCCGGCGGATTCCACCAAAAATGAAATGTTGTCCAGCACCGGCAGCCGGCGCGTGGCATTGGCCGGCAAGGGCTCCAGCAGCCTGGCGCGAATCCAGCGATTCTTGATGCCGTTGACCTCCAACTCTTTGATCTCGCCCTCGGTGGCCTTGAGGAGTTCGATTTCGCCGTTTTGGCTGAGGCCATCACTGCCGTCCAATTGCACCGTGAACGCCTGCCAGTCCGTCCCCTCCTGCCCCTTGATTTCACCCCAATACTCCCAGGCCACCTGCAATGACTCAAGACCTTGCTCGGTGCCGGCCATAAGCACAATGTTCAGCCTGAACAGCACCGGACTCTTGACATTGAACAAATCCTTGTGGCCCAGATAGAGAATGTGTTCCTGCAGATTTCTGCTCTCGAACACATGAAACTTGGTGATCTTCTCCACCGGCGTGTCGGGCGCGTAGTCGCGCGTGAGTTTTGTCGTGAGCACGACGATCGTGCCTTTGATTTCAGCGATGGCGACGTATTCGGCAACCGCCGTTGCCGTTGTTTCACTCTCCTCGCGAAGTGCCGGACAAACGCATGTTTCAGCGACAGCGCTGCTCATCGCAGTCGTACTCACCAGTTTGAGCAGATCTCCCTTTTCCAAGTTGTCGGTGTGATCGAGCTGCAGCGTGTTGGAGCCGGCGCGCGAAAACGAAATAAGCGTGTAGGCCACGGCGCTGGTATCCGGCACTTCCCGCTCCAGGAAGCCCTGCGGCGGCTGGTAAATGGCGTCTTTCTCCGGATCAATGCTGAACACACTCGCCAACGGGCTGGGTGTGGCGAGCAGATCTTCTTCGGTTTCGAATGGCAACTCCGGCCGCGTATCGGTCGCCGCCGAAGTCACTTGCGTGCGTTGGGGAACAAGAACCTCGCTGGTAGTGCCCGCCACCAACTTGAAGCGCACCGGCGCACGGCTGGGTTCCGCGGGCAACAGCTTGATGCCCAGCATGCTGAGAAAGGCCACGAGATTCTTGTGCGGCGTTTGATTGAGACGCTTGATCACGCTCTCGGTCAAATGGGAGAAAAGCTTGAGCAGGGCCACGCCGCTATCCTGATCATCTGTTCCCGGCCATTCCGGCGTGTAGTGCGGCAGCCGTTGTTTGAGCAGTGCCAGCAGGTCGCTGAATTTTCTCGGATCAATTTTGGGCTTTTCGCGAGCCATGACCTCAAGTTCCTTCGGACAAGTAGAAGGGATAGACGAGATTGAATTGATTGTTGGTTTCGCGCACGCGATAGTCGATGCTGATCAGCAGTTTGCCGTTGCCGGCTTCCGCGGTGGAGATTTCGATCTTGATCAAGTCAACGCGTGGCTCCCAGCGCGTCAGGGCCTCGCGCACGCTGGCTTCAATCGCGCCCAGGGTAGCTTTGTTCATGGAGGCGAAGACGAGATCATGAATGCCGCAGCCGAATTCCGGCCGCATCACACGCTCGCCCGGCGCGGTGGAGAGGATGATCCAGATCGCCTCGCGAATATCCTGCTCGAACTCGGACATGGCGATTTTGCCGCTGCTGAGATTCACCATCACCGGAAACTTCCAGCCGCGGCCAAGAAATGATTTGGGCATGACTGCTTCTCTATTTGGTGTCCGCCTGGAAGGGGAAAGTCCGCCCGGGCGGTGGTGCTTTCGAATGGACCCTGTTCAACCGATCAGCACCGTTGGTTCGCCGACTGCTATCGAATTGGGCGGTCCGTTTTCGACGATCATATCGCCCTGGCGCACTGCCGGCAGGTTGTTGATCAAGACCGTGACGCTGCCCACCGCCACCATGCCGCCCACATGAGGTACCACGCCGGTGAACAATGGGCAGGTGTGAAAATCACTGCCGGCGCGCCAGGCCGGCTTGCCGCCGATGAGCACGTTCACACTGCCGGGGCCGGGGCTTAACGGCGTGCCGTGATTGGTTGGATCGCCAACGCGCGCTGCGGGCATTCCCATGGGTGTTCCTCGCGAACAAAGCGATGATTGCACTGATGCGTTTGCCTGTCATGCCGGCGAAGCTGGTGAAGGACGCCGCGTTGTGCTTGATTCTTCACCAGGTCCTTACAGGATGACAGTGGTTGTGTGGATAGCTTTTCCAACCTGACGGCGCGTTAATTGATCTTCACGATCGCGCCTTGAATCGTCAACGCGCCGCTGGCCTTGAGCGTCATGGTGGCACCGGCTTCGATATCGATTTTCTGTGATTTGATTTTCAACTGTGCCGTGCTTTCGATGGTGATGCTGTTTTGCACCGAGTCGATCACGATGAAATTCGAGCCGGACTTGTCGCGGACTTCGATCTTCTCGCTGCCCGCAGCATCGTCCAGCACCACTTTGTGGCCGGCTTTGGTGTGGATTTCGACCTTCTCCTTCCTGGCTTCATGATCGTCGTTGAAAATAATCTCATGGCCGCTGCGCGATTTGATCTTGCGAATGTTGTTCTTGCCGTCGCTGTTGGTTTCCGGCGGTTTGTCCTGGCCATTCCACAGGCCGCCGACGACGTAGGGGTGGCGAATGTCCTCGCGCTCAAAAGCCACCAGCACTTCATCACCGACTTCGGGCAGAACGAAGCTGCCGCGATCCTTGCCCGCCATCAGAGTTGCAATGCGGGCCCAGTAGCTCTCGTCCTGGTGCTCCCGCCACGGAAAGCGCACCTTGACCCGCCCCATGCCTTGCGGGTCCTTGTTGTTGGTGACCACGCCGACGGCAACGCCCTTGATTTTCCCGCCAGTTTCCTGATCTTCGCTCTCCCGCGACGTGTCGAACATGTTCATATGGTCGTGTCCTTCACATTGAAGGTGGTTTTGTAGCCGGAGGCGCTCACCGTGTGCGTGCTTTTTTCGAGGTAGTAGTTCTTGCTGAACTTTTGGCCCAGCCCCTTGAAGCCGATGATTTGGTCAATGAACAGCAGGGGAATGCCGATCACTTCGCCGCTGCCTTTGACAAAACCTTCACCGCGCTTTTTGAGAATCGCCTGCGCCCGGCGTTTGGCTTCCTCCTGGCTGTACACCGGCTGGCGCACGCGATGCACGGCGGCTCGTCCCGGCAGATCTGCCTGATCACTTCCCCGCCGCTTTGCCGGCCGCCCGCGCGGCCCGGTTCCTCTCCGGCTTTGGCTTTGCCGACGATCTCCTGCTTGGTATTCACGTTCCAGCCTCGCACCTCCACTTCGGTGATTTGTTCGGAAATGTTGATCTCCGGGGTGAAGCTGGTCAACCCCCGGCCCCATTCGAACTCAAAGGTTGGATCCTTCTCATCGAAAGCAGGCCGGCAGTGCAACGTCTCATCGAACACGTACAGCTCGAAGCCGTTGCGCTCCGCCAGTTTCTTGATGAACTCCAAATCGCTTTCCTGGCTCTGCTCGATGCGGGGATGGATGACGCGCGTGTCATCGACCTGGGGGGTGAGGCCGTACTTGCGCGCAATTTGAGAGATGACAAAGCTGTCGGTCTTGTCGTCCCAGCGCCCGGATTTCTTGCCGCGGCCCATGCAGTAGGAGAGATCAAAGCCGCTCACCGTGATTTGCGGCAGGCCGCCGGCGGGAAAGCTGGTGCGCACTTCGGTGATCAGCCCGTGCATCTTCAACTGCAGCTCATCGCGGTAACCCATTTCGATCTTCACGCGCCTGCCAAACGCAAAGAGATCGCCCAGCCAGCGGAATTCACGCTCGCGAATGTCAAAGGCATTGTTGACCACAAACGAGAATTGATCGGAGCCGGCCAGGCTGTGATCCACGGTGACGCTGGTGATTTCGATGCCCAGCGGCAACAGCTCCCTGCCGGCGACAAAGACTTTCGCAATCGGCGCATGGAAATTGTGATATTTTTTCTCGAGCTCACCGAAGTTCATTTTCCCCATCCAATGGCGGGATGATCAGCTCCCGCCCTATGGGCACGGTGCGCGGATTGTCGAGATTGTTCTTCTCGGCGATGAAGCGCCACCGGCCGGGATCGTTGTATTCCCGCGCCGCCAACAGCCACAAACGGTCACTCTCCTTGAACACCACGCGTTTGGTGCGGTCAGCGGATTGCGGCCTGACGTCCTGCAATTGCTCGGTGACGGTGCGGTATTCCTTGAGCGTGAGATTCAACGTGGCGCGCACCGGCGTGCCATCATCCAGGAACATGGTGAACTTCTGCGTCATCCGTTCGATGATGGCATTGAAGGAAAAATGGCCGCCGCCGTCTCCCCACACGAACTGGCACACCGGCGGGGCATGAGTGTCGGAATCGATTTCCAACAATCTGGCAATCAGGCCGGTGTAGTTGCGCACATCCTCGCTTTGGTGATCGGTATAGGTGTCGAAGAGCAGTTCCATCGTCAGGGTATCGGCATTGCCGCTGACGAATTGTGCCACGGGATTCGCCAGGCCGGGCAGCGCGTTCATTTGATATTGATTGCTCTTCTCGACCGAATATTCCGTCGGGTTGTACAACACCGCGATTTCACGCCCTTTGAGCGCGCCTTGCAGCGGCTTGATGAAGGCTTTTTTTAGATTTTTGGGCAGCACTGCCGTAATCTCCTTTGCGAACAGCGAACGGGTTCACCGCATGCTGGAATGTGTCATTGCTGGTGATTCTCATTTCATCCCATCCGCAGCACGACTGGTCTGTTACCTTGATTCGTGGAAAGCGTCTCTCGCTTTGTCATTCAGGCGAATCTCGTGAAGTACTGAACCCTGTGCCGAATCTTCACAGGATCCTTGCAGGATGGCAGCGATGGTACCAACGGAACAGCGTCGTCCCTCACAAGCCGCGGCGAATGCGTTCATTGCGCATCTTGCGCTCCAATTCCGCATAGACCCGGTCGGTGAGCTGGCTGAGCTCTGGTTCTGCGAGGCCAGCCGGCTGGGCCGGAGCCGCGGCCGTGCCGGCGGCTTTCACCGCGGTGATGATCTCAGGCAGAGCGGCGGCAATCTGGTGCTGGCCGTCTTCATTGCGCCGTGGCCGATGCAGTGTCATGACAGGCGCAAAGGCATGCGGATGCCCCTGATCCCAGGCGTGTTCCGGCCGGCGCAACCGCATTTCAGATCCCGCCCGGCCATCAGCGGCCGTGGCTGTTGACGATGGCACCACTGCGGTCGAATCAGCAAAGAAGTGCGAACGCATGCGCTCGAGTCGTGATTGGCCGTGGTCACGGCGCTGAACGGCCAGGATCGTGCTGCTGCCGGCATGTGCAGCGCGGGAATCGGAGGCCGCGAGTCTGGCCGCAAGAGACCGGCTCTTCAAACTGCTCGGCTGCCATCGCGATTCGAACAGGTCGCGGACCTGGCCCCGCTTTAACGACCGAGTTGCCTGCGGTCGGGCTGTCGCTACAATCTCTGGCCCGCGAGAGGCCCGCGCCGTCAGGATTCCTGCCAAACCCAACCTTCGCTCGCGCTCACGCAGGTGGTGCGTTCGAACACGGGCTTCGAATCTGCCCGCATGACCGGGTGAGGATTCAGTTTCTGGAATCCGATCCGTCGCCAGCCGCAATTCGCTTTTGAGAGACAAGGCAACGCCCGGGAGACTGATCAGCTCTTTTCTCAACCCGGTCAGAATGGGATGCTGAATGTCCGGCGATCGTGATTGCATGGCCATCACCGTCGCGGCGAACTGGCCAAAATTGGCGCGCTGTTGCCGCTCGACATACTGGGGGTGCCAGCGCAATTCTGCCGCCAATTGCGCCAGCCAAACGCGTGCGCCGCGCAGCGCGAAAGAAAGATTCACGTGCAGGGGCAGGCGCCGTTGTTTGCGCAAGACCAGCCCGGGTCCCACGCCCCAGCGCGTTCTACAGCCATGGCGCCGCAGCAGGCGCTGCACAAAGCCACGCTGGTCTGCACCGATTTCCCGACGCCCCGGCCCCGGCCTGCTGGCGAGATGGAGTTGCGCCCTTGTTCGCGGTACCACCATTGCAGAATCCTATCCCTTGCGAATGCCGCGATGAACGAATTCCACGCTTTCCACCGCGACGTTATTGCCGGTGGCATTGAGGTCGGCGCTCGACCACTTCACCGGAAAAGCCTCGCTGAACACCCAGCGCCATTTGTCATTGCCCTGCTGATCGCGCAGCACCACCGTGATGTCCCGGCGGTCGATCTTGCCGCGCACCACTTCCTGGTGCCAGCGCCAAAGTTGCTCGGCGTCGGTAATGCCCCGCTTCAGCGTGAGGTTGCCGTACTTCGTGGTCTTGACGAACTTGTGCAGGAAGAGATTGACTCCGCCTTCGCGATAGTCTTCGACTTCGGTTTCCGCCTGCAGCCCGGTGGCCTCGGAGAAGCCGCCGGCCTCGACACCTTCGATCAACACCACGAACCGGAAAACGGCATAAGGATCAGACGGGCGCGCCATGAGCCGGCTCCGCACTACATTTCGAACACATTCTGCGGTTCATTGTTCAGCTCGCGGTTGATCTTCGAGATCTGCTCGCACCAGCGCCGCCTCTCGTGGTGCTCGAGGCCCATGAGTTCTTCATGAGACCAGTGAAAGTGGTAGGCGACAAAGGCCATCTCCTCGTAGAGGCGGTCGAGGGGATAGCCGGTTATGCTTCCCCCAGGCCGGTCATCTCCACCTCGAACTTGTGCTCGCATTTCGGGCAGCAGGCCATGATGCCGGTCTTGCCGTCACCATTCACCTTCTCATACAGCGCCTGCAGGTAGGAGAGATCGGCAGCATAGAGCTTCTCGATCAGGCCGGGATTGAGATCGGTAATGCTGCCGAGTTTGGTGATCACGCGCGCGAGCACAATCACCGTCAAATAGGCGGGATTGGACTGCACGCGCGGATCGCGCATCGGCAGAATCTCATCACCGGCGGTGGCCAGCCGCATCACACCCTCTTTGTGCAGGGTGCCGTGCTCATCGAGATAGCCCTTGGGCAGCGTAAATTTGACCTCGGTTTGAAAGGCCATGATGACATCATCCTCCAGAAAGATAAGGCGCGCCGCCCGGCCTGCCATCGGCAGGGCAGTTCGGGTTCATTGCCGGCGCATCAGCTCACGCGAATGACGCCTTCGTTGCAGATTTCCAGCGTCTCGATCGCGACTTCGTTGCCTTTGGCATTCAACGTGGTGGGCGTGTATTTGGTCGGCCAGCCCTCCACGATATTCCAGCGGGCCTTGTCGCTGCCGTCTTCGCCCTGCACCACGATGGCGAGATTCTTTCTCTGAATGTCGCCGTTCACCACCTGGCGGTGCCAGTCATGCAGGGCCATGGAATCGGTCACGCCCCACTTCAAGGTCACGTTGCCGAACTTGGTGAGGCCGGGGAGCTTGCGCACGTGGGTCGGATCAGCGCCTTCGCGATAGTCGATGGGATCGACGGTGATGTCGAAGCCGCTGGCCTCGCTGAATCCGGCTTGATCGATGCCGTCAATCTCGAGGCGAAAACGAAAATTGCGATAGGGATCATTTCTTGCCATGGGATCGAATCTCCTGAATCATGTACAGCAGTTGAGAACCAGCAGAGTTGCGGGAGCGCCGTGCTCCAGCGCAGGGGTTGCGGTGGAGGCCAGGCTCGCATTGTCTCTCAAACCTCGGCGACTTCGGAACCGCCGGCGAATTGCGTGATGCGGAAGATGACGAATTCCGCGGGTTTCACCGGCGCCACGCCGATGATGCAAATCAACCGGCCGTTGTCGATGTCGTCCTGCGTCATGGTGGTGCGGTCGCATTTCACGAAAAAGGCTTCTTCGGGCGTGAGCCCCATCAGCGCGCCGTCCCGCCAAACCGTGGTGAGGAACTGGGTGATGGTCTGCCGCACACGCGCCCACAGCCGCTCGTTGTTGGGCTCGAACACGACCCATTGCGTGCCTTCGTCGATGGATTCTTCCAGGAACAGGAACAGACGGCGCACGTTGATGTACTTCCACAGCGTATTGGTCGAACACGTGCGGGCACCCCAGACGCGCAGCCCTCTGCCCGGAAACACGCGCAGGCAATTCACGCCGCGCGGATTCAGCAAGTCCTGCTCGCCCTTGGTGATCTGGAATTGCAGGGCCGTCGCGCCTTGCACCACGTAGTTGGCCGGTGCTTTGTGCACGCCGCGTTCGACATCGGTTTTGGCGTAGATGCCGGCGACATGCCCGGAGGGCGGGATGAGATAATCCTGATTCGTTCTGGGATCGAAGATTTTGATCCACGGGAAATAAAACGCCGCATAGGTGGTATCCTGCGGCGGCCGCAGATTGTTGATGTTGTTCAAGGTGTCGGTGGCATCGTTGGAATGCAGCACGGCAAAACGGTCGGCCATTTGCGTGCAATGGGTGACAATGGCGCCGGTCACGCGATGATGATCCGGGACGACGACGATCGAGATCTCGTCGATCTCCCGGAATCCCAACAGCCCGGTTCGGTTGATGGTGCCGTCCGGCAGCGCCGGCAGCGTCCGGCCCTGGTAATCCGCCAAGTCGAGTGCCGACCCTTCCGTGCCGGCGACGCCGCCGAGATCAGGCAGCAGGGTGAGAGGCAATTGCGTTGGGTTGTTGTCAGCCTGGCGCGTCAAGCGAATCAGATTGGATTGCGGATTTACCCGGGTCTCATAGTAATCCGGCGAGCTCCGGTCAGCGGAGAGATTGTCATACACTTCCAGCAGGGTCGGCTCCCGACGATTGGGGTTGATGGCGTTCAAGGGATCGGTGGGATCCACCAGGGGTGTCGGTGGAGGTTGATCCCAATACATCACGGTCAATTTGATTTTGCCCCACGGTTCGGGCTGGGTTTCGTCCTGCAGGCTGCCGGGCCCGACTTTGATGGCAATGCGATTGCCCCAATCCCCCGGACCAATCGCCTCGATCAGGATCGTGTCATGGACGGCATTGGCGGCCACCGCGTCATCAGCGGCAATGCGGCCGACAAAACAGCGCTGGCCGCCGTTGGTGAAGAAGCCGTCGACGCCATAGGCCAGATAGGAATCGGAAAGGTAGCTCCCATAGATGCGCTTGAATTGCTCGAAGCCGTTGATGAACCGCGGCATCAACGGTCCGCGCAGCGTTTTGCCCAGAAAGCCCGCGGTGCTGGTGCTGACGCCTTCGATCGGCTTGGCGCCGATCTCGAATTCTTCGACGTATACGCCTGGGGACAAGTATTCTGGCATGATGAATTCTCCTCTCGTTCATCTTTTCGTTGGAATGGCTGTTTAGAATGTAATCTCCGCAAGCTCCGCGAGCATATTGGCGCGCTTGCCGGCGGAAAGCTGCTCGCATTCCTTCTTCTTGTTGTCGTATTTTTCCGCGGCTTCCTGCTGCAGTTTTTCCTGGTGGCGCATCACCCGCAGCGCCGTGTCCATCGCCTGCCATTTGGTGATCAGATCCTGCTCGAGTTTTTCCCGGGTCGTTTCGACCGGCTGCTCGCTGGCGTTCTTGATGGCAATGTACTCCTGCAGCAGGTAATACATCACCGCGTATTTCCCGCCTTCCTCTTCTTTTTCGATCTGCTTTTGCAGGTCCGCCAACTTCTTCAGATCATCTTCAATGCGCTTCTGATGCAGTTTGGTTTCCTCGAAGGCCTGGGTGGCGGCAGCGTGATTCTCCTGTGCCTGTGCCAGCGCCTGGCCGGCTTCATCCCTGGCTATCCTGGCTGCTTCGAGCTCCCTTTGGCATTCTGCTTCGGCGTTATTCCATTTCTTGATGATGGCGTCAATTTCGCCCTCCTTCCCTTTCACCGCCTCTTTCAGCATCGGCTCCTGGATGCGGGCGTAGTTGTCGCGCGCACGCCAATCATCGGACAGCTTCGGCAGTGCCTTCTCATAGGCGTCGAGAATCTTCTTCAGTTCCTTGATGAGCGCATCCAGCGCGGCAAAGTCGCCTTTCCAGGTTTTGCTGAGCTGATTCAGCCGCTGCAAATCCTTGTCGAGCTTTGCCAAATTGCGCTCCAGCTCATTGCGTTTTTCCTCGGGCGTTTGTGCCTGGGAGGCAGCGCTGCCGCCATTCTCCGGCACGGTTTGCCCTTGCACTGGTGCCCCGCTCAGGGTTGACATCGTTACCTCCTTGATTGCCTCAATACCGGTTGACTGCGTCCGTGAGCATGTGCGCCGCCCCGGGATCCTGACTTGTCAGTATGATCATGGAAATTTGATTCGCTGCAAATGAACCGTCGTGCCTTCCTTCATGTCGGTGATCGGTATCGGTTTTTGCTGCCCGCCTTTGGCAATGGTGAGCGTAATCTCTTTGACAAAAGGCTCATCGTCTTCCAGTTCCACTTCTCTCAGAAACAGGGCAAACTCGCCGTTTTGATCGGTAACTGTGGCCGGCGGCTGATTGGGATCGAGAAACTCTGCCGCCGCCGTCACCAGGGCGCCGATGACCGGAACCAGCGGCACCGCCAGCGGATCAACGACAACCATGCCTCTGATCAAATTGGCATGGGGCGGAAAGGGATAGGCGGGCGTGGTTTTGAGAATGAATTCTTCAACCGGATGCAGGTGATTCGGCCGCGGCACAATGATCTGCCTGGTCTGCGCAACAAACCAGTTGCCCGCCGCAGGATCCGGCCGCACCGCCACCGTATAAGTTTGCGGCGGCAGATTGTTGAAGCAGAAATAGCCGCTGCGATTGCGCACCGCCACGCGTCTGTTTCTGCCCTGCTCGATCACCACTTCGATCCCGCTGGCCGGCATTTCCAGCGTGAATTCATCGAACACCGCCACGGCAAGCGAAAGCGTGGTGGTGAGACGATCGCCGGCATGGGCGATGAAGCGGTTGGTGACATACGGCCGTTGCAGCGCCATTCAGCGATTCTCCTGTGCCGGGACCATGTGATCATGGTCCGTTTGTTTCGCAACCACACGTTGTGCGCTGTCACTTCTTTCCGAATCGAGCGGCGCGGGGGTGACGAGATAACTCACCGAGGTGCGATAATCCCGGTTCGGAAAGACACTCCAAATGCGGGTGAGGTCTTCAACTGTGATCGGGTTGAGCGTGAGGCGCAGTTCCAGGCCGCTGCCGGCCAGATCGCCCTGCAAAATCGTACCCGCGAGATTGCCGTGATCATAAAAGATCCGCATGGCGCGGCCCAAAATGCGGTGGGCCTGCAGCATGCGCTCGGTCAGGTCCGGAATCCCCTCCGCCGGATAGGTGGTGAGCAGATAGTACAGATCCAGCGACAGCGGCGGATAAACCAGCCTGGTTGCATTCACCTGCCGCGGGTTGTCGTTTTTCAAATAGGGATTCTCGACCACGGAATAGAGGAACAGGGACAAGCGAATGTCCTGACCGGCGGCCTCCGCGGGCGACACCAGCGCGATTTGTTCGGGCGCGGCCACGTAATCGAGCATGTTCTGCCGCAGCAGGGCAATCAGGGTCGAACCCACGGCGGCAATGGCGGAATCGCTCATCTCAATCCAGTACCTTTCCTTCGCGATAGAAATCGGCTTCCACGTACAGCTTGCCCATCTTCTGGAACTCCCGCTTGGTGGCGCGCACCACGTGCTGCATGCGCACCTCTCCGCCCTCCGCAGCCGCCAGGTAAGCGGCTTTCAGGCCGATGTTCTTGATGTTGCCGCCGGTGATCTTCAGTTTCTTGGCGAGCAGCTTGAAATCAATCTCCGCACTCAGCGGCATGCTGGACGGAAAGATGGCCGACCAGATTCGGAGGCGATATTTCTCGTCCGGGAAGGGCAAGTCCACCACGAACTGCAGCCGCCGCACAAAGGCATCGTCCATGTTCTTCTTCAAATTGGTGGCCAGGATGACGAGGCCTTCATATTCTTCCATCTTCTGCAGCAGATAGGCAATCTCGATATTGGCGTAGCGATCGTGCGCATCCTTCACCTCCGAACGCCTGCCCAGCAGGGCATCCGCTTCGTCGAAAAACAGAATCGCGTTGCTGTGTTCGGCTTCGGTGAAGACGCGGTTGAGATTCTTCTCGGTCTCGCCGATGTACTTGCTCACCACGGCGGAGAGGTCGATCTTGTACAAGTCGAGCCCGAGTTCGTTGGCGATCACCTCGGCGGCCATGGTTTTGCCGGTGCCGCTGGGGCCGGCGAACAACGCATTGATCCCGCGCCCCAGCGACAGCTTGCCGGCAAAGCCCCAATCGTGCAAAACCACATGCCGGTACTTCACCTGGTCGGCAATCTCGCGCAGTTGCTGCATTTGATCTTCCGGCAGCACCAGATCCTGCCAGGTATATTTCGGTTCGATCTTGCGCGCCAGCGCCGAGAGTCTGGGCTGCGATTGTATCCGGCTGCTGCGGAACAAATCACGCAATGTGATCGGGGTGCGAGCCGGATTCGCCAGCCGGCCGGCCTGCGTGGCGAGCTGGACCGCGCCGGCAATCTGGCCGCCGTTCAAATCGAAGCGCGTGGTCAATTCCTCCAGGGGTTGCAGATCCCCGGGGTCAACAAAGCCATTGAGATGCAAGCGCCAGAGCGCCTGTTGCTCAGCGGAATCCGGCGCCGGAATTGCAACCGGAACAATCTCGGGCAGAGCGGTCCACGAGGCGGGCAGCGGCACTTCGCTGGCCAGCAACAGCGTCCATCCCAGCTCGGCAATCTCCTGAAAAAACTTCTCGCGCAACCAGGGCATCTCTTCTGCGGCCTGTTCGAGTTTTTCAAGATGCGCGAGGAAAACGGCACACGGCTGCAACAGGCCTTCGCGCAGAAACAAACGGAGCTTTTCCTGGAACGTGTCCGGCTGGGCAAGCCAGGGCCTGATATCCGCCGCCAGGAGTGGCAGGTGATTTTCGCTGCACAGCGCGCGCGCGATTGTCTGTTTGCCATGGCCACGGCGGCCGTGCAGATAGAGAATCCGCCTCGTGGCAGAATGCCGGCCATTGGCGCTGAACAGACTTTGCAGTTGCCGCTGCAATGCGCTGTTGATGACGACTTTCTCCCAACTCAATGGCGCCAGAAATCGGGCCTCGCCGGCCAGGCGCTCGTCGATGACGGCATTGCCGAGCGCATGATGCACAATGCGCAACGAAGCCCGCAGCGAGTGCTGCGCCGCCGAGCTGCCGTGGTCGGCGTCGCCTTTTTCCACCAAACCAAAATGCCGCAACGGCGCGCCGGGATGGAAGTATCTCAAACACGCCAACCGCGCGGCCATTTCCGTGCAGAGTAGGCCGAGAATCAGATCAATGCTGGCGGATTTCTTGGTGAGATCGTTTTGCAGGTAGGCGTAGATTTTTTCGTAGCGCGCATCGAGTTGCGGGGCCAGGCAAATGAGCAGGCTGTGCTGCTCAAACACGTCGAGACGAAAGCAGTTGGCGAGATGAACCAGCGGCAGGAAAACCTGTTGCGCCGTGCCGGCGCGCACGCGAGCATCGATGGTCATACGCAGGCGTTGCGCCTGACGACCCAGCTCCGCAATGCTCTGCTGGTTTGCGGCGCTGCGGTTGTCATCCTTTTCGAAGACACCCTCGGCAAACAGGGCATCAATCTCTTCATCCGCAGTGAACCAGCCGCGGAAATCCCTCGCCTGGTCGTAGAAATTCGCCTCCCGTAAACGCAGCAGATGCGCCAGCAGCAGCCGGTTGAGCCAGCGCAGCTCGTCGAGCAGGTGCGCATGGGCGTTCTCGTACGGCTCTGCCCCCGGCTGTTTCACAGATGATGGCGGTGCCGGCTGTTCGGTACTGGAGTTCTTATGAAAGGGATTCATCATGCTGGTTCAGGTATCCGCGCAACAACTCATGTCTCGGAGCTGGCTTTGATTCCCGCTTGCGCGGCGAAGCCGCAGTCTCGCAACTCGCAACATTCACGCCAAGAGGAACAACGCGCCGGCAACGCGGTAACTGCTTTGATTTGCAGCCCGTGTTCTGCGCCGGTGCGCGGCGAGGGCGGCAGCTTGAGGTGCGCGCGCCTCAGTTTCCCCGTCACTGAATGCAGTTGGAGATCAGAGCTGGCGCTGCGGCGCGGCCTGCGTCACGGCTGTTGCTGCTTGCCCTGCTGCCGCAACGCTTGCTCGAACAAGTCGAGATCGCGCGGCACGCTGCGATTCGCGGCAAGCTGATAGAGGTGGCGGCGCTTCACCAAAATGCCCTCGCGCAGCAAGACTTTCAGCGCCTCCTCCACTGCGTTCCTTTCCTCTCCCACCCACCACTGGGCGATGCCGGTGAGGCTGTCCTTTGCCTGAGGATGGTCACGGAGATAGTGCAGAATGGCAATGGCGACGCGGCGCGTATCGTATTCAGAATGTTTCTTCAAGTTGCGTAAAGGTTGACCACCGGAGCTTGCTGATCGAGCACTGTCATCACCTCTTGCGCGGCTGGCCGGCAACATCCAGGCCAGAAAAGCCACATGCGGAGAAACAGCAGTTTTGGCGGGACTCCTGGCAACGAGTGGTGGACGAAATCGAAGAGGAGAGAATGAAGGTGAGGGGCAAGCGCCTCAATGCAGAACGCGCTCCACGACAAATCAACAAACTAACCGCCAGGAACACTGAGGCGTGCAAGCCTCAACGGGGATCCGAATCCCGCTCGCGCGGGACGGTCATGCCGTATTTCTTGAGCAACTGCGCCAAACTTTTGCGGTGAATGCCGGCGAGACGGGCAGCGGCGCTGAGATTGCCCCTGGTCAGGTTGAGAAGGTTCTGCAGATAAGCGCGGTCACACTGGGCGAGCGTTTCGTTCCTGACTTCCATGAGCGGCCGCACAGTCTGGGGATCGGCCGCAGCAAAGGTTGCACTGGCAGACTTGCCGGGTGGTGGTTCGACGAGCAGGGACATGATCCTGTTCTCCAACTCCCGCACGTTACCCGGCCAATCATATTTCATCCATTCCTGCAGCATTTGTTCGGAGAGGAGCGGAACTTGCGCTGCCGCGGGCGGCAGATGTTTCTTGAGAAAATGAAACGCCAGCGCGGCAATATCGGCCTTGCGTTCGCGCAACGGCGGCACAAGAATCTTCACTCCTTCCAGACGGTAATACAAATCCTGCCGGAATTCCCGCAGCCGGACGGCCTCTACCAGGTCGCGATTGGTGGCGGCGACAACGTGCACATCCACCGTGACGTATTTCGACTGGCCCAGCGGCCGGTACTGGTGCTCCTGCAGGAACCGGAGAAATTTGACTTGCACACTCAACGGCAGCGCTTCGATTTCATCGAGAAAGAGCGTGCCGCCGGCAGCCTCCTGGATCAAGCCGATGGCCGGGGCATTGGCGCTGGTGTAGGCGCCGCGGCCGTGACCGAACAGCTCATTCTCAATAAGATGCTCCTGCAGCGCGCCGCAATCAACCGTCACGAACGGCTGGCTGGCGCGCCGGCCGAGATAGTGAATCGCGCGGGCGATCAGCTCCTTGCCGGTGCCGGTTTCACCGGTGATCAAAATCGTGGCATCGGAATCGCCCAACTGCGGCAGCCGGCAAAGGATCTCGCGCATGACCCTGCTCCTGGCGACAATCTGGCTTTGGCGCATCTCCCGGTACAACCTTTCCTGCAGCCCTTGCAGATGATCGAGCGCGGCAACCCTCTGTACGAGCCAGTCGTGGATGGCGGACATCTGGTGCTCATCTCGTGCAAGCGGGATGATTTCATCAATGCCGAGGTCGCCCCGGCCGGCCAGACTCGCCGCCGTCTCGCGCGGAGCAAGCAAGATCACGGTGGCTTCGGGATTGCCGCGGTTGAATTCCTGGAGGAAGCGTTGCTGAAGAGCGACGACCTGCCATTCGAGAATAAGCAGGTCAATGTGGTGGAGCTGAACGGGTGGGCGATCGACAACTTGATCGAAACTTGAAACCTGACAGCCGGTGCTCGCCTGCAGCGCGAGGCGCAATGATCGGTTGAGCTGGCTATCCTGCGCAATCATACCGATATGGCACATCTCTCTGTCTCCCCTGTATGAAGCGAATGCGGAGGGAAAACGGCACGAACAACGCAAGAGTCGGCATGTCGGCTCGTTGGAGATGTTTGGCGAAATCGGTCAGAGAGCAAAGGAACGCGCCAGCAATACTAACCTTGTGTGCCGGATTCGAGCGTGGCAGAGCGCCACAATGGTAAAGACGCCGTTGCGCGAGGAATTTTCTCAGAAGAGTGAAATAATTTGCAAAAGCATCGTAACATTCGGCGCCGCCAGCGCACGCGCCGTGGCAGTTCCAGCTTTCCTGCTGAAAACGGCTGCCGGACGGAGGAGCAGCAATACCCTGTTGCTTTTCTGGGGCGGTTGCACCAAATTGCGGTCGCCCTAAGAAGCGAAGCTGCCAGTGGCACGCGAACTCTACAGCAGGAATGGAATCTCAAGCCGATTTATGGAAATTCTTGAAGGGAAACAGTGTGTTTTGCCGGCTCTCTTGGCGCGGCAACGCCGGTTCCAACTGCTGCTGGTGAAACAGGGAACACCACTGCCCCGCATTCGCGAAGTGATTGCAGCGGCCGAATCGCAATCTGTTCCGATCAAGTATGTGGCAGCCGCTGAGCTGGAGTCGTTCACCAAAGGCAGGTCCCACGGCGGGGTGGCAATTCTTTGTACACCGAAACCAGTGATGCCGGTGTCGGAGCTGCTCGAGCGCAGCCGGCACTTCACCGAGCCGGCTTTTTTTGTTTTGATTGAAGGAACCGAGGATGCCCAAAACCTGGGTTACACGCTGCGCACAGCGGAAGCCCTGGGAGCGCACGCAGTATTTCTCAAGAAGCATGTGTGGAATTTCGACGGTGTGGCGGTCGCGCGCGCGAGCTCCGGTGCTTTCGAACGCCTGCCCCTCGTTCAGATCGAGAATATCGAAAAGGAATTGACTCCCTTTCGGCGGCTGGGAGTGAAGTTCTGGGGAAGTCTTGCCACCGCCAAACGGGCGATGTACGAGGTGGACTTGACCGGCCCAACCACGCTGGCGATTGGCGGCGAACGGCGCGGATTGTCGCGCGGGCTGCGGGATTTCTGTGATGGTTTTGTCCGCATCCCCACCGTTGGCGGCGCCACCTCTCTCGCACTCAGCCATGCCGCGAGTATCGTAATGGCAGAAGTGCGCAGGCAGCGGCATCTTGCGCCGGCGGCAACTCCCTCCGTGCAGGAAGCCACTCCAGCAGCATAGATCCGCGTGCCGCAGGAGCAACGGCACTGCCGCCTCAAACGTTGAAATACCTCGCTGCCGGGTGATGCACGATGATTGCCGAAGTGGATTGCTCCGGCACGAGCTGAAATTCCTCGGTCAACGAGATGCCGATGCGGCCCGGCTCCAGCAGGCGGAACAGTTTGGCTTGATCTTCGAGATTGGGACAAGCGGGATAGCCGAACGAGAAGCGCGCGCCGCGGTAGCATTGGCGGAAGAGATCGCGGATTTCGCCGGCATCGTCGGCAGCCAGGCCCAACTCGGCGCGCATCTGCTTGTGCCAATACTCCGCCAGTGCCTCGGCGGTTTCCACGCTCAGGCCGTGGAAATAGAGATAGTCGGAATACTTGTCGCCTTCAAACAGCCGGCGTGAGATTTCCGAAGCAGCCTGGCCGACCGTGACGATCATCATACCGATCACATCGCGCTGGCCGCTGTCCACCGGCGCGAAAAAATCCGCCAGGCAGTGGCGATTGCCCTGCGTCTGGCGCGGAAACGTGAAGCGCTCGATTTCCCGCTCCCCCTGGTCATCGAAAATGATGACATCATTTCCCAGACTGTTGCAGAGAAAATAGCCGTAGATCACCTCGGGCACGAGCATGCGCTCGGCAAGGCAGCGCTGCTGCAAGTCCGCGAGCAGCGGCTCGAATTTCTCCTGCACCAGCCGTTCGTATTCCGGCACCGCCATTTTGCCCCGGCGCACCTGCCATTGGCCGCGAAAGAGCGCAATCTTGTTGAGATACTCGAACACGGTGGCGAGCGGAAGGTCGCGCACCACTCTGGTTCCCAAAAAGGGTGCGGCCGGAATGGCCACCGGCTGCCAGCCCGGCGTGACGGCCTCCGCCTCCGGCGCGGCACTGGCTGGCGGATCCTCGTCCGCGTTGCTGCGCCCCGGCCCGCGCCTGGGGCGCGCCGGCGGGGAGGAAGAGGCCGGCGCCTCGCCTTCGCAGATCTCCCGCATGAAATGCAAACCGGCGAAGGCATCCCTGCCGTATGCGAGCGGGCCGCGATAGATTGCCGCCAAATCCTCTTCCACGTAAGCGCGCGTCAGCGCCGCACCGCCCAGAATCACCGGAATGGTGATCCCGCGCTCGTTCAACACCTCGAGGTTTTCCTTCATGATCAGCGTCGACTTCACCAGCAAGCCGCTCATGCCAATGACATCCGCGCCGTGCTGTTCGGCGGCATGAATCATCTTTTCCACCGGCACTTTGATGCCGAGGTTGATCACCTGATAGCCGTTGTTGGTGAGAATGATGTCGACGAGATTTTTGCCGATGTCATGCACATCACCCTTGACGGTGGCCAGCACCATCGTGCCTTTGGTCACGCCCTGCAGGCGCTGCATGTGCGGTTCGAGATATTTCACCGCGGCCTTCATGGTTTCGGCGGACTGCAGCACAAAGGGCAGTTGCATCTGGCCGGAGCCGAAGAGCTCGCCGACCACGCGCATGCCTTCCAACAGAATATTGTTGATGAGGTCGAGCGGCGCATATTTCTGCAGCGCCTCGGCGAGATCGGCGTCCAGGCCAAGCTTGTCACCGTCGATGATCCGGCGTTGCAGGCGTTCTTCCACCTGCGCCGGCAGCGGCGCCGCTTCCTGCTTGTGCGCGCTGCGCTCGGCATAATAGGCGATGATCTCCTGCAGCGGATCGGAGAGGCAGGCACCGGCATCGTCAAAGCGGCGGTCGTCGAAAATCAAGCGGCGGTGCAATTCGCGTTCTGCTTCGGCGATTTTGTGCAGCGGCAGAATTTTGGAGGAATGCACGATCGCCATGTCGAGGCCGGCTTGCACGGCATGGTAGAGAAACACGGAATTCAGCACGTGGCGCGCAGGCGTGGACAAACCGAAGGACACATTGCTGACGCCCAAAATCGTACGCACGCCGGGCAACTCCGCTTTGATGCGGCGAATGGCTTCGAGGGT